>NZ_QUOK01000001.1:0-370235 GCF_003390325.1 Rhodohalobacter sp. SW132 | reverse complement strand
GAACTCGTGCCGCTTCAGCAGGCGGAGATTCAGCTTGCCGGTCCGTTCATGCTTGAACTTGCCACGTACTTGTTTGTGATTGGCGTTCAGATCACGGCGCCCTTTCTGATTGTTCTTTTTCTGATTGACCTCTCACTCGCAATTTTTGCCCGCATCATGCCGCAGGCCAATATTATGTTTATCGCGCTGCCGATTAAAATCGGGACCGGGTTTATCCTGCTCTATCTCGTAGCACCTTATCTGCCGGTAGCGTTCGAAATGATGTTCACCCGAATGTTCGATTTCCTGGAAGAGTTTGTCGGTTTGATGATGCCGATGCCTTAAATTCAGCTATTCAAATCTACCTTAAGCAACAATCGCAATCAGCATAGTGTCACCAGCTGGCACACTGTATTTGAAGCGACAGTCATAAAGTCCCCTCCCCGAAGGAATCGGGATCAAGTGTGGCTCGAGAGGATGTGAGAAAATAACGTATCAATACGTATTGAGAATTATAAAATTCACCACGCCCCGCAAGGGATCCCCAGGGGAAAGCCACGAGGGCTCGAAGATTCACGAATTGGATTTGTTTGATTCTATTAAACTTCGTGTATCTTCGTGACTTTGTGCCTTCGTGGTAAAAATAAATGGCTCATATATTTGATTGTGAATTTTCTCAGCTCCCAGACTTTCTTACCCACCCCCGTCCCCTCCCTATCGCGCCCTAACGGGACTTGATAGGGAGGGGAGCTTCAATACAAGCTTTCATACCTTAAAAAATAATAAATGCCTTCAAATGAGAGGGTAAATTCTCACAGCCTCTCGAGAGGGTATTCAGGGGTGTGTTCCCCGGAGCCTTGATAAAACTGTAGCAGTATTATGGCTTCTTACCCTATCAACACACCCCTCGGTTTGAAAATCTGCGTTCCGCAGTTTTCAAATCCATTTCCCCTCTCAAGCCACACATGGTCCCGATTCCTTCGGGGAGGGGATTTTTCTGCGTGATCACTTCCCGGAGAATTCACGAAAACACGATGGTTTCACGAAATGTTTTAAAATCATAAATTCTTCTTCGTGATCCTTCGCGCCATCGTGTCCTCGAGGTAAAAAAATAAGGCTCGTTGTTTGATCGATCTATTTTATGACCTATTTCAAATAATACATCAGCAGTTTAGCTGATCACAGAATTTAGATCACCAATTACAGTTAAATCAAAAACAGATCATGGAAACACCCAACATTGTACCGTTTGATGCCGGCCGGCACGGAAATGCTTTCTGCGATTTAAATATGTCTTGGCTGGAAGATTTTGGCTGCAGTGATGAAGATATCAACGTTCTGAAATACCCTGTTGAACAGATCATTGAGAAGGGCGGGGCGATTCTGGCGGCAGAACTGGACGGCACTCCGGTTGGAGTTGTAGCCCTGAAACCGCTGAACGATGATCTTGAGCTGACTAAAATGGCGGTGCAGGAATCTGCCAGGGGAAACGGAATCGGGACAAAACTGATGAACGCCGCTATCCAAAAAGCCCTGGAAATGAATGCCGGCCGGATGGTGCTTTTTACCGATCCGCTGAAACTTCGCCCTGCATTTCTGTTGTACCGCAGGTTTGGATTCACCGAAACGCCATTTTACAAAAGCCGGGACTGCAGGTGTTCCACCGCAATGGAAAAATATTTGAAAACAGATTTTATAACAAAGGAACGGAACGTCTGGATTGAAGAGTATGGTGCCGCTCCTGAACTTCTTAAAAATCTGCTGAGCACCATTAAAACGGAGGAACTCCATTATCGCCCGGATGAAAAAAGCTGGTCTGTTCATCAGCAAATTGCTCACCTCGCCGACAGCGAAGCGAATAATTATGTGCGGCTGAGGCGATTTGTTGCTGAGCCCGGAAAGCATGTGTTTGATTGGGATCAGGATGTATGGACCGATAAAATCCTGGGTGATTACCGTCCATGGGAAGAAGCAATCGAACTTTTTTCACATTTGAGAATCGCAAACTACCGGCTGCTGACAGCACTTGAGCCGGATCAGTTTAGCAATACAATCATCCACGAAATAAATGGAGAATTAACACTGACCGAATGGCTGCTCTATTATAAAAATCATACACACTATCATTCCATACAGCGAAACCGATCTCAATTTCAAAACAGGAAAAACAGATGAAACAGCATGCATACCGGGCAAACATTGTCTGGACCGGAAATCTTGGAAATGGAACTTCGGGTTACAGGGCCTACAGCCGCGATCACCTGGTAGAAGTGGAGGGAAAACCGGATTTGAATGGAAGTGCTGATCCGCAGTTTCGGGGTGATCCGGAAAAGCATAACCCGGAAGATCTCTTCCTGGCTTCACTTTCAGCGTGCCATATGTTATGGTATCTGCATCTTTGTTCGGTACATGACATTATCGTGACGGAGTATCGGGATGAGGCCATGGGAAAAATGGAGGAGCAGCCGGATGGCAGCGGAAAGTTTGTGAATGTAACGCTTCATCCAGAAGTGAAAATACAGTCGGCCGAAAAGCAGCAGAAAGCTATTGAGCTGCATAAAGAGGCCGGTAAAAAATGTTTTATTGCCAACTCCTGTGCTTTCCCGGTAGAATATCAGCCGGTTGTTGAAGTCGAGACGGGGAATTTGTAGAAGATTTTAATGAAGGGAAAAGGAGAGTTTTGAGCGTGAATGGAAAAATGTCGGTTTACCGATGATGGGAGATCGCGGGTCGATGCCCGCAATGACGTTGGTTAAACTGATAAGATGATTGAATTGTACTTCAGTTCAATCTTATAATTGATGTGGGTTTGATACATCTATCAAAGACGAAACTTCTTTTCAAGCGAAAAGATCTACATTTCGGCCGATTCCTTCGCGAAGGGATTTAGCGGTCTGAATGCGAAACACTTCTGCCCCGGAAATCTCCTGGGAGCGTTTGCGTGATGGGCGTTCGTTCAGCGAAAACACGGGTCGACGGGCATCATTCTCCCTGCGTTGTTTGGCATCCCTTTCTGCATCTCTTTTTTTATTCAGAAGCTCCGGGATACGGTTTAATCTCGATATTTTTGATATAAGAGCCATAACATTATTTCATGCTATTGCTGGTGATCGCCTAATCAAACGCTGACTTACGATCGCAGCAAAATCTTTATGATTAACTTACTGCGATAAGTATAATCATATTATCGGTCCAATCAAGGCAAACTGAATCGCCGGGGCGTTAGACTTTATTAAGATTTGGCTCTGTGACTCTGTAACACGGGTTAGATGCTTTGGAACACCTCCTCGTGCATAAGATCCTGCTTAAGCTGAATAAGGAGCTTACCGACGATTTGTGAGATCCGCGCTTCTGAAAGTTCAAGCAATAGCGCAATTTCACTCATGGTCATATCTTCATAATAATAGAGTGTTAAGATCAGACGGTCGCGCTCATCAAGCTGCCCGATTTTTTTCTTCAGGCTTTCGGCAACTTCTTTACGCTCCATATTGTGATCGGGCGTTACACTATCCGGATCAGCATGGATTTCATAATAGGTGCCGGAATCTTCATCAAAAGTGTTGTCCAGTGAAAGTGCATTTCGCTGCTGAACATACGTCAGAAGCTGATGATACTCATCCAGAGACATATCGAGTGCACTGGCCACTTCATCCTCACTTGGCATACGGCCAAGCTCCTGCGATTTTCTCTGGATTACCTCCTGAACCTGACCATAATTCTTACGCTGTTTACGCGGAAGCTGGTCAATTTTTCGCAGGTAATCGATCACACTGCCACGGATTCTGTAGTAGGCGAACGTGTTAAACTGGATATTTTTCGAGCAGTCGTACGTGTCGAGTGCCTGGATCAATCCGCTGATCCCCGCACTTTCCAGATCTTCGCGCTGTGTCAGCGGCTGATCGGGACGGTTAATTTTTCCGATGATGCTGCGAATCAGCGGCATCGATTTACTGATGATTGAATTTCGAAGCCCCGGTGCCGGATGCTTGCAAAATGAATCAACGATTTCCTGTAGCGATAAGTTACTCATATCTACCCCTCTTCTTTGGTTTTTGACTTATTTTCCTTCATGCCGGGCACAGTGGATTCTTCTATATTGGAGTTGTTCTGAATGATGTTCAGGAAAAAAATTCCCAGGTACACCACTGTAAAAAGGATCATAAAAACTATGAGACTTCTGTAGAGAGCAACATCCGGGTTGCTTCCGGCTATCAGAAGCAACATAAATTTGAAAAGAGAGATCACTGTAATAAGTCGGATTAACATGATTTTCTGTCTTTGTAATTATAAAACTGGTTTCTCTGCGCGCTGCGGCACTTTACCTGCCATGCCGGCTACATTTTCTGCGATAAAGCGCAGTTCATCGAGTATCGGGTCGCCTGGGTTCGACTGCAGCAGCGTCTGCTGATCTTTCACTGAATTTTTTACCGCAATGCTTGCAGGGATAAAGCCCAGGTAATTCACCTGCTTTTTCAAAAAGTAATCGAGAATATGGTTGAATCGCTTGCAGGTGCTTTCGGCTGATTCCTCGTCATCAGCAAAATTGACCACCGCGGCAAAGTTGAACCCCGGGTCGATGGAGTACACATATTTGCAGAGGCGATAGATATCGGAAATGGCGGTAGGCTCATCCACAAGAATTATGGTGCCAACATGGGCACGGTCGAGCGCCCAGAGAGTCATTTCTCCCGCTCCCGCCGGTGTGTCGATAATAATAAAGTCGTAATCTGCCGAGAGATGGCTCACAATCTGGTCGAGTGCATCTACCATCAGGTCGGGATCAAATGTATGGTGCGCGGGATCATCAGAACCGGTGATCAGTGTAATTCCGCCGGCATCCTGCGGCAGATCTTCCAGTCCGTTCTCTCCGCGGATCCAGCCGGCCACACTTCCGTGCACCTGCTCATTCAGCAGAGTGGCGCAGTTGGAAAGGCCGATATCGGCATCAATCAGCGCCACACTAAAACCGATTAGGGTTAACATCTCCGAAAGGTTTACACTGGTCATGCTTTTGCCAACGCCGCCTTTGCCGCTGATCACAGACAGTACAAATGGTCCTTCTGTTTGGTTATTCATTCTCATATGGATATCAGTTTTTAAGCACATTTTGAGCAAACCAGGTAGGGTCGAACCTGTGCAGGCTGTCAGGCAGCGTTTCGCCATTGCTTACATACCGCGACGGACACCCCATCTCTTTCATAAATGGAATGATGGGTCCCCACTGGGAAACTTCGTCCAGGTGCGTGATGGCGATATAATCGGGCTGCAGCGGGTGGTTGACGGCCGATGACTCTTTGAAATAAAATTTGTTGAGTGATGCATTCACCACATAGTGAACTTCCAGCGGTTTTACCGATGCGAAAACCTGACGCATTTTCCAGTATCGCCTGAAGGAGTTCTCCTGCTGCGTGCTGATGGATGGAGTGTCGATCAAAATGTGATCATATTCTTCCCACTCTTCCTGCATTTCGGTTACGTCAACACCGGTGGTTACGCTGTAAAAAGGAATGTCATGATCCCGGCAAAACGGCTCGAGGATAGTGTAATACGGCATGTCGGGGGATGACTGAGCCATCGATACAACCGCAATTTTCTTCTGCTTCATAAAATCGGGGTGCTGGGTCAGCTTCATGATTAAATGGGTTTTCCCCGATCCGGATGGCCCGGCAAAGAGCAGGTACTTTTGTGTTTTGCGATCGGTTTCACAGCGGATTGCCTCGCGAATGATGCCAGACAATTTTGACATAAAAATGGTGGTTTGATCATAGGGGTCAATTCCCTCTTTGATGATCTCGCTGAACCAGCCGGCAACCACGCTTGTGCTGATCCCGGTCTGTACCAGCTGCTGAAACGCAGGATGCGAAGCGTAATCCAGGTTGGAACTGATTAGTGATGAATCGAGCAGGGCCTCCAGTTTATCAAACCGTTTGTGGAGTGCGGTAATCTCGCGCTCCTCACGCCGCGGTTTAGATGACGGCACGGTAGAGGTATTTGTCGTGCGGTTGATTTTCGGGCCCGACTTATCAAATTTCGAAAGCAGGCTGTTTTCTTCAGGTTTCCGTGATTCAGCCGCTGGTGTCGGGGTAAAAGTCTGTCGGGGGGCAGAAGATTCTTCTGTTTCCGGGATCTCTTTTCTGCTGTCGTCGCTTCTGTTATTCTGTGTGTTTTGTGAGAAAGATGATCTCACATTCGCACGGCTGTAAACGCCCTGCCCATTCTGCTGAAGTTTGCCCGGTTTTGATCCGCCCGGAGTAAACGCAGTTTTTTCAGATTTTTTTTCTGATCGGTTTTCGGATTCGGAATCTTCCTCATCCGAACCGATATTTTTTCCATTCAGAGGTGCATTTTTTTCCGCATATCGCCGCAGATTTTCCAGGTTTTTACTGACCGAAGACTCGGCAGCCTGGTCCAGGGTTCGTTCAAAGCTCACACCATTCCCGTTCTGTTTTTGTTCACGTGATGCAGATTGATGCCTGTCGTTCGGGTTCTGCTCCTCATTCGCATTCTCTTTCTTGCCTACAGCAACCGTAATTCCGGCATTGCCTTTACTGTCGTCGCTATTGCTGTCGAGAATCACAAAGTCATCTCCATACATTAGCTGCGCGCTTTTCTTGGCGGCGTCGATTGTTTTCCCTAAGAATTTCTTAAGTATCATGCGGGTGTAGGCTGTTCAATTTCGGCTTGCTGAATCTTAATTCTGTCAAACGTTTTAAACTGTACATCAGAACTGATGTCATTGTATGACAACACATTCAATTCTGGCAAAATTGGTGCCAGAAACTCGAACAGGGTGAACCGGAGGACCGGTGATGTGAGCAGTACGGGATCGTATCCCTGGCGAATCATGGAGTCGAACACCTTCGACGCATTTTGATAAAGAAGCTCAACCATATCGGGTGTAAGACCCAGCGTATTGGAATTGAGGCTTCCCTGCTGTGCCTGGCCGATCAGGTGGGATTCAAGGTTTGAATCTACCATCACAACCACCACTTCATTACTATCGGTAGCAAACTGACGCGTAATCGTTTCTGCGAGGGCTGCACGGCAATACTCGTTCAGTACATCGGTGTTGTTGGTCTTCTGGCAGTGATCAGCAAGTGTTTCAAGAATCGTAACCAGGTCTTTTACAGGAACACGCTCACGCAGCAGCCGCTTGAGCACCTTCTGGATGTCGCCAATTTTTAATCCGTCGGGAATCAGCTCTTCCACAAGTGCAGGATGATTCTCTTTAATATTGTCAATCAGGCGCTGCACCATCTGGCGATCAACCAGTTTGTGGGCATTTTTCTTCAGAACTTCCATCAAATGTGTGGTGATAACCGCACCTGCTTCAATCACAGAAAGACCATATTTTTCCGCTTGTGACTTATTTTTTCCGCTGATCCAGATGGCATCCATGCCGAAGGTCGGGTCTTTGGTTTCAATTCCCTGGATATCGGGCTTAAAGTCGGCCGGCAGCAGCGTGAGATGGTAGCCCGGCAGCAGTTCACCTTCGCCTTGTACGATTCCGCGCATTTTGATCACGTAGTGGTTGGCATCAAGCTGAACGTTGTCGCGAATTCGAATAGACGGGATGATAATGCCGAGTTCGGCCGCAAGCTGCTTTCTGAGTGATGTCATCCGCTCCAGCAAATCGCCGCCCTGTTCCTTCTCTACCATCGGGATCAGGCTGTAGCCGATTTCCAGTTCCAGCGTGTCGAGCAGGAGGTAATCTTCTACTTTATCTTCCGCCTCGGCATCACCTTTAAGCTGTTTTATCTGCTGTTCATCCGATTCAATCTGTTCAATTGTCTCAGTTTTGTGCTTGGTGTATGCGATTAAAACAAAGATGAAGCCGATCGTCCAGAATGGAATCAGCGGGAGGCCGGGGAGAGCACCAATCAAAAAGATAAAAACGGCACCGATCATTACGGTTTTTGGATTGCCAAGAACCTGTCCGGTCATCTCTTCACTAAGGTTTCCTTCAGATGCTGCCCGCGATACAATGATACCGGCAGCAGTGGAGATCAGAAGGGCGGGGATTTGCGATACCAGGCCGTCGCCGATGGTCAGCAGCGTGTAAAGTTCGGCCGCTTCGGCAAGGCCCATTCCCTGCTGTGCGGTCCCGATAATCAGGCCGCCTATAATATTGATAAATGTGATGAGAAGGCCGGCAATGACATCCCCCCGAACAAATTTACTCGCACCGTCCATCGCCCCGTAAAAGTCCGCTTCACGTGAAATTTCTTCGCGGCGCTGTTTCGCCTCCTGGTCGGTAATCAGTCCTGCGCTCAGATCGGCATCAATCGACATCTGTTTACCCGGCATGGCATCGAGTGTAAATCGTGCGGCCACCTCTGCAATACGTGTGGCACCTTTGGTAATCACCACAAAGTTGATAATCACCAGCACCGAGAACATAATGATCCCGATAATAAAATTTCCCCTTACGATAAAACCACCAAACGATTCAATAACGGACCCGGCATAGCCTTCACTTAATATCAGGCGGGTGGTACCCACGTTCAGGGAGAGCCTGAACAGAGTGAGGATCAGCAGCATACCGGGGAATACGGCAAACTGGAGCGGTTTCAGCGTGTAGAAGGCAACGAGGAGGACAATCAGCGAGAGCGATATACTCAGTGCCAGGAAAAAGTCCATCAGCGATGCCGGGAAGGGGACAATCATGATCATCAGAATCATGATGATGCTTGAGGAAATCAGAACATCCGTCTGAAAAAACATCCCCTTCATTGTGTCAAAACTAAATCCTTTACCTGTACCTGCCATCAGCTGATGTTATACTTTTGATTTATTCTTCAGTTTGTAGACGTAGCCGAGAATTTCAGCTACAGCTTTATAAAGATCTGCCGGGATGTACTCATCTTCCTCGGCGGTGGCAAAAAGCGCCTGTGCCACCGGCTTGTTCTCTACAATTGGTATGCCATAATGTTTTGCGAGCTCTTTAATTCGCAGAGCTTTCAGCCGCTGCCCTTTCACCATCACCACGGGAGCGTCGCTATTATCCGGGTCGTATCTCAGGGCTACGGCAAAGTGAGTAGGGTTTGTGACCACAACATCGGAGTTGAGTACGGCGTGGTCGAGCCGTTTTCGCTGCCTGAACGACATCCCCATTTTTTTCCGCTGACTTTTTACGTGCGGATCTCCCTCCGTCTGCTTGTACTCATCTTTCACTTCCTGCTTGGTCATCCGCAGATCTTTTCTGTGCTGAAACCGCTGGTAGACGGCATCTGCGATAGACAGGATAAAGAGCGCCGCCAGGATCCGCCCCACAAACATCAGCACATACGTTCCCGATTCGGCAATGCTGTAACTCATCGGTTTGGTCACAAATGAGAGGAAATGATTGATGTCATTTCGTACCGTATAATAAACCACGATGCAAACGATGAAGAGCTTTAAAAATCCCTTGACCAGCTCTACGGCGCCCTTCATCGAGAAGATTTTTTTGATTCCGTTTACCGGGTTGATCTTGCTCGCTTTCGGCTGGATTGCCTTTGTGCTGAATGCAGCACCGGTCTGGGCCACGTTTACAATAAGGGCGGTTGCCATAAGTACAACCAGGACCGGGGCCATCATCTCAAAACCGAGCCACATCGCCTGTTCGAGGTACTCCATG
Source organism: Rhodohalobacter sp. SW132 (assembly GCF_003390325.1). Taxonomy (NCBI): domain Bacteria; kingdom Pseudomonadati; phylum Balneolota; class Balneolia; order Balneolales; family Balneolaceae; genus Rhodohalobacter; species Rhodohalobacter sp. SW132. The sequence continues at coordinate 360,637 of NZ_QUOK01000001.1, read as the reverse complement.
GCGTGCTCTTCATTTTCAAGCGCAGTGCCGGAGTTGATTAAAAAAGTTTCGAAGAGCTGCTCCAGCTTTCCGTACATAAACCCGCCGGATCCCACAAAAACCATAATAGAAACTACCATCAGCATCACGGAGGATACCTCCTTGCTTACGCTAACATTCCCCTCTTCGCGAGCTTTTTCAAGCTTGCGCTGCGTGGGTTCCTCGGTTTTTTCCTGGTCGCTTTTCTGGTCAGACATAACTATTCAAATGGATCATCTGCACGTACTCCTTTCAAATACAGTACCACAGATGAACGCCGCGCAGCAGGCTCCAGGAGAGGTGCGATGGGTGCCGGAGCGGGATAAATCATCCATCGGGAGGAAAAGATTTCCATCAGGTATTACGAGCCGTCAGGTCCGCTCTTTCCGCAAATCAGGAAAAAGTTTCTGCATCCGCGGAAAGTTGAAGCAGATTCAGTATGCGACAGTAATCTGCGCACAAACCATGAATCATAAAAAGTTTATAGGCGTGATAATCGTGATTCAATACTGATGAAGCCTGTTTTCTGTGCAACTGGGATTTGGGAGATGAGCCGGGATACAGCTCGTGGCACAGAATTTGATGAGTAACCCCGTGTATCATCCTGATGCGCCTGCTCAAAAGCGGAGTGCATCAGACGGCAAATAAATAAGACCCATATAAAAAGATAGCATAATGATCGACAGATTTCAGGCTCAGATGCAGGCTATGCAGATGCTCACAAGAGCACAGGATAACACTGCGGATAACCTTGCCAACATCAATACACCCGGATATAAAGGGAGTAAGATGTTTCACCGGCTCATCACCGAACAGGTAGATGGCCGTCAGGTTACAAAACCCGTGCCTATGCAGCAGATTAACCTGCAGCAGGGCGTTCTCGAGCCAACAGGAAATGCGTTCGATTTTGGAATTGATGGCAGCGGCTTTTTTGCCGTCCAGGAAGACGGACAAACCTTTCTGACCCGTGACGGGCGATTCCATATTGATTCAGACGGCTACCTGAGAAACAGCCAGGGAGCAAATGTAATCGGTTCGGGAGGAGCAGTCCATATTCCGGAATATTTCCAGGCGATCGGCCGTGATGATGGCGGCGCAAAGCTGGAAGTAGCGAAAGACGGCACCATTCGTCTGAACGACGAAGTGTATGACAAACTCAGAATTGTGGATGTAAACGATCCGTCTAATCTGGAGCGTAAGGGTGGCAACTACTTTTCAGCTCCGCCAAATTCTCTTGTAGAAGTATCGGGAAACAGCAACGTCATGCAGGGTTTTTACGAGAAAGGGAATGTGGAGCCGCTGAGCGAAATGGTTGACATGATGAAAAATTCACAAATGTTCGAAGCCCAGCAGCGCGCCATGCGAACCACAGACGAAACACTTGCACAGGCGACAACCACACTCGGAAGATTTTAATCACTAAAACAGACAGGTAACATATGTTTAGAGCACTAACAACAGGTGCACTTGGAATGAGTGCCCAGCAAAAATCGGTAGACAACATCGCGAATAACCTGGCCAACGTTGGCACCACGGGGTATAAGCGAACAACCGTTGCGTTTCAGGATCTGTTTTACGAAAACGTAGCTTCATCAAAGCACGGATCTTCAGCAAACCGGGTCTCGAATGATGGCCCTCAGCTGCAGATCGGCCACGGTTCACGCGCAGTAGCAACGATCAGAAACTTTATGCAGGGTTCCGTTACGGAAACCGGTAACGCGCTTGATCTTGCACTTAGCGGATCCGGATTTTTCCAGGTGGAGATGCCCGACGGTTCAATGGCCTACACGCGTGATGGAAATTTCAACCGCGATTCTACCGGCATGATGGTGAACAATTCCGGACTCCCGCTGGCAGATCAGATTGAAATTCCACAGGATGCCATCGCTGTAGAAATTTCACAGGACGGTATTGTAACGGCACAGATGGCCGGAGATGGCGCTGTGATTGAGTTGGGGCAGATTGAACTGGCAAAATTTGTGAACCCGGGCGGCCTCGAAGCTCGCGGTGATAACCTTTTTGCCGAGACCGAAGCATCGGGAATGCCGTTTTACGGAAACCCCGGAATGGAGAGTTTTGGCGTGATTCGCCAGGGATTCCTGGAGCAGTCGAACGTAGACATTGTGAACGAAATGGTTCGGCTGATTGAAGCTCAGCGGGCATATGAAACCAACTCAAAAATGGTTCAAACCGCCGAAGATATGATGTCAATGACAAACCAGATCAAACGATAATCGCACCGTGATTCTCCTGATGATTCTATTTAGCCTGATGCCGGTTTATCAAACAGTTCAAGACGGAACGGAGGTGAACTATTCACAACATTCCGCCCTTGCTATATTGAGCCCGGATAAGGCTGGAATATCTGATTCTCAGGATGTGATTGTTGAAAAAGCGCTCCGGTCGATCGAAGAGATATACGACATGGAGCGGTACCGTTTCAGTCTCTCGCCGAGATGGATTCCGGGAAGCCTGCAGCGGGTTGATGGCGGCCAGATCCGGTCGGTTACTCCCGAAGGCGGCATTGAGCGATACACAAATTTCACGGTTTCATATATGGACCGTAACCAGTTGCGATCAGCACAGATCCAGCTTCTTGTCGACACCGAACGAAAACTCCCGGTGGCAAACCGCCGAATTCCGGGCGGTGAAAGGATCGCAGAAAACGACCTCGATATGCGATGGGTGAATGTCCCGAACGACCGCGGGCAGCTTGTGGATTCAGTTCACGATCTGGACGGCAAAACCGTTCGCAGGACACTCGCAAACGGCCAGCCCGTGCGCTACGCCGATATCACCAGTGAATACCTTGTTGAGGCGGGCGACGTCATCCGGCTGATTTTTGAGCAGAACGGAGTGAGAATTGAGATGGAAGCAGAAGCCCGTCAAAGCGGGGCTCAGGATGAAGAGATTATCATTTACAATAAAGATACACGAAAACGATACGTGGGCAGAGTTAGCGGCCCGGGGATAGCATTATGGATAAGAACTCAGTAAAAGTAACGATGTTCACCGCGGTGATCTTCACCGCTTTACTTCTTTCAGCGCCCGCAGCAATGGCGCAACATTCTCTTTTCAGCGATGTGAAAGCGGGACAGGTGGGCGATATCATCACCATCATTTTAACAGAAAATATTTCGGGAAGCTCCACCGCTGATGCCAGGACTTCTTCCAACGCAAATGGCAGTGCCTCAGGGTCAGTTTCCGGTAATTTTATTCCGTTTGAACCCACCTTTGGATCAGACGCCCGCGTGAACTACGGATCGGATGAGAGAAATCTGTCCAGTCAGCGTCAGCTGCTCGAAGGTTTGATGAGTGTTCAGATTGTTGAAATCACACCCAGCGGCGATTTGATCGTGGAGGGAACAAGAATCACCAAAATTAACGGCGAGACCCACGAAATGAATCTGACCGGTACCGTGCGTTCCCGGGATGTGGACAGCCAGAACCGTGTGCTTTCATACCGGGTGGCCAATGCCAATATCAGCTATCAGCAGGAAGGGGCAGTGAAGTCACTCACCAAACGCCGCGGACTGATTCGCCGGGTTGTGCTCGGCGGAGTAGGTGTAGCACTCGGCGCAGCCATCATATTGAACTAATCAATCGGAAATAGATACGCATGAAACGTAATAATCGAACATTCATCTCTGGCCGTGGCGCCGCATTCCTTCTTGTGATGCTTTCTTTTCTATTGACCGCAGAAGAGTTGATTGCGCAGACAACACCACTTACAGATCTTGTAGAAATTCAGCACGCACAGCGTAAAGAGCTGATTGGTTATGGACTGGTTACAGGCCTCGACCGGACCGGTGATAGAACCATTAGCAGCCGGGGTGCCGTGTTTACCGTGCAGTCGATCGCAAACATGCTTGAGAATTTTGGAATCAATGTAGATTCCGACCGGCTTCGAACCCGAAATGTGGCGGCGGTAATGGTTACCGCATCAGTGGGGCCTTACCACGCACCGGGAAGTGAAATTAATGTAACCGTTTCATCATTGGGTGATGCCAGCAGTCTTCAGGGCGGTGTGCTTTTGCAGACTCCGCTTTTTGATCCCAGTAACGATGAGGTTTTTGCCAAAGCGCAGGGGGCTCTTATTGTTGGCGGAATTACAGCAGAAATTCCCGGCGCCAGGGTGTCCAGAAATCAGACGCTCACGGCAACCATTCCGGGCGGAGGACTTGTAGAGGGAAATAACGAACATATTCACGATACGGACCAGCCTCTGGGGCTTGTGCTGCGTGACCCGAATTACACCAATGCACGCCGTATTGTGGAGACCATTAACGAAACATTCGATGAAGACCTGGCCTACGTGCACCACGCCGGCCTGGTTCGGGTGGAGTGGCCGGAAGCTTTTCGGGACAGAGGCAATATGAACATTTTTACAAGCATCGTGCTGGAACAAGAGATCCAGGTGGATACGCCTGCCCGTGTGGTGATAAATGAACGAACGGGAACCATTGTTGCCGGCGGAAAAATTGTAATTGATGATGTGATGATCGCTCACGGAAACATCCAGGTGCGCACGCAGGTAACGCCCTTCGTGAGCCAGCCCCAGCCGTTTGCCGGCGGTGAAACCATCGCGGTTCCCGTACCGGAAGTTGGAATTAGTGAGGAGTCGGCGCAGACACTTCTGCTTGAACCGAATACAACCGTTCAGGAACTATCCGGCGCGCTGAACTCACTCGGCCTCAGCCCAAGGGATATCATCTCCATTTTTCAGGCAGTTGAACAGGCCGGCGCTATGCGCGGAAAATTAATAGTGATGTAAATTTTGAGGCATTTGAAGGACTCTCAAATCGATAAATCAAAGATTAAATAGATGAATATTGAAAACTTTTTAAACATCGCTCAAAACCAGGTGAGCCAAAACCGTTCGGATGAGATCCGGAAGGAACAGGCTGCCACCGATTTTGAGGAGATTTTTGCACGCCACCTTGTGAATGAGATGACTAAAGATTCCTTCAAGATGTCCGATAATGGCAGTGGAATGGGTCAGTCGAACAGTCTGTATCGTGAGTTTATCACGGATGCTCTTGCAGGTGAACTTGCAGCACAACGAAAACTTGGAATGGCCGACCTGGTAACGCAATACTGGGACCAGTCATCCTCATCGGACCAAAAGAAGAGCAACATCTAATTTTTATATATAATCATGCAAACTCACACGACCTATACAGAACCCATTCAGCAGCTCGATTCACTCGTATTAAGTCTGAAAACCACATCAGAACAGCTCATTTATGTGATGGAAGAGCAGATCCAGGCGATTATTTCATCATCTCCCCAAAAAATTGAAGAACTGACGGAAAAGCAGTCAGAAATTCAGGGCGTGTATAAAAAACATGAACGTGCTTTTCTGGACGAACTCCGAAAAAATTTGACCGGAGAAGATTCGGAAATTACGCTTACCAATCTTAAAAGCATGTTTCCGGATAAGGCAGAACAGATTGAGCGATGGAAGATTGAACTTTCCCAGAACACAAAATTGCTGCAGCGGAAAAATGAGCAGCTTGTGGATCTGCTTGAGTTTGCGCTGAACCGGAATGCTAACCTTATGCATTCATTTTACAGCCTGTTCAATAATAAAAATAGTCATTACAGCCCCAGCGGCCAGAAATCAGAAGTCCGTTCAGGCGTAGCCATAAACCAGGAAGTGTAGGAATGAGAACACTCTTAGAGATTTCTAAAAGCGGCCTTCGTTCAGCGGAACGTTCGCTCGCGGTTACATCCAACAATATTATTAATGCCGATACACCGGGCTATACCCGCCAGCGGGTGGATAAATCTCCCGTAGGGATGCAGAAAACCGGGTTTCACTCGGGGCTGGGAGTCAACATCACCACCATTACCCGTATGCGGAATGAAATGACCGATGTTCTGATGAATGAAAAACGTCAGGATATGGGCTTTCTGAAGGAGAAGGCGAAAATTTTTGATCAGCTTGAGGCGTCTATGGCCTCCGATTCGGGAGGTGATCTGGATATGAGAATCGGCAGAGTGTTTGACACTTTTTCCGAGCTTTCAGCCGATCCGCAGGATTTGACGGTCCGTAATGCGCTCATCACCGAGGCGGAGCAGCTTACCAGCAAACTCGCCGATATCAGCCGGAACGTAGACCGCACCAGCGACCTGGTAAAAGATTCAGTTGTTACAACAACATCAAATATCAACCATCTGCTGAGTGACCTGGAAGGTCTGAACAAATCGATCACGCAGGGTGAATCATCCGGTAAACCGGATCACGCCAGTCTCGATATCCAGGTACAGAAACTGGAAGAGCTTGCCGGACTCGTGGATTTTGAAAGCCAGGTAACGGAGAAAGGCGCACTTCAGATTCGTATCGGCGGAGTTATGGTTTTGGATGAAAACAAAGCTTCGGTTTTGAGACCCGAAATAAATGACGTCAATAAATCAGTTGGCATTCGCCTCGACAGCGGTAAGATTATCGATCCGCAAGGCGGAAAACTGGGCGCTGAAATCCAGATGTACGAGGATGAAATCCCAAATCTGAAAGATCAGCTCAACAATATTGCATCAACCGTTGTGAACGAATTTAATGCGATTCACAGCCAGGGTTTTGGTCTGGAAGACGATACCGCACGAAACTTTTTCAATTCTGAATTCACAGATGCATCCAACATTCAGGTGAACGAAGCGATACGTGGGAATGCGAATCACATCGCTGCATCCGCAATAGCTGGCGAAGCCGGGAACGGGGAAATTGCCGCACAGATTGCCGATCTGAGAAGTGAGCCGATCATCGGGGGGCGACGGATTGTGGACTATGCCGTAAACCTGATCAGCACACCGGGGAGTAACCTGAGTGAGCTGCGATCGAGCATTGAAGTTCGCGATTCTGAAATTAATATGCTGGAGATACAGCAGGAGCAGGAAGCAGGTGTGAATGTGGATGAAGAGCTCAGCCTGATGATTCAATATCAAAATGCCTACCAGGGGGCCGCGCGAGTGATGGCCGCCGCACAGGATATGTACGATACACTCTTAAGCGTTATGAGGTAAACTATGCGAGTTACACAGAAAATACTTTTCGGCAACTTTATGCGGGATATCAATAAAAACCGCGTTGAACTGGGGAGTGTGCAATCGGCTCTTTCCAGCGGGAAGGACGTTCGCGTTCCATCGCACGATCCTACGTCTTTCCAGCGAAGCCGAATTATTGAGGAGAATATTCGCAAAGAAGAGCAGTATCAGAAAAATATCAGCAGCGGCCTTCGGCAGGGACGCCAGGCGCAGGAAGCGCTCGATGAAACAATCGATCGTCTGATCGACGTCAAACAGATTTTAACTCAGGGAGCAAACGACTCCGCAGATGCAAAAGTACGCGGTAACATGGCAGATGAAATCGCCGGTATCCGCGACAGCATGGTGTTTACGCTGAACCGCAGCTCCGGTGACCGATTTCTTTTTGCAGGCACCAACAGTGCAGAAAAACCATTTGAAAAGGAGGCGGCAGCTCCGGGTGGAGTGGAAAATAACAGCAATAACACTGCACCAACGGTATCAGTAGCGGATGGTGTGAAATTGGATTTGAGCGTGAGCGGCACTGAACTCCGTGATACGGAAGCGGGAGATCTTTTTGAAATTCTTGGAAACATCGAGCAGGCACTTCGAAATGATGACAGGGAAGTACTGAGCGGGATGATTGATGATATCGACAGCGGAATAGAGCATGTGGTGACGCTCAACTCTCGCTTGGGCAGTAACATCAACCGGATGGAGTATATCTTCGAACAGTATGAATCTGCAAGAATTTATCAAAAATCGGATGTGAGTGAGCTTGTTGACGCCGATTACGCTCAATCATTTTCTGAACTCCAGCGAATTCAGGTTGCGTTTGAATCAGCCATGGCGGTTCACAGCACCATGTTCAATAACTCACTGCTGCACTACATTTAATTTAAGAGAAGAAAAATAATTGATCAGCTGCCTGCAGTCTGATTTACTCTCACCTGAGAGAATTAACACTACCGGGGAAAAACTATGGCTTCAGAAAATTTTCAACAAAACGGGGAGTATATTCGCGATTACTCCTGGATCGATTGTGTTCTGCACATTTCGAATACAGCGGACGTAAATCACGAAAAATTACAGCGGCTTGCCGAACGGTTTGCCGGACTAACAATACTATCTGCGGGTAAAAAGCCCGAATATTTAAAGCAATCTATAGCATGGCATTCATACGATCCCGAAGTGATGGGAAAAGCAGATGCCTGGAACAAGCTTCTGGTAAAATCAAACCGGGAGTGGGTCCTTTTTTTGGAGCAGGGCGAGGATATACGTTTTTATCTGATTCCTGAACAGAACGATCTCGACCCGAAAACGTGGGTTCCGGCAAGTATCAGCCGGAAAGATGAAAAGTCGGAAAAGAATGTATACCAGGTACGCCTGGTGCATTCAGATGCTGAATCACCGTTCGCTGGCCGGCACCTGCCCGACAGCACGGCATACATCATGGAAAACGGAATTCACCTGTACGACCGGCCGCTGATTCTGGATCGAACAGGGGATGGCCTTATCTCGATCGATCCGCTTGAAGAGATGTCGGTGAAAAATGTCTCTCCAAAAGTCTTTCTGCTGCAGGGCGAGCGCCTGATGGATGAACGGAATTATGTGCAGGCATCGGCACAGTACCGGAAAGTGTTAAAAACCGAAAAACTGCTGCCTTTCGATCGCCTGGGGGCCGTAAACGGACTTGCCCGCTGTTATACCGAGCAGTACAAATGGCCAAAAGCCTTGCAATTGACAGAAAAATCGATCGAAGCGGAGCCGGCCCAGCGGGTTCCCTACCTGATCCAGTTCCGGATCCACCAGCTGAATAAAAAATGGGGCGATGCCTATAATGTGTTGAAAGAGTACCATCAACACTTCGACACCACCACACGATCCTCGTTCGATATTGCCATCGGCGAAACGGAAACGCTCACCCGGCTGGGTGATTTGGCGATGAAAGCCGGATTCAAAGAGGAAGCGTTCGCCTATTACGAAGAGATCTATTCCGATGCACGGGGTGAAGTGGAGACCGATGTTCTTCGCCAGCTTTTGATGCTTTCCATCGAGCTTGAAAAACGGGAACGGGCAATTTTCTACTTTGAAGCAATGTTTGATGGAGATTTTCCCGGCGAGTTGAGCGGGCGTCAGACTGCAGAGCTCAACGACTACATGAGCCTGTTTATGAACAACGGCTGGTATCAGTACGCATCCGAGATTTATGAAGAGCTGTATGATGCCTATTCCGATAACCCGGAATACAGGAGGCGGCTGATTGTAACGTTTACAAAAACCAACCGCATTGAACGGGCGCGCAAGCTGATTGCGAGTTGAGGGCTTATCTGGCCTAAAAATTTTAGTTAGATTTCACAACTGTCCAAAACGCTGAAATCTAATCTGTCAATACTTCGATATACATGATTTAGATTTTTTATTCTCGCAGATTTGCGCAAAGTACTCCGCCGAGTTGCGATATATGGACAGTAGCCTATCAGCGGAACTCAGCGATTCAATCCGCGATCCTCTGCGAAGAAATGATGGGGATTGATTTTATGTATGGTATAAACTCCGCTTTTATACACCTACACAGACGCTTTTTTACATTTAGAAAAGACATTATCAATAGATCTCAAGTAAAAAGTTAACAGATCCCTTCTTACTGATAAACCTATGGGTACCTAAGGTCAGGAATCCTCATCCAGATTTTTGAGCTTGTTCCGGATAGTACGATCAGAGATACCGAGCAGTTTTGAAGCCTCTTTCTGGTTTCCCTGTGTATGTTCAAGCGTTTTTTTGATCATATGCAGCTCCATATCTTCGATCGACATGAGGGGGAGATCAGAAAGTACTTCCCGGCCGATTTCATCATCAACGTTAGAGAAAAGCTGATTGTCGATATGTTCGGTGGTGATCTCTTTGCTATCGTGCGACAGAATCACGCCGCGATGAATTTTATTGTCGAGCTCACGCACATTGCCCCGCCACTCCTGGTTCATCAGGTAGTCCATCAGTTCATCGCTGATGACCTTTTCGCCCACGTTGTATTTTTTACTGTAGCGGTCTACAAAGTGATTGGCCAGCAGCGGAATATCCCCTTTACGATAGCGCAGTGGGGGGATGGAGATCGGAAATACGTTCAATCGGTAGTAAAGATCTTCGCGGAACGAACCGTCGGAAATTGCCTGCCCGATATTTCGGTTTGATGTGGCAATGATCCGGACATCGGCTGAGATTGGTTTTTGGCTGCCCACCCGGTAAAACTCTTTCTCCTGGAGAACCCTGAGCAGTTTGGCCTGCACTTTAATTTCAATTTCTGTGATTTCATCAAGCAGAAGAGTGCCTCCGCTGGCTTCATCAAACGCTCCTTTACGGTCTTCGATCGCACCGGTAAACGCCCCTTTCTTATGACCGAAAAGTGTACTTTCCACCAATTCGGAAGGAAGATTGGCGCAGTTGATTTTAATGTAGGGTGCTTTTGCGCGGTTGCTGTTGGCATGAATCTGGTGAGCAAAAACCTCTTTACCCGTTCCGCTCTCTCCCTGGATCATGATGGGAGCATCATTTTGGGCGATTTTTGGCAGGATGCGGGTCAGTTTTTTGATGTTCGGATCATTCCCCACAAATTTCATCTCATCATCCAGCTCCTCTTTTTTGAGATATTTGACATGCTCCGTTTTTTCAAGCTCTTTTTTCCGTGGAACCTGTTTGGTTTTTGATGGCTTCCCCGGTCCTGCGTCATCCGGATCGGTGGTGAAATATCGTTCCACACGGAAAATGATCTCTTTCGCCTTAAACGGTTTGGTGATGTAATCGTAAGCTCCTTTGCGAAGTGCATTCACCGAGTGCTGAATATTTCCAAAGCCGGTGATCATGATAACCCCTGTATCGGGATGATGTTTATTTACGAAAGCGAGGATTTCATCTCCGGTCATCTCATTCATTTTCACATCGGTGATGACCAAATCTACCTCATTCTCTTTCAGATAGTCTGTAGCTTTTACCGGGTTATCAAAAGCCACCGTCTCGAAATCGTTCAATGAAAGGTGCTCATCCATAAAACCGAGCAAAAGCTTGTCATCATCGAGCAGTAGAATTTTTCCTTTCATAAAATTAAACTTATATCAATTTTGAGGTGCTGAACAGCAAGGGTTCAGTTTCAGTGATAATCATAAATTTGACAGATAGGTGAAGTATTCAGGTGTGTCTACTTCAAAATAGTAAATCTCCCAGCCTTCTGATGCTGAAATGGGGTGTCTGGTACAGCTAAGGGTAATGTTAATAAAGGCTAATTAAAAAACTAATCAAATTTAAACTGAAAATAAACAAAAAGGAGAGAGGAATGGCGGCGGAAGAGTCAGGAATGGAATGAAGTGCACAAAAAAACCCGCCAGGAATAGCTGCCGGGCGGGTTTACAGTCAGTCAGTTTATAAAAGAATGTTTTGAGATCGTTACCCGATGATTTTATCGGCGATTTCACCCCAAACTTCCGGGTTGTTCAAGAGTTTGCCGATTTCGGTTTCATTTGCGGCATTATCAGAAACTTCCTTTGCTGCCTGGTATTCTGAAATTTTTGACTTCATTGTTTTCAATTTATCGAAAGAGGATTGATTTAGTTTTTCAAGTTCTATTCGCGCAAACAGTTCCTCACTTTTACTTGTGTGATAGCTTCCGAAAGTAACTTTATCGGAAACATTGTTTGCTGATTCATTTGCAGAAGTTTTTTTGTCTGCTGAGACGCTGCCATTTTCCGCAGGCCCTTTACCATTCACGTTATTATTCAAGTGGTTTGAAATATTTTTGATATCCATGACTGTGACTGTCTTTAAATTTTAAAAATGTGTTATGTCGGGCTTTTCCAACACATGGTATTTCTGTTCGGCTTTGCGTTGTCTTGTTGCGGACGTAAGGGTCTCCCGGCTCCTTATCAGCTCATCTTTTAAGGCCGTTTCAATCTGTTCATGAAGATCTGCAAAGCGGTCGAACTGTTCCCGGATGATCTGTTGTTGGTTCTCATTGAGTTCATCCATTCGAAAACCGGATGCAATCATGCCCAGTTTTTCAATATTTAACTCCCGCAGATCCAGCGTTTCCCGGATCCTCTCAATAGAGGGAGATTCATTTTTGAGCTCGTTTAAAATAGAACTGCTTTTCTGTATAAGCTCGTCGAGTTGTTTCTGCACGTTATTCATAATTTATTTAAAGAAAATGGCTCGATAAAGTTTCGTTAGAATCCCATTGACTGGCGGAAACTCATCACTTGCTGAAACTGGGCATCGCCCCGTTCAATCACCTGCTGGAGATTGTTGAAAATTTCGCGTTGACGATCTTCAAACTGTTCCAGGTATCGTTCCTGCTGTGCGATCCGTGTATCCAGTCTTCGGATCGTCTGATCCACTCCGTCTTCGAGCGAAGAAATAATTCCGTTCGATTTTGTAAATGCCTCTGCCTGATTTTTCATCTGGGCGATGGGTGATGATTCGCTGCTAAATAGTTCGGCAATCTCGTCAGGTCTCTGTTCCAAAGCTTCGTTCAGCAAATCCTCATCATCAATAATCATCGTTCCATTATTCTGAAAACTAATACCCATTTCAGATAATCGTGACAGTTGGCCAGGTTCTGCGCCTTCCATCGGCAGAAGGGCAGTTTGTCGCAAGTTCAGCGTTAAACTGCGTATCGACCGCATGTTTCTCAGTGGTCCCCTGGAATTATTATCACCGTCAATAAACGTTCGATCACGGATCTTTTTGTTCATATCGTTAAAAGAGGATATGAACTCATTAATGTTTGAACGCGCTTCATCAAGATCACGCTGTACGGACATCTGCACGGTTTCAGTACTGCTGCTCAATAGTGAAAATGAAAGACCATCAATGGCGTCATCAACCATATTTTCACTCCTTTCAAATGTAACGCCATCAATCGTGAACAGTGCATTTAGTTCTTCTTCAGGTACCAACTTGGTCATCGTGTTTGTAACTTCAGCGAGTACACCAGAAGCGCCATCAATCTGAATTCTGTTGTCGAATCCGGTTTGCAGGCTTTGCATCGAAAACTGAACCTGGTTGTTGTTCACCTGGAACACGTTTGCCCGGGCTTCCTCCCCAAATGTTTCACTTATGGCAGCAGCGAACGAATCAAGAATTTCGCTATTGGTCTTGTCTACCATTACCCCATCTACATTTTCACGCTGTGTTTCTACGGTAATCGTTTCCGTTTTGTCGCCAATAGTAATTGTAACAGATCCAGCACCCTGTGTTGCGAGATCATAATCATCACCATTCATTAATTGGCTAAGTGCAATATCATTACTTGCAAGCCTGTCAACTGTAATGTTGAAATTTGATGGCCTGTCAACTCCGGCCGCAGAATTTACGCGTACAACATTTTCATTAGAAGATGAAGTTTTTAAGGGCTTAAACGCACCGCTATCGGGGTTTTCATATTCCGTTATCTGGTTGATGAATTTTGAGATCGATGCACTGACATCTCCGAGGGCAGTTTTTCGTTCATTCTGATCCTTATGCTGAGCTTCAAGCTGTAGTTTCTGGCGGCTCTCGAGCTGTACGAGCTGCTGTACAAACTTTTCGTAAGGATTATTACTTCGAAAAAGATTTTGAACTGAATTCATGGTTGACTAATTAAGATCCCGGTGATTAATACGGGTAAACATTTACCCTTGTTTTGTAACAGCCGCATTACCCTGACTTGCAGCTTCCTGCCAGGTATCGCGCAATGGTTCAAGTACATCTCTAATCTCACTAAACTCTCCTTTTCTGGCCAGTCCCTGGCAATATCTATAGAGGGAGAATAACTGGTCTGCTGGTTCATAATCGAAATTCAGGCCAGTGATCAACGTTGACAGTATGTCTCGTATCTTCTTTTCATCTTCGCGATAGGTGGCTTGAATCACCAGATCATACATCTTAACCACCAATTGGAGAGGTGATGCATTTTTTACGGACTGCTGCTGATATACAAGTTGTGGATTACGCATGTTATTTTTCAAAAGTTCATATAAATAGTGGAAAACCCACTGTTTGATCCATTTATCGTCTTAGTGAAAAAAAGATTAAGCAGGTTAAGGGTTTATGAGAAACTTATAATATTTCTCTTTTAATGCTGTTTAGCTGCTTGATATAAGGATTGAACAACCAATTGCCATAGTCTGGTTATCGGCAGCAACCGTGGTGTCAATAAATAAAGGATGGGAGAGAGTACCTATAGATCAGGTAGATCAGGTATGTAAAAAGGGAGGGAACAATCATCAAACCAGATAAAAATCAGAATAGTGATGAACCGGCTTGATATGGTGAATCGTCAAACCGGATAAAGTGAGCGCAACGTGACAGGGCAGGCTCAATAGCGGAAAATTTTTGTCAGAGGTGGAAAAATATGTCGTTCAATCAATGATCAATACCTGATCGAACCATTTCAATATAGATGCGAAAGAGTGCAAGAGCCGATTAGGAGAGCCCTTAAAGGATAAAGCATCATGCGGCACAATCATTGTAATAGATGGATTGAAAGAATTGCGGAACATTTAACCGATCAAACCGAACTGTTTTGAAACTACAACTTGCCCGTGCCCAGGCGTTACTGAACCAAGAGAAACCGAATCCGGATGAGGCGATGAAAGTATTGCAGCCTCTTGTGAAAAGAAAAAATGCACCATGGCCGGTATATCATTACTGCGGAATCGCCTTTTTACAGAAAAAGGAGTATCAAACGGCACTTGGTTTTTTGAATGAGTCTGTGGAACAGGGGGCTGATCAGCCAGAAACCCACCATTCGATATCCCTTTGTTATTTTAATCTCGAGAATTTTGAACTGGCGGAAGAATTCGAAAAAACAGCACTGCAAAAGAAGCCGGATTTTTTTAAAGGATGGCTGCATCTTGGATCAATCTACCGTGCACAGGCAAAGCTGGATGAAGCTCTGAAATGCTTTCAAAAAGCTAACCAGCTGGATCCCAAAAGTGCAAGTGTAGCCTATCGCATCGCGGAAATATATAATGATCAGGGAGATATAGATAAGGCTTTAGAACTGTTTGATATTGCTATAAAGGTGGACGCGAATTTTCATGATGCACATCTGGCCAGGGCCGGCGTTTTGCAAAAAGTGAAGCGATTTGAAGAAGCCGAAGAACATATATATACGGTATTAAACGATGAGCCTCTTCACCTTCTGGCCCGGGTTTCTCTGGCTGAACACTACAAGCTGATCGGCAACTATGATAGTGCTATTGATCTGTATGAAAAACTGGTTAAGGATTTCCCGAAGGTAGGTGGTATTCGTGTAAACTACGCGCTTTGCCTGCAGGAGCTTGGCCGGTTTGATGAATCAGAAAAGCATTATATGATTGCCTTTGAAGATCAGCCAGACTCCTTTGAATCGCTTTCAAATTACTTGATGGGTATTCATTACAATCCCGAACGCACTCGTGAGGAGATTTTTGAGGCGCATACGTTGTGGGATCAGCACTTTGCACCGAAAGAGAATCCGGAACGGCCTGTTCCGTTTGATATGAGCCGCGACAAAAAACTTCGCCTTGGATTCATTTCCGGTGGATTCAGAACGCACCCAGTTGGATGGATGATTACAAAAGCGCTTGAAAATCTGCCATTGGACCAGTTTGAGGTCTATTGCTACACTGCAAACAATAAGTATGATCAGATAACGAAAAGAATTCATGAAGTAGCAACAAAATGGCAGCCGGTAATTGGCTATAACGATGAAGTGATCGCGCGGATGATTCGCGAGGATGAGATCGATATCCTGGTCGAACTTTCCGGCCACTCGGCAGATACGCGCCTGAAAACCGTTGCGCTTGAACCGGCGCCGATCATTATAAAATGGGTGGGAGGACTGTTTAATACAACCGGTCTGAAGTCGGTCGATTACCTTCTGACAGACCATTATGAGACGCCAAAAGGCGAAGAGGAATTTTACACCGAAAAATTGGTGCGGATGCCGGATGACTATATCTGCTTCATGCCGCCGGAGTATGCGCCGGATGTGAAAGAGCTGCCCGCAAAGAAGAATAGATATATCACGTTTGGATGTTTCAACAATCCATCAAAAGTAAATAATGAAATTTTAGAGCAGTGGGCCGATGTGATGAACCGTGTTCCTGAAAGCCGCCTCTTTTTGAAGAGTAAGCAGTACGATACAGAAGCCTTGCGCGAACGTATCATCGAAACGATGAAGACATGTGGAATTGAGAGGGAAAGACTGATTTTTGAAGGCGCTTCACCCCACGATGAGCTTCTGGATAAATATAATGAAGTAGATATTGCCCTCGACCCCTGGCCGTACTCAGGCGGGCTCACTACCTGCGAGGCGCTCTGGATGGGCGTTCCTGTGGTAACCAAACCGGGGCCGACATTTGCGGGTCGCCATTCCACGACTCACCTGATCAACGCCGGTCTTCCTGACCTTGTCGTGGATACATGGGAGCAGTACGCTGATAAAATTGTGGAACTTACTACAGATCTTGATGCACTTACTGAACTCAGAAATAGTCTCCGCGAAAAAGTAGAAAATTCACTCCTGACCGATGGAAAACGCTTCGGAGCCCATCTTGGTAAAGCGATGCGCGCTGTTTGGAATCAGTGGGTAGATGGATATGAGCAGGGAGAAGAGAACTGGAAAGATCATATTGATATTGAACCGATTTCGGGTGAAGATCTGAATAAAATCACCGAAATATCTAAAGGCAAGGATAATTCAGATGATCTCTTGAAGCAGCTTGATCAGCTTGAAGCAGAAATTCGGGCCGACTCGGATGATAGTGATGAATTGCAATCATCTCTTGCGGAAAATGGGGTTCACCGGAATGGATCAGCAAATGGCCATTCTAAGGTGAATAACCTGAACGAAGAGGTTGAGAAGCCTGAAGAAAAAACGTCTCAGCCCGAGATTTATAAAATTGAAACAAAAGATGGCGTAACGGTCTGCACGCCTCCCGACCTGAAACTGCTGACTCCTTACGTCTTTCTGGAACAGGAACAGTGGTACGAAACCGAGCACGACTTTGTTCGTGAATACCTCAAAGAAGGGATGAACGTAGTGGATGCAGGTGCATGTTTTGGAGTGTACGCTCTGCCGGCAGCCAAAGTTGTTGGCAAAACGGGTCATGTGTATGCATTTGAACCGGGTGATCTCTCCAGACACTATCTGGAGACAAGTAAGATTGAAAATGGGTTTCAAAACCTGACTGTGCTCGGAAAAGCTATCTCCAATAAACCGGGAAAACGATCCTGGATTGAGGGAGAAACACCTGAATTGAATCGTCTGTATGAAAATGGTGAAAACAAGGTTTCTGCGATTACGCTCGACAGCTGGTGGGCGTTTGAAGGGGAACCCAAGATCGATCTGGTAAAACTGGATCTGAACGGCCACGAAGCCGCTGCCATCGAAGGTGCCAAAACGGTTCTGAGTGAAAACAGCCCGGTGGTTCTTCTTGCGATGGGAGAAAATCGTAAGAACAATTCCGCTTTTGTTGATCAATTCAGTGAGTTGGGATACACACTATATGAATACATTCCGGGGCCCAGGCTGCTCACACCGTTTGAAGCGGCTACAGGGCTTGATCCTTATCTGCAGAACCTGATCGCGCTAAAGCCGGAAACCATTCAGGAGTTATCCGAAAAAGGATGGATTCATGATGAAAGTTATACACCGGAAGAACCCGAAGCCGGGGTTTGGAAAGGTGTGATCAGTGAATTCCCATGGGCCAAACATATCCTGGCAGATTGGGAGAAGAAGAGCCTGTCACCGCAAAATCAAACCTATCTGTCGGCACTTAACTACCTCTGTGCAGCGGAAAAAGAGGAAGTCGGCAACAAAGAGAGCCGCAGCCGAAAAGGGGTTTGGTTGCTTGCAGCCGCACAACAGCTTGTTCAGCTCTACAACAGTGGAGAGAATGGTGCCGAGGTGACATTTACACTTACACGCGTACTCAATGCTCTCGGCAAGCGGGGACAAGCGGTAGAGGTGATGCAAAAACTGATGGAAACCACCAAGCTGGGCCAGAAAAACATGGAGGTGAAACTTCCATTTCTGCCCCCCTTGCTGGAACAGGACCGCACAGAGATCAAAACAGAATTTAAAAACTGGCTCACCGTCCGAACTGTAGAGGCGTGGATCTCACTAAAGGATCTGAGCACCTACCTGAGTGGTTCGCAGGAGAAGAAGATGCTGGAGTTGTTGGAGGGGAATGTGGAGGTGATAGAACTAACCAAACGGAGTATAGCTCCGGAAAAATATATCGAAAGTATACAGGGTGTATCAGAAGAAGTTATTGACTCAAATTCTGAACCAAATAGATTTGAAACTATCGGTAATGCTAAAGATAGATCTGGTAAACTGAAAAAGATTCTTTTGGTTCTGCCGGGTATTAAGGGAGGAGCACATGGAATACATGTTAAATTTGCACAGCGTTTATCGAAAAGTTTTAGAGATCAAGGCTTCAGTACTGATTTCGTTTGTGCTCAGGAAGGTAATTATGTGAAAGAATTAGTTAAGGCTTCAGCAGATCCTACCGTGGCAATCTATTCAGGGGCTATGGGATACGATTTACGTGTTCAGGCAGATATGAATCTGAATGGGAATTTGTACGATCTTCTGGATAAGAAGGTGACTGGCTACCTTGGGGATCATCCCTACACCCAATTCATGTGGAGCAGGTTGCACAACGCAGGTAAAAATGTAACACTCATAACCGGCTGTAAGTCGATTAAAAATGAGTATGATCTGATATTTAAAGGTAAAAATGAAGTTAAGGTTATAGACAGGCTACCTGCTATCACAAATAATGCCTCGCTTAAAAAAGTGCCCTTAACGCAGGATCGTGAAATAGAACTATTAGTCCCGCTTGGGCTTCATAAACATGTAGCCAATCAAACAACGATTTCTAAAGATTTGTCCAGGTTTGGAAATAAGGCGAAGAAAGTTGGATTGGATATGTATGAATCTGCTTTAACTGATTATTCAGGGAGTGTTTTCGAAATCTTTTTGCAAAAACTGAAAGAACATACAGGTGTAGATTATGAGTTTCAGGGAGTACAACGCAAGGAAGACCAGGCATGGCTCTCGGTTGTAAGTACAGTAGATTGGCATATTCGAAAAGAGCGAAGAATTCGATTACTCAATGGGTTAAAACACATTGATTCCGACAAGAAAATTGTGATCACGGCTTCAGCTGAACTGAAAAAGTTATTTCCAAAACTTAAAAACAAGAATATCAACTGGATTGGCGAGGTAAGCAATGATCGTCTGGATCAGCTCTATCTGCAATCCAAACAGGTGCTGAATTCCAATCCTACTTATCCTGATGTAGTTCACGGCCGAGTACGGAGTGCAATGACCAGTGGAGCGGCTATAATTTCTGACTACTCTTCACTATTAGATGAGGTTTTTGGTGCAGATAAAGGGATCTCATTTGTTGGAATAGATGGAGAAGGTCTTGCCAATCACTTACAGAGTTCAACCCTTGATATTCAAAAAATTGCTGACCATGGCCGGGAGATCATTAAAAGAGATTTTAGTGTTGATAGCTATACTCAGCGACTGTTAACCGTACTTGACAAAGCCCGTTAATTATGAAAGGAATCATTTTAGCAGGCGGAAGCGGAACCCGGTTGTATCCGGTTACAAAAGGGATTTCTAAACAGTTGATGCCTGTTTACGATAAACCGATGATCTATTACCCGCTATCGGTATTAATGCTGGCGGGTATACGTGATATTCTGATTATTACAACGCCTGAGGATTCGGCTTCTTTTCAGCGATTACTGGGAGATGGCTCCTGCTGGGGAGTTCATCTCAGCTATAAAGTACAGCCATCGCCCGATGGTTTGGCTCAAGCCTTCATCATAGGCGAAGATTTTATAGGCAATGAAGATGTCTGTTTAGTGCTGGGTGACAATATTTTTTATGGGCAAGGATTCTCTTCTAAACTGAAAGAAAGTGTAAAAACCCTGAACGGAGCCACTGTTTTTGGCTATCAGGTACAAGACCCCGGACGGTTTGGTGTGGTAGAAATTGACGAAAGCAGTAAATCAATATCCATTGAAGAAAAACCGGAGAATCCAAAAAGTAACCTCGCGGTAACCGGGCTCTATATGTACGATAATCAGGTAATTGAAATCGCCAAAAATGTGGAGCCTTCTGATCGGGGAGAGCTTGAGATTACTTCGGTAAACAATGCGTACCTCGACATGGGTTTGCTTAGAGTACAGATTTTAGGCCGGGGATATGCCTGGCTGGATACAGGTACGCATGAGGCGATGCTGGAGGCAGCACAGTTTGTTCAGATCATCGAAAACAGGCAGGGTATGAAAATAGCCTGTCCGGAGGAGATCTCCTGGCGAAATGGGTGGATCTCGGACGACGAGCTAATGCAATCAGCAAAAGAATTCAAAAAAAGCGGATATGGGAAATACCTGGAGAATTTATTAATCAAGGAGGTGGTCCATGAGTTTGGTTAAAATCATCAATCTCCCAAAAATGGAAGACCCACGTGGTAATCTCACGTTCTTCGAAGATGTAAACCAGATTCCATTTGAAATAGAGCGGGTATTCTGGACCTATGACGTTCCCGGGGGAGAAACACGCGGCGGGCATGCGTATTACAATCAGCAAGAATTTATTGTTGCACTGAGCGGAAGTTTTGATGTGGTGGTAACTCATCCTAACGGTAGAAAAGAAAAATTTCACCTTAACCGATCCTATTATGGCCTATTTGTGCCGGCTAAAAATTGGAGGCACCTGGAGAATTTTTCTACCAACTCTCTGTCGCTTCACGCATCAGATCATATCTATTCAGAAGAGGATTACATAAGAAATTTTGAAACCTATCAGGGGCTATATGTTTGATGTGATATCCAAAACCAAATCAAAAATTGAAGAAGCAAAAAACACTTCTGTATATGACTGTACACTTCTCGACTTGCCTAAATTGAAAACTCAAGGGGGGCATATAACTCCTATCAATAATGGAGGAGGGATTATTCCCTTTGAAATTAAACGAGTGTATTACCTGTACGACATTCCCGGTGGAGAAGGAAGAGGGGCCCATGCTCATAAAGAGTTAGAACAGCTTTTTGTGGCGGTAAGCGGCAGCTTTGAAATAAAAGTGGATGATGGTACTACCAAAAGAACCTACAGTTTGTCGCAGCCCTATTACGGCTTGTATTTGCCGCCGGGTTTATGGCGTGAACTGGATAATTTTTCTTCCGGGGCAACTTGTTTGGTGTTGGCTTCGTCTTTGTATGATGAATATGATTATATCAGAAAAAAAGATGGGTATTTAAAATTCAAAGAAATTAATTAGTAAGTGAGGTATTAGATATGAAATTCGAGGGTAGAAATGTATTCATTAGTGATAAAGCCAAAATAGGTAAAAATGTAAAAATTGGGGATAATTCTTCCATTTATGATAATGCTCATATAGGTGATAACTCTATCGTTGCAGATGGTTGTGCAATTGGAGAGCCAATAAATGATTACTACACAAATGAGGAATATGTAAACGCTACAACTTTTATCGGCGAAGGAGCATTGATAAGAAGTAAAAGCATAATTTATTGTGGGTGTAAAATAGGAAAAAATCTCTCTACAGGACATAGAGTAACAATAAGGGAAGAATCAGTAATTGGTGATAACTGTAGAATAGGAACTTTATGTGATTTACAAGGAAAACTGGAAATAGGGAATTATACATGGCTTCATAGCAACGTACATATTGGACAGGAATCAAAAATCGGAAATTATGTATTCATATATCCTTACGTTGTTTTTACAAATGATCCAACCCCGCCCTCAGATTTATGTATGGGACCCACTGTGGATGATTATACTCAGATAGCAGTCTACTCAGTGTTACTACCAGATATTAAAATTGGAAAACATTGTTTGATAGGTGCTGGAAGTTTAGTTGGCAAGGATATTGGTGATTACAAATTGGCAATTGGTAGTCCAGCAAAAATTGTCAAAGATGTACGAGAAATTAAATCAAGAGAAGATGAAAATAGTCACTATCCATGGCCTTATAATTTTGAAAGAGGCATGCCATGGGAAGGAATTGGTTATGATAAATGGAAGAACCATGATTAAATTTTTGGATCTAAAAAATATTAATGAGCCATATGGAAAAGATATAGAAAATGCTATTAAAAGAGTTGTCAAGTCTGGCTGGTACATCTTGGGAAAAGAAGTAGGTGCGTTTGAGAGGGAATATGCAGACTACATCGGCGTGGGGCATACGGTAGGAGTGGGAAACGGACTGGATGCGTTGCGCATTATCTTGCAGGCCTATATGGTGATGGGAGAGATGGAAGAGGGAGATGAAGTGATTGTTCCCTCCAACACCTTTATTGCCTCAATTATGGCTATTACGGAAAACCGGTTAAAACCAGTACTGGTTGAACCCGATATTGAAACCTATAACATTGATCCCAACCAGATAGAGAAGAAGATTACTGGTAAGACAAAGGCTATTATGATTGTGCATCTGTACGGCCAAAATGCCCATTCCCAAAAAATCGGTAAATTATGTGGGAAATATGACCTAAAGCTCGTTGAGGATGCAGCCCAGGCTCATGGGGCATATCATGAAGAAAAACGAATTGGTAGTTTGGGTGATGCAGCAGCGTTTAGTTTCTATCCGGGAAAAAACCTGGGAGGAATGGGTGATGGTGGAGCGATCTGCACCAACAATTTTCAGTTTGCCGAATGTTGTCGGGCACTGAGTAATTATGGCGGTGAGACGAAGTACAAGTATAAGTACAAAGGTTTTAACAGTCGCTTGGATGAAATTCAGGCTGCCATACTCCGCATTAAACTGAAAGGGTTGGATGCAGATAATAGGAAGCGCAAAGAGGTTGCGAATTTTTACTTGCAAAATATTTCAAATCCTGAAGTGCAACTCCCGAAATGTAAAGATGAAGCTTCCCATGTATGGCATTTATTCGTGGTGCGGGTTAAAAACAGAGATGAGTTCATAAGACATTTGAAAGAGGAGGGTGTGGAGGCTTCCATCCACTATCCCATTGCACCTAATGAACAGGAGGGATACCCGGAGTTGCATAAATGTGATCTTCCCATCACAAATCAGATGCACAAAGAAGTTGTGAGTCTGCCTATCAGCCCGGTTTTGGATGAAAAACAGCTTCAAAAAGTGGTTAAAGCAGTGGGCAGTTATCAAACCGTGGAGGTGAAGGTATGACACAACAAGCAATGGTGGCTGCGAAAGCAAAGAGTATATTTGATGAACCGGTAGAAGAACGTATGAAGGTTTACAGAAAACGTTATTGCAAGGTGTTAGATAGGCTGAAAAATAAATCTGTGATTACCGTAGGCTTTCAGGTCATTCATAGAGCTGTTTGGAAGTACAATCGACTTTATCAGCTCATGGAGCAGGATCCGTTTTTTGAGCCGGTGGTATTTGTGTGTCCTTATTTGCGGGAAGGTAGTGAATATATGCTGGAGGAAATGAATGTTACCTTCGAAGAAATACAGTCGAAAGGATACAAGGCCATTAAAACCTATGATGAAGAGAATGACCGTTGGATAGACATCAAGAGTTCGCTGAATCCTGACATCGTTTTTTATTCCGTCCCCTTTGATTACACAAGGGACGAATATCGACTGCATCATTATACTGAATCACTCTCTTGCTACGTCCCTTACTTTTTTACCACCAATGGAAAAGAAGAGAAAAATTATGATGGTCCGTTTCACAACCTGGTATGGCGTAATTTTTATGAGACGGAAGTTCATAAGCAGTATGCTCAAATGTATGCCCGAAATGGAGGGGATAACGTAGTGGTAAGCGGGTATCCCCCACTGGATGATTTTTTGTATCCATCAGATAACGATGATTCTGATCCCTGGCCTTTAAAGGATCATAAACGAATAATATGGGCGCCGCATCACACGATTGAAGGGCAGGGACAGGACCTCGACTACTCTACGTTCAAACAATATTATGAAGTATTTCAGGATATTGCACTGGAGTATTCAGATCGTATTCAAATAGCATTTAAACCTCATCCAATGCTAAAAGAAAAGCTCTATAAGGATGAAGAATGGGGTAAGGAAAGAACAAATGCATATTATGATTTTTGGAAGAAATTGGAAAATGGTTTGCTGGAACAGTCCGGTTATACCCGCTTGTTTTTGACCTCCGATGCTCTGATTCACGATTGCTCTTCGTTTATGGTTGAGTATTTGTCAACATCAAAGCCACCTCTCTATTTATTGCGTGATGAAAACGTATCTGGCCGGCTCCACGAGTTTGGTAAAAAGGCTTTTGAACAACACTATCATGCCCATCGATCATCAGAAATAATTCAATTTATCGATGATCAGATTTTAAATAAACAGGATGTTATGCAAGCACAGCGACATCAGTTTGTAGCAGAGTATTTAAAAGATAATGATGGTTTTACAGCATCCGAAAATATAATTAAATACATAAAGTCTGCGATCAGAGCGGGAGGCAAATAAAGGTTAGAATCAAAGATATAATCCCAGCTATTCAGGTTGAAGACAGCTTGAACAGCAATCTTCTTGAAAAACTGATGCGAAAATTTGAGATCAATAAAAAGTTGTACACCGGTTACGACGATGAGCTTTCGAAACCGGCAACAAAAGTAAGAATTAGGTAAAGAAATATATAGCCAATTAGCGGTTAGCTTTTGTCTTCTGGCATATATCCAAAAAGATGTACGGTTCTACAATACAGCTTTAAAAATTGGGGATCTGATCGATATGGAACTGCCCCAAATCAATTTTTAATATCATGAAGAGATTGGAGAATGTACTTTTACTTGCAACTGCCCACAATATTACGAAAGCATACCTGTATAGATTACACAGGTTAGGGTTGAGACCATCGAAGGTATTACTTTTGAGATGGCAGAACAGTAGCTATTCAAATAAAATTGAAGAATTAACTACATCTGAATTCTCCAGGATTGCTTCTGCAATCAATTCTGCTTTAAAAGCAAAAAGTTTGTTTACCGGAGATCTGACCCTTTCCACTGAAGACACTCTCAATTCTATAGGATGGGAATACGACACGTTAACCATCGATAATATTAATGGTGAGATCCTCATTACGTTTCTGGAGAACACGTCAGAACAATACATTATTTTTTGTGGCGGGGGGATACTCAGAAAAGATGTTCTGAATTGTGGAAAACGCTTTATTCACATCCATCCTGGAGAAGTTCCAAATGTTAAAGGGGCAGATGGGTTTCTGTGGAGTACATTAGTGCACGACATAATTGGAATGAGTGCCTTTTTTATGAATGAAGGAATTGATACAGGTGACATCATCGATACCAGAAGCCACTTGTTACCAAGTTTTGAAGTTGACTTTCGAGAAATGGGTTTAAAGGCTGCAAAGAAACTTCTTATCAACTATGTGGATCCACACTTTCGGGCTGAAATACTGGGCTCATTGTTCCATAATATCCCCGACCCGGCTTACTGGAAGACAACCCGGCAACAGCATTCAGAAGGTAAAACGTATTATTTCATGCATGATGCTTTATTACCGCAAGCCATAAACAAATTCAATCAACATTAAACCAAATTAGTGGATTAAAAGAGCCTGCTTAGCACATCTAACCAGGCTTCTTTTGATAAAATTTCAATAAGATTTTATAAATGATATGAATGTTTTGATAAATGGGCTTTTGTGGTCAGGTTCAAGTGCTGTTACGGACCTTTTAAAAGAATATGAAGGGACCGGTTTTGTTCCCGGAGAGTTCGATGAATTTAGAAGGCCGGGACTGGTTGGAGATCATTTGGAAAAAAGGATTAGCAAATACTACCCGTCAAAAATTGAAACGCTGCTTGGGAATAGTTTAAAAGAAATTAAAAATTTAAACAGTCGCATCAGTGATATTGATAAACATACGTTGAAACAATCTTTATCACGGCTTCAGGCATTGACCCAGTTATATAGAAGTTTAAAAAAAGGTGACCATCAGCATAATTTGCAAGAAGCAAAATTGTGGATTGATACTATTCGGTCGATATATGGAGGAAATGCGAAATGGGTAGTTTTTGATCAGCCTCTTCTTCTTGGACAACACTTTAAGGTTTGGCCTGAAGTATTTAGTCCGTATAAGATGATTATAGTTTACAGATCTCCAAAAGATCAAATGGCAGAGATTATTAGGCAGGGACATTTATTTAAACATATGAGGTCTGCGACAGCTGATATTTACGGAGGGGACAGGATGGGTGCTGTAAAATTTCAAATAGATACACTGAAAGCCCGAATTAATTGGGCAGACAAGATATTGGAAGCACATGGCCCGGAAAAAGTTATTCATATTGGGTTTGAGAAGCTCGTTAACCATTATGAAGAGATAAAGAGAAAAATTGAAAACTTTCTAAATGTGAAGAGTGAATCACATACTGCATCGCTTCGGTATTTTGATCCGGGGATTTCTGTTAAGAACATTGGTATTTATCAATCTATTCTAAATCGTGATGAGATAGACCTGCTTAATGAATTGCAGAATTGGTACGATAATAAAGAGGTAAAAAATCCAATTTATGAATAAGGCACGGGGCAAAATGCAGGTTTTTATATTTGGTGCAGCACGTACACAAAGTTCGCTTTATTCAGATCATTCTCAGCCTATTCTGGAGAGGCTGGTTCGCGGACATAAAGTTTTGGACTGGACTCTTTATGGTTTAAGTGAAGCCGGAATTGCATACGACCAGATCTCATTTGTTGGGGGGTATCAGATCGAGAAAATTATACGGGAGTATCCACAAATACATTATGCGATTAATCCCAGGTGGGAGAGTACCCATGTGTTGGGATCACTCAGGTATGCGATGGAAAACTGGCAGGGAGGGGATCTGATGTTTATGTATGCGGATACAGTCTTTCGCCCATCTGTTTTTCAAGAACTTCTGCAGAATCAGTCACCGGTTTTAATCGGAGTGGATAAAAACTGGAGGGAAAGGCTTACATCACCTGAGCTGCAATACCGTGCCGAGAAAGTAATCTCTTCAAACGGAACAGCTGAAAAGGTAGGCCGGCAAAACATATCACCTGAAGCGGCAAATGCACAGTTTTCGGGGTTGATGTATTTGAAAGAGCATGTTGTCCGGGATTTGTATGAAATATTTGTAGGCCAGAAACAATCGGGATTGAATGACCAGGGAAGCCTGACCGATTTGTTGATCTATTTAAAGGATAAAAATAAATTCGAGCTCACTTTATTTGATCACAGTGGAGACTGGGCCGAACTGGATTCTCATGAAGATCTTGCCCATTTCATATTTGGTACCAAAGCAGAGACGTTAGAGCGAATTCGACCGTTTGTGAAAAAATCTGTGGTTACCGACCAGATTCATTTTCCATTAAAATATTGGGAGCACAACTCAGAAACCATTATTAAAGATATACAACATCGGTTTCAGGGACATGAATTAATCGTTAGAAGCAGTTCTCTGGAAGAAGATTCATGGGATTCATCCCAAGCCGGGGCTTTTCTTAGTGTTGCAGGAGTTTCGGCTGGGGAGCCAAAGATGTTAGATTCAGCCGTGGAAGAAGTGATAAGCGGCTTTCGATCCAATGGTTCCGGAACGTATAATCCTGAGAATCAGGTATTGGTACAACCATTTATTACAGATGTTGAAATGAGCGGAGTGGCTTTCACCAGACATTTGGAAAATGGGACCCCCTATATTCTGATCAATTATGATGATCAATCAAACAGAACAGATACGGTGACATCAGGGAGCACAGGAGATTCCCGATCTATATTGATCTATAAAAATGGACAAAAGCGCCCCAATGATTTACGACTGCAAAAAATAACGGAGGCCGTTGAGGAGTTGGAATCTATAACCGGCTATTCCTCGCTCGATATTGAATTCGTACTTAGTACCTCCGGTGTGCTGTATGTTGTTCAGGTACGGCCCATCACCACTCACACCGGGCTAAGAGAGGTGCAAGATTTTCATAGCAGGGTAGAGGAAGCCAAAAGAAAGATTAAATCGCGATGTAAACCATATCCTCATATCTATGGTGAGAATACACTTTTGGCGGATATGCCTGATTGGAATCCGGCTGAAATGATTGGAGTGCGCCCAAAGCCTTTAGATATTTCGTTATACCAATATTTGATTACCGATTCTGCGTGGCGAGTTGCCCGGGGCAAAATGGGATATCACGATCCGGCCCCGGAAAAACTCATGTTTAGCATTGGCGGGCATCCATATATTGATGTTAGGAATAGTTTCAATAATCTAATTCCTAAAGATCTTTCACCCGAGCTTTCCGAAAAACTTATAAATCATTACGTCCAAAGGCTGAAAGAGAATCCACATCTTCATGATAAGATCGAGTTTGATATTGCCATTACATGCTTTAGCCCGGATATCGATCACCACCTTCAAAGGCTTATTGATGCAGGATTTACGAACGAAGAGATCAATGAACTCAAATCTGGTTTGCATCAGCTAACAGAGCAGGCTGTAGTTGGGGATACTCTATCGGTGGATGAACTCATTAAAGAGACCGAAAAATTAAATCCGCGAAGAGAAAAGTTACTCCAACAGAATTATGAGATCGATGAGATCCCGTCAATTATTAATATTCTGATTGATGATTGCATAAACTTTGGAACCATTCCATTTTCCATTATGGCACGATATGGGTTTATAGCATCCTCTATGATGAAAGGATTGGTTGCTAAAGGCGCCATAACAAAAACAGAGAAAGATCAGTATTTAAATACAATTGAGACTGTTGCCGGAGAACTGGTAGAAAAGATGGATCTTGTTCTGGCGGGCAAATTATCGCGAGAAGATTTTTTGAATGAATTTGGCCATCTGCGTCCGGGAAGTTACGATATCACAACATTTAGTTATAGGGAAAAGCCGGAATATTATTTTCCGTTGGAATCTTCGCAAAGAGCAACAAATCAGCCAGCAATCAAGAGTATAGAGGCCTCATCAACGTTATTTTCTGAAAAAACAATGGCCAGGATAGAGCAGGAAATTGAAACGATGGAAATGAAGTTTAGTGCCCCTCAATTATTGGAATTCATTCGCAAGGCTACAGCGGCAAGGGAATACGCTAAATTCCAATTCACCAAAAACCTGGACGCCGTGCTCACATTGATTACAGAATGGGGATTTCATCATGGTTTTACTAGGCAGGATATGTCGTACTTATTTGTAGAAGATATTTTACGGCTGAATACACAAACTATTGCACGGGAACCGGTTCTATACATAAAACAAAAAGTGCAGGATGGAAGAACCTGGCACGAAGATTCGAATAAAATTGAGACCCCTCAAATCATTTTATCACCCGATGATCTGGATATAATTGAACATAATTCAGCAGAGCCTAATTATGTAAGTACTAAATCGGTGACATCTGCTATTTGTAAACTATCAGAGATTTCTTCTAAAGAAGAACTTGTTGGTAAAATTGTGCTTACAGAAGGTGCAGATCCGGGTTATGATTGGATATTCTTGCACCCTATAAAAGGGTTGATTACCAAATATGGTGGTGCTGCGTCTCACATGACGATTCGCTGTGCTGAATTTGGACTGCCTGCAGCTATTGGATGTGGAGAAGAACTTTTTGATAGGCTGCAAAAGGCAGAAAAGGTAGAATTGAATTGTGCCAATAAACAAATACGTGTATTGGGATGAAACGAATTGGTATAACGCAGCGGGTTGTATATGAAGAAAAGGTAAATGAACGACGAGATGTCCTGGACCAAAGTTGGTATGCATTTGCATCCAAGATTGGTATCCAGCTCTATCCAATACCCAATGCAATATCAAGCCCAATTGATTATACAGATCACTTGCAATTAGACGGGGTCATTTTTTCAGGTGGCAACAACGTCTCGGAAAATAAAAGTGATGATCTCGATTTGTTAATGAAAGAAGATGTTGCCATAGAAAGAGATAAAACCGAAACCGAGTTACTTCAATGGGCTGTTACCAACCAGAAACCGGTGATCGGAATTTGCCGGGGAATGCAATTAATATGCACCTTTTTTGGTGGAAAGCTTTCCGATGTTGAGCCGGGAATACATGTAGCGAAAGAGCATGAGGTTTCTTTTTTAGAACAACACTTTTCCAATATTTTCGGCGATAAAAGATCCTGCAATTCTTATCATCGTAAAGGAATCTTGATTGATGACCTGCCTGAAGAGATAGTGGTTGCCGGCCGTTACAAGGATGAAGCTGAAGCTGTTCGTCACAATTCACATCCAATTTTTGGTATGATGTGGCATCCCGAACGATATACTTCATTCAGAGAAGAAGACATTTTTTTATTTTCAAAAATTTTTAATGCCAGTCAGAAAACATGAGTTCAGCAAAAGCAATAATTCTCGCAGCAGGACAAGGAACACGACTCCGCCCACTTACTGATGATGTCCCCAAATGCATGGTTAAAGTAAATGGAAAACCAATGCTTGAATGGCAAATTGAAACCTTAAACTCTTATGGCATTGTAGATATTACAGTAGTGGCCGGGTATAAAGAAGAGAAGATTCAGGATCCGAGAATAAAAAAAGTAATAAATATTGATTTTGATTCAACAAATATGGTCTACAGCCTCATGTGTGCAGAAAAGGAATTTAATAGAGAAGTTATAGTTGCATACGGAGATATTATCTATTCGAAAAAAGTGCTGAAAAAAGTATTAGACAGCAAAGAAGATATCGTTTTGGCCTCAGATGAACTCTGGGAGCAATATTGGAATAAGCGTTGTGGAGATCCGCTGTCAGATGCAGAGACATTTGTCACGGGGCCGAATAACCAGGTAAAGAGTCTTGGTCAAAAAGCGAATTCCACGAAAGAAATAGATGGGCAATTTACAGGGTTGATGAAATTCTCGGCCAAAGGGTGTGATATCATGAAGAAAGCATACTACAGTTGTAAAGATGATTCGGCCTGCATAGCTGACACCTGGAATTCCGGACGCGAACTCAAAAATACGTACATGACCGACCTGCTTAATTTTCTATCTCAAACCTCTAAGGTCACGTATGTTTCGATTCAAAGAGGATGGTTTGAGGTTGATAACATAAAAGATCTGAAAATAGCCTCTGAAGTTAATTTTGAGTAAAAGGGTAGTGTGGGATATTGGAACCTATAAAAAGGGGAAGTTTCATTCAGAACACATTGTTCAAACAAAGCTAAATTCAATCAACCTGGATATAATTATTCCGAAAACAATATCAATCATCATTTCTCATTTTTTGCCGCGGATGTGATTATTGAGGACTGATCTGTCAATTTAAGTCCATAGATCAAAATAAATTCGAGGAGATTTAATGCAAGTTTCCAACTTCAGAAGGAGGGATTGTAGTTGGTTTGATGGATGGCAGAAAAGTTTGATGTTCATTCTATTGATTTAATAATGAAGAAACTGGCACAAATATCAACCAGAAAATCTGGGAATCAAGGTTTTAATAAAAATAATATCAAAAGTGCCAATTATAGATAGGAAGAAGAACAGCAGTCATACCGTTCTAAGATATCTCAGAAATTCATTATTAGAAGCAGAACGCAGGAAGGTAAATTCTTATTCTTATTTTAAAAATGCTTTAAAAATTTCTTTCAAAGAAATCACAGAAGGCAAAGTAAATCATAGCATCACTGAGAAATTATTTCATAAGTATCGCTCAGAATTAAAAGATAAAGATGGCAGCGATAAAAAAACTGAAACTCATACCTTTGATGCAGACGATGAGCCAATGTTCTGTCCGGTACTTATCTGTCCCTTCCGAAGGCTTCTTAAAAACAAAAGGAAACAGAATAAAGTAAAAAATTCCTTAATACCTCTCTGGATACCGGCCAGGCTTGAACAGTCTGGAAATTTAATTGCAGATGGTGACTTTTCACCTTGGATTGACCGTGATTATTTATTTGCCGAAAGTTCCACTTCGAAGCAAAAAAAAGAGCAGCTGTTGGGAACTACTTCTGAAGAAGAAGAATATACAGCGAAGAATCCAGCTGTAGATGTAGACCTTAAGTGGAGCAGCTATTTCGAATGGGGGATCAATTTTTTAAAGCATTTCGCATCAGCTGATACATTTGCATTAAATATCAACGGAAACGAGGTAGAGCATTTTACATTTGGAGGTGAGGAATTCATACTTGATGAGAATGCCTACATTGCACTTGATTCGGGTGTGAAATCTGGAGCAAATGAATCTATTATTCAATTATACAATCATCTTATTGATGAAAATGAATCTAACGAATTATTGAATTCATTCTGTGATCTCTCCCCAGGTAATAAAAGAAAAGAGATAAGTGAGCAACGTATA
This sequence comes from Rhodohalobacter sp. SW132, assembly GCF_003390325.1. Lineage (NCBI taxonomy): Bacteria > Pseudomonadati > Balneolota > Balneolia > Balneolales > Balneolaceae > Rhodohalobacter > Rhodohalobacter sp. SW132. Next base: position 328,258 of record NZ_QUOK01000001.1, on the reverse strand, counting down.
AAGCAGGAGCTTACATCTCATATGGGTCAAATGAAGGGAGATAACCCCTTAGCAGATTCGCAACGTCAGGCACTGCACCATTTTAGTGAGCTTAAAGATGGAGAAATACTGGCAGTGAATGGGCCTCCCGGAACAGGTAAAACAACACTTCTTCAAGGCATAGTGGCACATCTATTTGTTGAAAAAGCCCTTGCCAATGAAGAGCCACCAGTAATCTTGGCGTCATCAGCAAATAATCAGGCTATTACCAACATAATTCAAAGTTTTGAAGGGGATGTGCATCCTGATATCCTCGTAAATCGTTGGTTGCCGGAGCCGGTTTCAAGTTTCGCATTATATTGTCCTTCAAACGAAGTACTGAAAAGTGATAATGAGGAAGGGGTGCTAAAAACCAGTTTCTCAGGCAAAGGCTTTCCTGGCGAAATTGAAAATCAACCCTTTCTTGATAGGGCAAAAAAAGTGTTCTGTGAGAAGGCACTACAATACTTTAGCCAATCATTCTCATCCGTCGGGGAGATTAAAAGCCATCTCCATACAGAATTACAGAAAATGTATAAGACCCTTGAAGAAGGGGAAATGTTATTACATAAACAAAATCAATTTACGGATGAAGATCCGGCAAGCGTGATTGAGAATCAGTTTCAGGTTGATAAAGAACTTGAGGTTATAACGGCTAAAATTAATGCGGCAGATAAAGAAGTTATTGATATATCCAGAAAGTTAGATGATCTCAATTCTGTTAGGGAAGAATGGAAGGAAAGCTATAAAGGACTCCCGTTTTATATTCGTTGGTTGGGTACGGTAGTTCCCCGGTTCAGGAATGAGATCAAGCTTCATAATCAGTTCTTTTTTAAAGATAGCTATTGGACACCAAGCGAAGAAAATTCCACATCGCATGATAAACTACTAGCATATTTTTTTGAAACGAGCCAGGGTATATTTAAAGAAAAGAAGAATGCTGATAAAATTCTTTCAGCTTTAAAAGAGTACAAAGAACTACTTTTGAAAATCAATTCTTGGTTTAAACAGAATATCAAAGTTTATAATGATGGTGAGAATGACAGGGATCTAAAACTTCTCGATTCGCAAATTAGACATAAGATGTTTCTATATGCCATTCATTATTGGGAAGGTCGGTGGCTTTTGGAAATGGAGGATTTTTTAAAACAGAACAAAAACTACTCAAAAAAAGACACAGAAAAAAAATGGCTTCGTTATGCCAAATTAACCCCATGTTTTGTAAGCACCTTTTATATGCTTCCCAAGTATTTCAGCCATTATGCAGATAGTGTCAATGATCCGCTGATAAATTTTGCTGATCTGCTTATCGTAGATGAAGCAGGTCAGGTTTCTCCGGAAATTGGAGGAGCTGGCTTTGCACTGGCCAGGAAAGCATTGGTTGTAGGAGATACGAGCCAAATACAACCGATTTGGGGTGTTAGTAAAATAATTGGACAAAGAAAATGCAGTAAATACACTCAGCTTTGATGACTATGCCTATCAGCAACTTAAGCAAGCGGGTATAACAACCTATGGCGGAAGCGTAATGAGAGTTGCTCAAAAAAGCAGTCCATATAAGTTAGAGAATATTGATGTCGGTGGGATGTTCCTTTCGGAACATTGGCGGTGTGTGCCGGAAATAATCGACTACTGTAATAAACTTGTATACCATGGTGAGCTTCAGCCTCAACGGAAGAGCGGGGAATCATGCCACTTACCACGTTTTGGATTTGCTCATGTTCAGGGTATGTCACAAAGAGACAATAGCGCCAGTCGCTACAACGAACAGGAGGCCCAAACTGTTGCTGATTGGATCTCAAAGAATAAAACACGTTTAATAAATAAGTCTGATGAACAATGTATAGAAGATATAATAGCCGTTGTTACGCCATTTAGGGAGCAGAAAACAATTATTAAAAAGATTTTAAAAGGAAAGAATAATGGATTAGATAAAATAACTGTGGGTACCGTGCATGCCCTTCAAGGTGCTGAACGGGATGTGGTGATTTTTTCATCTGTATATGATCGAAACCATACCGGCAGTTATTTCTTTGATCAGGATGTGATGATGCTCAATGTAGCCGTATCCCGGGCTAAGGAAAGTTTTCTGGTTTTTGGCGACATGCATATTTTCGACCCTAATAATACAAATGATCCCTCAGGACTTTTGGCAACCTATCTATTTGAGGACTCCGGTAATGAACTGGTGGACATTGAGCCTCATAAAATTATCAAGAATGAACAGCTTGACTCTGAAGTTTCGGTTGAACGTATAGCGGAACTAAAACGCCATCGCAAGCTTCTAAGATATTGTTTTAAGTCTGCTCAAAAGCATATTATCATTGCTTCTCCTTTTATTACAGATTATGCGGTCCAATCTGATAAGATTCCTGAATTAATCAGGGATGCAAAAAATCGTGGTATTAAGGTGACTTGTTATGTGGATGCATTTCTGAATAAGGATAGCAAATCTCAATTAAAATCTTCCGCTAAAAAGGGAATAGTGCTTTTGAAAGAAGCCGGAGCATCAGTTAATGTAGCCCAAAACTTTCATAATAAAACGATGTGTGCCGATCATTTTTTGATAAGTGAAGGTTCGTTTAATTGGCTTTCCGCCCAACGAAGTAAGGCAGATAAATATCAACGTTATGAACGGTCACTTGTATATTGGAATAAGAATAATTCACATACTGAAACTATTGAAAAACTGGTGACAGCATTTAAGAGGGATATGGATAAACGAGTAAAAGCTTCTTGTTGATGCAATTATCTGATTTTAAGAGCCTTTAAATTAATTGTATCTCTCTATCAAAAGGAGCAGATGTCATCCTCCATTTACTATCATTAATCTGTAATTTGAAGAAACTCCACTTTGCTAAATAAGCTTGAATGCATCATATGGGCGCTTTTACCTCTCTCTTTTTCTTTTTCACTTTTTTATTAAAAAAAATTTAAGATCGCCTTTTCGCCTTCGATAAACCTTTTAACGAATGCAACTTAATTATACGAACAAACAAAAGGTGATATAACATGTCAAGTTTTGGCGATTTAAACAGAGTCAATACCAATATTCAGTCGCTGGATTCCCAGTTGTCGCTGAATCGAATCAACAGAGACCTTGCTGACAACCAGCTGAAACTCTCTACCGGTCTCCGGATCAACCGTGCGGAAGATGATGCTGCCGGATATGCAATTGCAACGAAATTAAACAGCCGGGTTGCCGGCCTGGAGCAGGCGCTTCAGAATGTAGGCGACGCCAAGTCGGTTCTTGATATTGCCGAGTCAAGTTTTGATACAGTTATGGATAGCCTGATCGAAATGAAAGCTCTTGCCACACAGGCAGCCAACGATACGCTTGGAGAAAATGAGCGTGGATACATCGGCGCCCAGATTGAGAAGCTGGCCGAAGATATCAATGATGTTGCCAACCAAACCGTATTCCAGGATTCTGAGCTGTTGAATGGTGCTGTAGATGCCTCTTCTGGTGCAGCGACAAATACCGGTGATTTTTCACTTACGTTCCAGGTAGGCGAGCGGTCTTCCGATACGCTGACGACGGATCTGTCAGCGGTAAACATCGGTGAGTTGTTTGCAGCAGGTGGTGATACTGAGATAGGAGCGGCATCGGGAGCGATTTCCGCCACAGCTGCGGGCACAGGCGGACAGGGTGGTCTGTCGTTTGATGCAGCTACGGCTGATGATTTCCGAAGCTTTATCGACGCTGTGGATACAGCGATTGAAGGGATGAATGAGCGAGTGAACGAAATCGGTATGACGCAATCATCGCTGAGTATTCGTGAAGTAACGCTCTCGCAATCGATCAGCGCCAACAGTTCGGCTTCAAGTAGAATTATGGATGCCGACTTTGCCAAGGAGCAGAGTGAGTCTGTAAGACTGCAGATTTTGCAGCAGACCTCAACGTCTGCACTGGCACAAGCGAATATGGGTCCTCAATCTGTACTCGGATTCCTCGGGTAAGTACAGATTACATAATGGATCAACATTCCAAAAGCCTTCCGATAGTATCGGGAGGCTTTTTTTTGTTTCAGGGTCCAAGGTTCAGGGCGCAGGTGACAAAATGTTGACTGCGTCAACATTTGCACCCTGCACCCTGCAATACTAAAAAACATGTTAATTTTATAAAAAATAATTTTAAGTCTATTTAAGATCACGAATTCGGTAACGATAACTCCATATATCTATAAGATTGTATAGATGAACAACTAAATAAATGGTGAATTATCATGTCAAGTTTTGGTGATTTAAACAGAGTCAATACCAATATTCAGTCGCTGGATTCCCAGTTGTCACTGAACAGAATTAACAGAGATCTGGCAAACAATCAGCTTCGATTGTCAACAGGTCTTCGAATTAACCGTGCTGAGGATGATGCTGCCGGTTATGCAATTGCAACGAAATTAAACAGCCGGGTTGCCGGCCTGGAGCAGGCGCTTCAGAATGTAGGCGACGCCAAGTCGGTTCTTGATATTGCCGAGTCAAGTTTTGACACGGTAATGGACAACCTGATCGAAATGAAAGCTCTTGCTACCCAGGCTGCCAACGATACGCTTGGAGAAAATGAGCGCGGATACATCGGTGCACAGATTGAGAAGCTGGCGCAAGATATCAATGATATCGCAAACCAAACCGTATTCCAGGATTCTGAGCTGTTGAATGGTGCAGTAGATTCAGCCGGAAATCCAACGAACACCGGTAATTTAACCCTTACTTTCCAGGTGGGTGAACGATCTACAGATACGCTGACGACTAATCTGTCTGCAGTAAATATCGGTGAGTTGTTTACTGAAGGTACCAATAATGAAATAGGGGCCACAGCCGGATCGATTACAGCAACAGCTGCAGGCACCGGAGGCCAGGGATCGTTAACATTCAATTCTGCAACAGCGGATGATTTCCGAAGCTTTATCGATGCAGTGGATGCAGCGATTGAAGGGATGAATGAGCGTGTAAACGAAATCGGTATGACGCAGTCATCACTTAGTATTCGGGAAGTGACGCTCTCTCAATCCATTAGTGCCAACCGTGCAGCATCGAGTCGAATTATGGATGCGGATTTTGCCAAAGAACAGAGTGAATCTATTCGGCTTCAGATTCTGCAGCAGACTTCAACCTCTGCACTGGCACAAGCCAATATGGGTCCTCAATCTGTACTCGGATTCCTCGGGTAAGAACTGAATCTGACACATAAACAGTACCATTATTCAAAAGCCTCCCGAGAGATCAGGGAGGCTTTTTTTTGTTTCAAGGTTCCCCGGCATTCGCCGGGACCGGGAAAGGCACCGGCAGGGCGCAAGGCACAAGGGGTAAGTCAAATGCTTCTAAGTTTAATGAATGAACTGCAGTGAATATCGAAAGTCTGGAAATATCTGCGATTTTTAGTATTAAATTTGACTTTGCGTTGATGGCGATGTCAAACTTCCTGCCTGCACCCTGCACCCTGCACCCTGCACCCTGCACCCTGCACCCTGCACCCTGCACCCTGCACCCTGCACCCTGCACCCTGCACCCTGCACCCTGCACCCTGCACCCTGCAAAAAAAATTAAAAAAAATTTAAGATCGCCTTTTCGCCTTCGATAAACCTTTTAACGAATGCAACTTAATTATACGAACAAACAAAAGGTGATATAACATGTCAAGTTTTGGCGATTTAAACAGAGTCAATACCAATATTCAGTCGCTGGATTCCCAGTTGTCGCTGAATCGAATCAACAGAGACCTTGCTGACAACCAGCTGAAACTCTCTACCGGTCTCCGGATCAACCGTGCGGAAGATGATGCTGCCGGATATGCAATTGCAACGAAATTAAACAGCCGGGTTGCCGGCCTGGAGCAGGCGCTTCAGAATGTAGGCGACGCCAAGTCGGTTCTTGATATTGCCGAGTCAAGTTTTGATACAGTTATGGATAGCCTGATCGAAATGAAAGCTCTTGCCACACAGGCAGCCAACGATACGCTTGGAGAAAATGAGCGTGGATACATCGGCGCCCAGATTGAGAAGCTGGCCGAAGATATCAATGATGTTGCCAACCAAACCGTATTCCAGGATTCTGAGCTGTTGAATGGTGCTGTAGATGCCTCTTCTGGTGCAGCGACAAATACCGGTGATTTTTCACTTACGTTCCAGGTAGGCGAGCGGTCTTCCGATACGCTGACGACGGATCTGTCAGCGGTAAACATCGGTGAGTTGTTTGCAGCAGGTGGTGATACTGAGATAGGAGCGGCATCGGGAGCGATTTCCGCCACAGCTGCGGGCACAGGCGGACAGGGTGGTCTGTCGTTTGATGCAGCTACGGCTGATGATTTCCGAAGCTTTATCGACGCTGTGGATACAGCGATTGAAGGGATGAATGAGCGAGTGAACGAAATCGGTATGACGCAATCATCGCTGAGTATTCGTGAAGTAACGCTCTCGCAATCGATCAGCGCCAACAGTTCGGCTTCAAGTAGAATTATGGATGCCGACTTTGCCAAGGAGCAGAGTGAGTCTGTAAGACTGCAGATTTTGCAGCAGACCTCAACGTCTGCACTGGCACAAGCGAATATGGGTCCTCAATCTGTACTCGGATTCCTCGGGTAAGTACAGATTACATAATGGATCAACATTCCAAAAGCCTTCCGATAGTATCGGGAGGCTTTTTTTTGTTTCAGGGTCCAAGGTTCAGGGCGCAAGGGTTCTCGGTCCAAGTGTGGATACTTCAAAATTTTATGAGTGATCATCAAAGAGCAGAAAAAAACCATTCGAAAATAATGCACTATTTTTAGTATTAAATTTGACTTTGCGTTGAGGCGATGTCAACTTCCTGCCTGCACCCTGCACCCTGCACCCTGCACCCTGCACCCTGCACCCTGCACCCTGCACCCTGCACCCTGCACCCTGCACCCTGCACCCTGCACCCTGCACCCTGCACCCTGCACCCTGCACCCTGCACCCTGAAAATAAATTTACAACTCACCTCTTTATATTTTCTTAAAATCCAATATGATGTAGCCTGACCCGCAATTAACTTGAAACAAGTAACCTTTTCAATAGTATCACAACTATGAAAAAAATTGGTGCTGTTTTAAATGAAGGTTCGGGAATTTTATCCCCTGCTGAAAAGAAGGAACGGCTGGATAAAATCAGAAGCCTTCTGGCTGACCGGGTCGATGCCGAAAATCTTGCAATTGTTCCCGGGGAAAAAGTTTTCGATGAGATGAAGCGAATCATCGATAACGGTGTTGAACTGTTTATCGCCGGGGGCGGGGACGGCACCATCAGTGCAGCAGCATCATTACTGGCAGGGTCGGATACCTCACTTCTTGTATTAGCTCTTGGTACCAAAAATAATTTTGCCGGAGATATTGGCGTACCGGAGGATCCCGAAAAAGCCATTGCTCTTCTGAATCAACCAAACTACCGGAAAGTTGACCTTGGAAACGTAAATGGGCGATATTTCATTAACAACGCTACCTTGGGAATGTACCCGGACCTGGTTCGGCACAGAGAGGTTCGAACAGATAAACATGGTTGGTCTAAATGGCGGGCTAAAATCGTGGCTGCATTGGTTGTAATGAACAAAATTCCGTATAAGAGACTTACGATCAAATACGACGGAAAAACAAAGAAGCTACTCACTCCTTTTTTGTTTGTTGGTAACAATGAGTATAGTGATTCGATTGAAGCAGGATTTACGCGTACATCCTTAAATGGCGGCAGAATATGGCTTTGTCTTTCTTCTTCCTCAAGAATATGGTCACTGTACAGTACCGCCCTGCAAATTACAACCAGGGGAGTGGCCAATACAGATACACTTGAAACCAAACTGCTTGATGAATTAACCGTTATCCCCCGAAGAAAAAAAGTTCGGGTAGCGATAGACGGTGAAAATGTACTCTTGAGTTCCCCTCTTCGGTTCAAAACAGAGCGAAACAGCTTAAATGTTATCACTCCATGAAAACTATTGCCCATATTTCAGATCTGCATTTCGGAACGGTTGATGAGGAAGTTGCCGAAAACCTTGTTCGGGAACTAAACCGCCTGAACCCTGATATGCTAATCAACAGTGGGGATTTCACACAGCGGGCGCGAAATTCTCAGTACCGTGATGCGGCTCGATTTATTGAACGGCTTCCAAAACCTCAAATCAACGTTCCCGGCAATCATGATATCCCGCTTTTTGATATTTTCAGACGATTTTTGAACCCTCTTGGCCGCTATAAAAAATATATCACCGGAGATCTTTTTCCCAGTTATACAGATAACAATCTTTCGGTCCTTGGTATCAATACGGCCCGATCTCTTACCTGGAAAAACGGAAGAATCTCACCCGAACAAATACAAGAAATGGAATCCATTTTGTCCGGTATTCCGGATTCTTTCTTTAAAATTGTTGTCACACATCACCCATTCATACCTCCACCAGGTGCCGAGGATAAAAAAATAGAATTGGTCGGCCGCGCCGGAAGGGCTTTAAAAATTCTGGAAGAGTGTAAGGTTGACCTTCTCCTTGCCGGACATCTTCATCATGGCTACACCGGTGAAATCCGTACATTTTATCCCTCATCCGACCGATCAATTGTAGTTGCTCAAGCCGGCACAGCAGTTTCGAACCGGCTGCGGGATGAAGCCAACAGCTTTAATGTCATTCATGTATCAACGGACAGGGTTAAGATAGAAGTCCGTCGCTGGGAAAAAGCCTCTCGCCAATTTGTAAAAGCGGAAACCGTACCCTTTACGTTCAGTGACGGGCGTTGGCTGCCTGTAGTTTCGGAGCAAAAAATAAACTCACCTCAATAGTCTGGAAAAACTGAACCAATCCCTCGGTATTTAGATAGTGATATAAACTTCAAACTTTAACGAGTTGAAATTGTTTACATTTTTTAAAAACCCCGGGATTCTCAAAATTTATATAGCTTTTTGCCTCAATTCCCTTTCTTTTTTGCTCATTTTTGCTCTTACAATTCATTTCTAATTGTAAATACTGTTCAAACAGGGCTATAATAATATATATCGCCATTACAGTTTATTTGGGAATACTTTAAAATTTGCCTTTCTTTCATTGTAATCGTGCAAACGTTTGCGCAAATGTGACTGTAGCAACAGCTACTCTTAAAACTTAACATGACAAAATCATACGGGACCGAAATGTTATGAAAAGATCTAATACAAAATATTCAACAAACCTTTTTGTCTGTTTTTTGCTAATAAACAGCATCATGGTGATCAGTGGATGGGGCGTTTCGATGGCCCAGGCACAGAGTCATGCAGTATCGGGATATGTTTTTTCATCAGATGATGGAGAAGCGCTTCCGGGAGTCAACGTAGTTGTTCAGGGAACTACTGTTGGAACATCAACAAACATTGATGGATACTTTCAACTGAATGCCCCTGACGAAAACGATATCTTGGTATTCTCCTATTTGGGGTACCAAACACAGGAAGTTCCCATCGACGGAAGAAGTGAAATTGAAGTTAACCTGGAACCCCGGGCAATTATGGGGGAAGAGCTGGTTGTTGTTGGTTATGGAACTGTCCGGCAGGAATCAGTAACAGGATCCGTAGCATCTATAAGTGGTGAACGAATGGCTGAAGTCCCCTCATCAAATATTACCGGGGCACTTCAAGGCCGGGTACCGGGAGTTGAATTTTCCCAAACCTCATCTCAGCCGGGAGCTTCAATGCAGATTCGCATTCGCGGAACCCGATCGCTTACAGCGAGTAACGACCCGCTGGTTGTGCTGAACGGAATTCCTTTTTCCGGATCAATTGGTGACCTCAATCCGAATAATATTGAGAGTATCGATATCCTGAAAGATGCTTCTGCAACGGCCATTTACGGTTCACGCGGCGCAAACGGTGTTATCTTAATCACAACGAAGTCAGGGCGTGAAGGGCAGGATCCCGAAATCACTTATAACGGATACTATGGAGCCGCTACTGTGTTTTCTCCATACCCAATGATGAGCGGACAAGATTTTGTTGCACTTCGCGAAGCAGCCGGGCAATATACCAACGGAGCTGATGAATCAAACGATGTAAATACCGACTGGCAGGATCTTCTCTATCAAACCGGGGCACTTACATCACACGATATCGGCGTGACAGGCGGTACAAGCAATGGAAGCTATACTTTTGGCGGAGGATACCATCAGAATAAAGGAGTCATTCCAACTCAGCAATATAACCGAATATCTCTTCGCGGTTCTGTAGACCAGCAAATCGGAGAATATTTTAGTTTTGGCTTCAACTCCAATAACAACTACAATCTAACTGAGGGATCTCAGGTTGGACTTTACAATATGTTAAGTATGTCTCCAATTGCCAGTCCCTATAATGAAGATGGGTCGAGGAGACGAACCATTCGTATGCCGAATGATGAAAACTGGGTCTCATCACGTGAAGTTATGGACGATGTGGAAGATCGATGGGTCAATGAATCCCGATCTTACGCTACATATAACGCACTTTACGCAGAAGTTGATATTCCCTGGGTTGAAGGGCTTAGCTACCGCACAAACTTCGGGCTGGATTATCGACAAACAAATAACGGTGCTTTCACAGGCAGCGGAATTAACAGTCCAAATCCAAATACCGAGTCGACCGCATCGGTAGGAAATAATCACACCTATAACTGGGTAGTAGAAAATATCGTGAATTACGATCAGCAGTTTGCGGATGTACACCAGGTAACGGTTACAGGTCTTTTCTCTGCAGAAGAAAGCCGGTACAACTCTTCTTTTATGTCAGCAAGAAATATACCCAACGAAGCGTTTCAGTTTTATAACCTGGGACAGGCTGACGGTGAGATAAGCATCAACCCGGGTAACCAGAATTACCAGGTAAGCGGTTTGATGTCATACATGGGCCGGGTAATGTACTCCTACGATAATCGCTACATGTTATCAGCGACATTGCGTACGGATGGCTCCTCAAGATTAGCCGATGGAGAAAAATGGCATACCTATCCGGCTGTTTCGGTTGGGTGGAATGTAGACCGTGAAGGGTTCATGGATAATGTTCCTCATTTATCCATGCTTAAGTTACGCGCTGGTTATGGACAGACCTCTAATCAGGCCATTGCTCCGTACTCAACTTTAGGCAGGCTGGGAACCCGCCCCTATAATCATGGAGATGACACATACGTCACCGGTTTCCGTGTAACGGAACTGCCAAACCAAAACCTGGGATGGGAGTATTCTGAAACGTATAACTACGGGGTTGACTTTTCACTTTGGAACGACCGCCTGTTTGGTACCGTGGAGTATTACGTTACCAATACGAAGGACATCCTTCTTGGCGTAAACCTTCCAAGCACTTCTGGAGTAGGCAGCTATACAGCTAATATAGGGGAGACCCAAAACAAGGGTCTTGAAGTCTCCTTAAATGGTATGATCTTTGAAAATCCGGAAGGATGGTCATGGGAAGCCGGCCTGAACTTTTATTCCAACAGAAATGAACTGGTAGCACTCGCAGGTGATCAGGAAAGAGATGAGTCCAACTGGTGGTTTGTTGGCAATCCGATCAATGTTATTTATGATTATAACAATATTGGAATCTGGCAGGAAGACGATCCTCACAGAGACATCCTTGAGCCCGGCGGAAATGCAGGAATGATCAAAGTGGAGTATACAGGGGATTACAACGAAGACGGAACCCCCACAAGAGCCATCGGCCCGGAAGATCGCCAGGTTCTTGATGTTAATCCTCGTTTTCAGGGTGGATTTAATTCCCGCGTTACGTACAGAAACTTCGATTTTAATGTGATTGGAGCTTTCCAGAATGGCGGAATTCTGATTAGTACACTGCACTCAGCGTCCGGATATCTTAATTTATTATCAGGACGAAGAAATAATGTAGATGTAGATTACTGGACACCAGAAAACACGGGCGGTAACTATCCCGCACCCGGCGGAATCACCACCGGTGACAACCCAAAGTATGGAAGCACCATGGGTTACTTTGATGCATCCTACCTGAAAATCAGAACGATGACACTGGGTTATAATCTTGGGAATACAACCTGGATGGATAATGCAGGAATCCGTGATTTCCGGGTCTATTTTACAGTACAAAATCCATTTGTACTCTTTTCACCCTTTAACAGGGAAACAGGCCTGGATCCGGAAACAAACTCATTCGGAGATCAAAACGCAGCGGTTACATCTGCTTATCAGCCGCGTTTGTTAACCGTAGGGACAAATGCACCCGCAACCCGCAATTTCCTGTTAGGAATTAATCTGTCATTTTAAACACCAGAACTATGAAAAAGTTTAAATCGATATACATTTTAGGAGTGACCATGATACTTCTGTTAGTCGTATCATGTTCGGATATTCTGAATGAGCAACCCCGCAGTATTTACGAACCCGGTTTCTTTCAAACCGAAGAGGGTGTGAGAGGCGGGGTAACCGCACTGTATGCCCATCTGAGGTATATCTATGGCAATGCCTATTTCTACAACACCGGTGTTACCGGTACGGATGAGGCAACTTATGCCCAAAGTGCCGATCAGAACTTCCTGGTGATGGATCTTAGCGGCCAGGGAGAAATCACTGCAACAGACAGCCGCGCTGATGTATTATGGGGAAATGCTTTTGAAGCCATTAATACAGCCAGCGGGGTAATTGAAAATGCTTCAGAAGTGGATGGAATTTCTGAAGCGCTGGTCGCTGAAGCGAATTTCTTTCGTGCCTTTGATTATTTTCAGCTTGTTCAAACCTTCGGCGGTGTTCCTTTAGATCTGGGAGCCGGTGAACTGGAATTTAACTCAAATCCTGTTCGCGTGTCCGTGCGGAACACAGTCCCGGAAGTCTATACACAGGCCATCTTCCCGGACCTCATTACAGCTGTTGAAAATTTACCGGATAACCCAAGAGTAACTGGCGGAGTTACAAAAAATGTTGCCCGCCTGTACCTCTCAAAAGCATACCTCACCTACGCATGGTGGCTGGAGAACCCAAACAACATTCCAACCTATCCTGAAACCAGCCGGACTGATCCGGATGGCAATGATGCAAACTGGTATTACCAGCAAGCATACGATATAGCCATTGAGGCGATCGAAAACCCGGGGCCATACGCTCTTCAGGAGACGTTTTATGATGTACACTATGCTCCAAACGATAGAAATAGCGAAATCCTTTTATATGCTGACCGAACTGAAACCAGCGAGTTCTACAACGATGCCAGCCTCACATGGGGTAATGGCGGCGGTGCTGATAACTTTGCGGTTTGGATGATGACCTGGAACTACACGGTCATCAGAAGCAGCTCTTCTGATACAGAATGGAATGGGAATATAGAATCTGTTCGTCGTGAAGCGGTTCAATCCCTTGGACGCCCATGGACACGTATGGCTCCAACCATTGATGCGATTACGGAAACTTTCGCTGATAAAACCAATGATTCTCGCTATGACGGAACGTTCACTACCGCCTACCGATCTAATATTGACAGATCACCTGAAGTTAACGGACCTATTTACAACGCGAATTTAATGGAAATTCAAGCTGGAGATCCGGTTCTGACGTTTCTTGATGAGCAGCCCGACACACCAATCAGTTATCCTTCAGATCCAAGCCGGGGTGCTAATATAGGTGCAGGTGAACTACCCGGAAGGTCCGACTTTGTAATTGGGCCTGAAGACATCAGCAGAATTGTGTATCCGGGGCTCTGGAAGCTCGGAACCTACCGCACCGACAGCGGAGATGGATTGGGTGAACCGAATGCGGCTACTACCCGACCATTTAACATCGCAAAATTCTCTGAATTTTATTTTATCGCAGCTGAAGCTGCGGTACAAGGTGCCACTACAGCAGCCGGTATGGATGCTCGTGATCTCATTAATGTCATTCGCGAACGTGCCGGTCACTGGCGATGGTACAACAAGGAAAACCAGGAGCGAATCGAGGATAACAGTGCCGAAATGGTAGCTGCAACTCCGGCAACGATCGACATCGATTATATCCTGGAAGAGCGCTCACGCGAGTATTTTGCTGAAGGATTCCGGTGGTATGACCTGATCAGAACACAGAAGTGGGAGGAATTTGCTTCCAGCTATCGAATTGCCGGCAGTAATTATGGCGATCACGAAGCACAAACCGTACAGCGTAATATCCAGCCCCATCACTACCTGCGGCCGATCCCGCAAGGCCAGCTGGATGCGCTTCAGATAAGCTCTGCAGAAAGAGCTGAATATCAAAATCCCGGATATTAATCTCCGGACCTAAACACTAATTTTCAAATAGCTATTACGGGAGCAGTTTAAACGCTGCTCCCGTTTTTTATTTAGATAAGTTTGAAAGGCAAGCACTCGACTCGGAACATTCAGGCTTTTCGAAGAAAAATGTAAGGCAACTTAAAAGTCTAACTGTCTGATCCATTTTGTACCCGACTGGATGATCCACGCACCATCAACTCTGGTTTTACTAATATTTTACGGGGTAAAAATTCTTTTTTATTTGCCCTGATATGATTCAGAAATTGTTCCGCAGCAAGATTCCCCATCTGAACCGTATGCTGATCAACTGACGTTAAACCCGGCTCGATAACGGTTGTCGAAAAGTCATTGCTGTATCCGGTTATCGCAATTTCTTCAGGTATATGTATATTTTTCTCTATAAATCGCTGCATAGCACCTATAGCGGCAAAATCACTGGATGAAAAAATTCCGTCCGGCCGATTATTCATGCTCATTAACTTATCAGCCATTTCTCTGCCGGTGAGTATAATTTTGTCCCTTTCCCGAATTAGGTCAGATTCAATAATCATCTCTTCATCAATTTCTATCTGAAGATCACGAAGCGCCTGCAAATATCCCTCTAATCGGTTTTGATAAATATGAATGTGCTGTTCCCCCGCAAAGTGTGCAATTCTTCTGCAGCCTTGTTCTGCCAAATGCGTGACCGCTTTATACGATCCATAAAAATCATCTGATACGACTTGGTTTACACCCAGATCCGGAATTACCCGGTCGTATAATACCAAAGGAGTTCCCATTTTTTTGATTTTCTTATAATGGGAAAAATCAATGGTCTCTTTCGCAACAGATGCAATTATGCCATCTACCCGAACATTTATCAATGTATCAATCCCCGCACACTCTTTTTGAAACTGGTCGTCTGACTGGCATATCATCAGGTTAAACCCTTCATCACGGAGAACCTCTTCAACCCCCCGGATAAATGATGCGAAAAAACTTCGATCCGATGTGGGAACCATCACACCTACAATATTACTTTTCCCGTTTCTGAGCGCTGAAGCAATATTGTTAGGTTGATATTCAAGCTCATCAACCAACTTCCTTACAGCTTTCTTTGTACGATCACTAATTCTTGGGTGATCTTTCAGTGCTCTGGATACCGTAGAAGGCGTAACATTTAGCTTATCAGCAATATCAGAAATGGTCGTTTTTTTTCTAAAACCCATAACATTTTGGCGGAATTTTCATTGATTGTCCAGCCATCATCTATCCAACGTAGTCTGTTTTTATTCTATCAAGTATGATTAATGCGACAAAACGAAAAGCTTTGTCATTTTTTGATTTCTGAGCCTGGATGATTTCGTCTGCCATCTATGTGCGGACTCAAAGAATATAAATGATTCACACCAAAAATTGAGTAGTTTGATTGCTCATTACCCAAATTTAATACGGCCTTAATCATAAACTGGTATATGCCGTATGAAGTTGCAGATGCACATTTCTGGGCTCATTTTACGGCTGCAAAGGTCTCACCTGAATTTCGGTGTAGTGAAAGTTTTTCGGGCACTTGAGCATGTGGATGATAGTTGCAGCCAGATCTTCCGGCATGAGCTTGTTTTTATCTGATCCCGAAAAACTTGTCTCAACGGAACCGGGCGACAGGCAAGTAACTTTCACACCAAAATCACGCAGCTCCAGGTGCATCGATTCGGTGATACCCACAACTGCATATTTGGTGCCGCAGTAGGCACTCATTCCGGCAATTCCGTTGGTGCCTGCACCCGATCCAATATTAATAATATGCCCTTCTTCACGCTTTTTCATGCCGGATATCACCCGTTTTGATACATAGAATATACCGTGAACATTCAGGTCAAATAGGTATCTCCAGCGATCCGATGGCATCTCCTCCATCACCCCGCGATAGCCTACTCCGGCATTGTTAATCAGAATCGGAATCTCATCACCAGCTTTCTCCCTGGTATGCTTCCAAGCCCTTTCCACGGATTCTTCGTCCGTTAAATCGGCTTCAATATGGGTAAATCGATCATTAGTGTATTTTTCGGGTGGTGTACGGCTCCATCCCGCTACTTGTACCCCTTCACTGTTCAGTGCTTTAGATATCGCCAGTCCAATTCCTTTACTGGCTCCGGTTACGATGGCGGTTTGATTTTTGAGATTCATTAAATAAATGGTTGGTTAAGATTTCTTTTCTCATATCAACCAAACATTATCCGGCTGATTGAGGTATTGAAAATTTAATGAACTACTTCGATGTCAATTCTGATTTGGCAGGTTAAGGAAATAGCTTCAAAAGCTTCTAAATTATGAATACTATAAACGAGATTATCACTCTTTTACCCACCTTTTTACATCCTCCAGTTTACTGCTTTCTCTTCGAATATCCTCTAAGGTGGTATTATGTGACCAGTCAGTAAAACAGGTTTTCAATTGCTTCCATACGGGATGGAGGGCACAAGGATTATCATCTCCGCAACTGTCAAAACCAAATACACAAGGCTGATCCTCCAGATCGAATCCGGATGCATTCAACACATCAATGATTCGAATTTTGTCAGGAGCTACTTTCAAAGTAAATCCGCCGCCGTGCCCTTTTCTGGATTCAACATATCCCGCCTTAACCATTTTACGCATAATCTTTGACAAATAGTGAGAGGGGACACTTGTCACTTCAGCCAGCCTTTTTGAACCCACCGGTTCATCTGTTTCTGATATCACAAGCCCGGTCATAGCACGAAGCGCATAGTGGGAGGTCTGGTTTAAAAACATATTTGTGTGGTCGTTTGATTTCTTTATTCAGCGTTTAAGGTAGTAAAAAAAGTATTAGTAGACTTGCCTATCTATTAAGAAGATGATATTATAGATATCAGTATCTATAGATATAAACATCTATTGAAATAATGGAAATATGCTGCCCATTGTAAAAAAAGCGATCTCCTTACCGATTGAAATCTGGCAGGCATCCGCTCTGGCTTCAGAAAAGGACTATTCCCGCAGCTGGCTGAAGATTGGATTATTCAGTCTTCTGCTATCCGGTCTGTTTTCAGCTGTTATTGTTATTGCCCGAACTCCGGGAACCGCTGAGTTTATTGGAGATCCTCTATTTGCAAGGAAATCTCTGGTATTACATGTTGATTTTGCCCTTGTTGTGTGGTTTTATGCGTTTCTCTCAGTTCTCCATGTTTCGTTAAACCGCTCTGTAAGTTTCCTTCAGATGGCTGCTGGTACAAAGCTTGCCCTGTGTGGATTACTTCTTATGATCGCTTCCATCTTTTTCAAGGGAGCCGAACCCATTCTGGCCAACTACATTCCGGTACTTGACCATCCCGTCTTCATTGGCGGCCTTTTAGTATTTAGCGCAGGTATCCTTATCACATTTCCCGGGAATCTTTCTGTTTTCTCAATTCCCAAACCGGAATCGCCGCCCTCATTTTTTAACCCTGCTGCCCAGCTTGCAATTCGTTACGCCGGCATCGTGGTTATGGCTGCAATCTTTACCTTTATGATCTCCTGGATGTTGACATCCAACACAATTGATCGAACGCTCTATTATGAGTTGATCATGTGGGGTGGTGGTCACATTCTGCAATTTGCCAATGTCCTTGGGATGCTCACTGTGTGGTTGATTCTGATCTACAAAATCACCGGCAAGATACCCGTCGGAAAGCGTGTGAATTTTATTCTGCTATCCGTTTTAGCGGTACCGGCTGTGCTGTCACCTATTTTATTATTGAATGGCACCGGTGACCAACTCTACTACAGCGGCTACACCCAGTTGATGAGATGGTTCATATTTCCTGTCGTAACAATCTATCTCATCCTGGGCTCCAGGGCTATCTGGCTACACTACAGCAGATTAAACAAGCAGAAAAATCCGTTCCGCAGCCTCTATTTCAATGGATTTTTGGTAAGCGCACTTCTTACCGTCACCGGCTTTGTACTCGGCGCGATGATACGCGGTTCCAGCACACTTATCCCTGCACACTATCACGCATCCCTCGGTGGGGTTACGGTAGCCTATATGGTGATGGTATTCATACTGTTGAAGGAGTATGGTTATCAGTTAACAACCCGCAAATCGATACGGCTTATGAAGCTCCAGCCCCTGCTGTTTGGTTTTGGCCAAACGATGTTTGTGATCGGTTTTGCAATCGCCGGCATGATGGGAATGGGCCGCAAACTTTTTGGACAGGATCAAAATATATACTCCGTCGAAGCTCTAACGGGACTTGGCTTGATGAGTCTGGGTGGCCTGCTTGCTATGGCCGGCGGGATACTTTTTATCTATATCGTTGTGAAATCCTATACCAACAGTCAAAACAGATAACATCATGGAAAATGAAAAACCACACCTGATACAGAGGTTCATGGACAACATTTGGCTACTTCTGATTCTCGGTATTACAATACCGTTTCTCTCTTACACCATCTGGGGCCTGATCGAACTGTTAAACATTTCAAAAGGACTCTTACCCTAACAATTAAAACTTTAAAACCATGAGCATATTCCATCCAAAAGGAAACTGGTATCGAACACCTACGGGAGCTGAACGCCTGTGGGTAGGCCTGGCACTGGCCTGGTGCCTGGTGATGTCGGTAACAATGCCCTGGTGGCACTTCCAGGGGAAGCAGAACGCCCCAAGTGAAACCTACCAAGTTGAACCGGCCGATTTCATTCAGCGTGTAAATCAGTTCATTGAAACCAATCAAGTTGGTGAAATGAACAACATACCGATCGTTGAGCCCGCACCCGGCGGCGACGCTTATCTGCTCGGGCAGATGTGGGAGTGGTACCCGGTCTTAAAACTAAAGAAGGATCAAACCTACCGGATTCACATCTCTTCGGCAGACCTGCAGCACGGCTTCTCACTGATTCCACTAAATATGAATCTCCATGTATTACCGGGTTACGACTATGTGATGACGATTACGCCCACCACCGCCGGGGAGTTCAGCATTATCTGCAATGAATTTTGCGGAATCGGGCATCACCGGATGACCGGAAAAATAATCGTAGAATAAAAAACGGGAATGAACGAATGAGTACTGAATCTACTACTATATCTGAAACTGATAGCAGCCTGGTTAAATCCGCAGCGCATAGAATATGTGACACAACCGGCTTATCCATCTTCACAAAAGCTGAATTTTTTGTAAAGGTTAATGCTGTATTGGCGGTTATATTTCTGCTTATAGGTGCTGTGGCGGCAATTTCCTTAGCGCTTACGCGATGGTCCAACATCATGCTTCTGAATGATATCTGGTATTACCGGATGCTGACCCTTCACGGGGTAAACATGCTGGTATTCTGGATTATCTTTTTCGAGATGGCCATTCTCTATTTTGCCAGCACCACGCTGCTTAACACCAAAATGTTTTCCAAAAAGCTGGCCCATGTATCACTTGCCCTTATGGCGGCGGGCGCTATCCTTACCAACTACATCATCCTGGATGGCCGCGCCGATGTGATGCTGACCTCCTATCCGCCACTCGAAGCCCATCCGATATTCTATCTCGGAATCATCCTATTTGCAGTAGGAGCTCTGGTCGTCTGTTTTAATTTCTTTGCCACGCTCTACATCGCCAAAAAAAATAAAACCTACGAAGGCTCCATGCCGCTGGTCACTTTCGGGGCTGCAACGGCTGCCATCATCGCGGTGGTAGCCCTGGTTCACGGAGCCATTGCGCTGGTCCCAACCTTTTTCTGGTCTATGGGCTGGATGGAGATGATGGATCCCGGTGTCTACCGGCTTTTCTGGTGGGGGCTGGGCCATCACTCCCAGCAGATCAATGTGGCCGCAATGGTTGCCGTATGGTACTTTGTTGCCACGATGAGTACGGGGGCCAAACCTCTTAACGAAACGGTGTGTCGCGGGGCATTCATTCTTTATATCCTGTTTATCAATCTTGCTGCAGCCCACCATCTCCTGGTTGATCCTGGTTTCAGCGCCGAATGGAAGATCTGGAACACCTCCTACGCGATGTATCTTGCCGTACTTGCATCCATGATTCACGGCTACACCGTACCGGCATCGATGGAGGTAGCAATGCGCCGGAAAGGCTACACCAAAGGGATTTTTGGCTGGTTCGCCAAACTTCCCTGGAAAGACCCCGGTTTCTCAGCAGTTGCGTTGTCCGTGATTATTTTCGGGTTTATCGGCGGAATCACCGGTGTGACACTGGGAACAGAGCAGATCAACATCATGGCTCACAATACTCTCAAGATTCCCGGCCACTTTCACGCCACTGTTGTGGGAGGTACAACCCTTGCCTTTATGGGGCTCTGTTACTACCTGGTTCCGCTGATTTTCCAGAAAGATTTCTACATGAAAACTCTGGCACGCATTCAACCCTGGTTATTCGGCGGTGGAATTGTGGTGATGTCCCTGGGCATGTCATTTGCAGGCACTTACGGTGTACCACGCCGGACCTATGACAGTGATTTTAGCGGGGCGAACCTGGAAACCGGCTTCGACCCAATTGCCCATTTCTTCCTGGGTGTTCTCGGGGTTGGTGGCGTCATCGCCTTCATCGGCCTGCTGCTATTTATCGTACTGATTGTCGCAGCCGTTTTCTTCGGCCCGTCGCTCAAGGGCAAGAAAATGCCAACCTGGCAAAACGACCGGGAGCAGAAAATGACTGACGATCTGATCAGCAGGGGTTATGAAGAGGAAGGGAAAGATTACGAGCATGTAAAAACACCCGGAACTATTGTTCTGGTGCTCATTTTCCTTCTCAGTTTTGCGATCTACTACTTCGCAAACTGGGCTGCCCTGACGGATCTGTGGCATATAAGTTAATCATGTCTAACCCTCCAAGGGTTTTGAACCCTTGGAGGGTTAAAAAAAAACCATCATGATCGAACGAATCGAAAACTTTTTCACATCCTGGCGCTTTCCCTCTTTTATGATCAGTACGATGTTTCTGTCCTGGATCATGATTATGGTTATGGCATTTGTACCCGTCACCGATTCCACGTGGGGTGCCTTTGCCGAAGACTTCAAAGTTTGGTGCTTTGGATACGATCCCGAAACCGGTTCAATGGAGTGGATCTACTTTGCAATGTTCACATTCAATCCGCTGATGCTTGTTGGTGTGATCCTCTTTGTTTGGATTGAACCGCTCAAAGAGGTCTATGCCAAACCTGCGATCATCACCAGGTATGCCGCATCTTCGTTTGCACTGGTAATGGTAATCGGCGCTTCATTTCTCCTGATGTATGAAGTTCCAACAGAAGAAGATTTTGAATTTCGCCCGAATACACTCCGAATTGCTTTAACTCCACCGAGCTTTGAACTGATCAATCAAAATGAAGAAAAAATCAGTCTGGATGACCATCGGGGTGATGTGGTAATTCTGACCTCCGTTTACGCAACCTGCGCCGACACCTGTCCTATGATTCTGGACCAGGTAAAGCGTGTGCTGGATCGTTTAAATCCAGATGAACAGGAAGAGGTAGCGCTGATGGCAATCACCATGCAGCCGGAAAGAGACAGGCCCGATCTTCTGAAACGTGTGGCAGGGTTTTACCAGCTCGATAATCCAAATTCACACATGCTCACTGGTGATCCCGCTACTGTAGACAAAGTTCTCGACAAGTTGAACGTCTCCAGGTACAGGGATGCTGAAACCGGCGTGATGGATCACGTTAACCTGTTTTACATTATTGACAGGCAGGGCAAAATTGCCTTTCGGTTCACGCTGGGAGAAATACAGGAAGAGTGGATGGGGCAGGCTCTCCAGCTGTTGATCGAGGAAGAAAAACCGAAAGAATTAACTGAAATTTTGGAGTGAGTTATAGAAGACAAAGTGAAAAGTGAGAAGAGAAAAGTTTAAGACTTCTCAGTACCTGGGGTGAAGTCAAAGACCTGCCAGAGTTCCGCTGCGCATTTCAGTGGATCCTGGCAGAGTCTTTTCCACGAATAATGGGCATAAATCCAGGCTCTGCCAGGTACTATCGTATTCTGGCAGGTCTGTATTTGCCTTTTCACTTTTGCCTTTTCACTAAACCTACCAACAAATCGAACATGAGCAACAACTCCAACGACAAAAAAACCAACAACACCTTTTACGAGTGGCAGGATTTCAAAACCAATATCGTAAAAGCTTCCGAGGCGGTGCCTGATTCCTCCCTGCGCGGGCGCCGGTTTTTAGACAGAGTTGATCGCTGGTTCCGAAAACTGGATGGTGTAACGCTTCGATATATCCCGGAGAACTACCATCCCTTTATCCAGGCGGGTGCGATCGCAAACTTTATGTTTGTTGTGGCGGTTATCACCGGGTTCGCACTGCTGATCTGGTATAGCCCGAGCGTTCACTATGCCTATGATTCTGTGGTTTCAATGAGTGACAAGCCCTACACCGCCGAGCTGATACGCAGCCTGCACCGATACAGCTCCGATGCCTTCATGTTGTTTGTGCTGTTTCATGCCTTTAAAGTTTTCTTTGCCGGGCGCTTTAGCGGATCGCGTTGGCTGGCCTGGATTACCGGAATTATTGCCGTTCTGCTTATCTGGTTTGACGGCTGGCTCGGCTACTGGCTGGTTTGGGATGAACGGGCCGCCATGATCGCAACCGGTACCGCCAAAATGATTGATGTGCTCCCCATTTTTGCTGAACCTCTGAAAGCATCATTCCTGACGGATGACAGCTTCAACTCTGTTCTGTTCCTGATCGTCTTTTTTATGCATATGCTAATCCCGATTGCGTTCGGTATAGCGATCTGGCTGCATGTAGCCCGATTAAATAAACCCGCATTCATTACAAACCGAAACTTCTCCATTCTGCTTCTGGGCTCACTTGTCATCGTATCCCTTCTGTTCCCTGCCGATGTTGAGGGGCCGGCTGACTTGATGTCTGCTCCGGAAAATGTAACGATTGATTACTTCTACCTTCTTCCACTTATTTTAACTGAAAGGCTGCAAGGCGGAACTCTCTGGCTCATCTTTCTTGTAGGTTTCATCGCCGTATCAAGTGTCCCATGGATCATGAAGCGGCAGAAAGAAGACACCCAGCCGGTTATCGATGAAATTAAATGCAACGGTTGTACGCAATGCTTCCACGACTGTCCCTACAACGCCATCAGCATGGTGCCGCGTGAAAAGGGCAATCCCAAAAAGAGCGAGTTTGTAGCAAATATCGACCCGTCGATCTGCGTTTCATGCGGAATTTGTGTAGGGTCCTGTGACCCGGTTGCGGTTGAATATCCGAACCTTTCACCGTGGGAGATTCGCAGCAAAATTGATAAGTGGCTGGATGAGGAGAATCGCACTCTGGAAGGCCAGTTTATCGCGTTTGTTTGCGGAAATAGCGCCGGCAGCCTGCTTACAATCGACTCAGAAACCGGTGAGTGTAAAGAGATGCCCGGCTACCTGGTTGCTACATTGCCCTGCGCCGGTTGGGTACACCCTACACTGATTGAAAGAGCTTTGAAAAAAGGTGCCGAGGGAGTACTCGTTTCCGGGTGCGAATCGGATCCCGATTTCAGGCTGGGAGCCGATTGGCTCGGCGACCGCATTGAAGGTGAGCGCCATCCCGAGTTTCGCAAAGACCGGTATGAAGTGGACAGAATTCTATACCTGAAACTGGATAAACCCGATTTCAGCAAATTTTTAACCGAAGCTCAGCAATTCAGGGGATCCCGTGAAAAAGAGAACCGTTAACAATCAGTCCCAATCGATTTGGAAGCAGCTCGCCGCTGGATTTTTAGTCCTGGGTTTACTATCCGGAATCACGGTTTTGCTCAGCTCTGCCGATATGCCGCTGCCTGAACGGGAATCAGAATTGATCATCTCTTTTAAATTGGAAGGTGCACCCATCTACGCCAAGGAACAGGATGAAGGAGGACGGCTCGATCATATGCAGCGGAGGGGAGAACAACAGGTTGAAAGCAGATCCGATGTGGTTGTCCGGGTTTCAGATACCGGAACTGTGTTATTTGAAGACCGATACCGTCCCAGTGGAATTTTCCGAAGGGGATACAGCAACGGTATCATCAACATTCCGCTCGATCCCGGAAGCCATACACTTGAAGTACAATTTGGAAACCACATTGATGGTGAAGTTGAATGGAATCATAGCCAGAAACGACAAGTAGAGATTGAGAAGGGAGACAGGATCGTACTCAAATTTAATGATCAGCAGGGCTATCGCTGGTATGGTAATGAAGAATAACCCGTATTTCATTTCTTAGTGTTTCGCTTCGCTATACCGCATCCGAAACAATCTTGTACGTGGGATCCTCCAAGATATTTACCTCAATGATAGCGTCCGCATTTTGCAGAAGTTTCCGGCAATCCCTGCTGAGGTGGGTGAGATGAACGCGCTTTCCGTTTTTATGATAGCGTTCGGTGATTTTATTCAGCGCTTCAATGGCAGACATATCCACAACCCGACTCTCTCGGAAATTGATCACAACCTCATCGGGGTCATTTAGAACATCAAACTTATCATTAAATACAGATACAGATCCAAAAAAGAGAGGACCGTAAATCTCGTAATGTTTTGCGCCATTTTCATCCCAGCGCTTTCGGGCGCGGATACGGGTGGCATTATCCCAGGCAAATACAAGGGCTGCAATAATCACCCCGATGATCACAGCAAGTGCAAGGTTATGCAGGATTACCGTTACCAAGGTCACCAGAACCATCACTAAAATATCTGATTTAGGCATTCGGTTGAAGGTTTTTAAGCTTGCCCACTCAAAGGTCCCAATCGCAACCATTATCATCAGACCGGTGAGCGCAGCCATCGGCAAAAGTTCGATCACGCCGGCCCCGAACATGATAAAAACCAGCAGCATTAATGCGGCCACAATACCGGAAATTCGTGTACGTGATCCCGAGGAGACATTGATCAGGCTTTGTCCCAGCATGGCACAGCCGCCCATTCCGGAAAAGAAACCCGACATTACGTTGGCAGTTCCCTGTGCCATAGCTTCTTTATTGCTGCGTCCGCGTGTTTCGGTAATTTCATCAATAATATTCAGAGTCAGCAGGCTTTCGATCAACCCAACGGCAGCCATGATTGCGGCATAGGGAAGAATCAGCATAAAGGTGGCCATTGTGAATGGAACCTGGGGAATGTGAAATGGAGGAAATCCTCCCTGGATCGATGCAATATCACCCACGGTGCGGGTATCAATTCCAAAAAAGGCAACAATCCCAAATATAATGAGAATGGCAGCCAGAGATGGCGGCAGTGCCGTAGTGATTTTCGGCAGGCCCCAAATAATCAGCATTGTCAACAGAACCAATCCTAAAAGAATATAAAGTGCAGAACCGGTCAGCCACTCCCCGGCCGGATTTTTGAATTCATTCAACTGAGACATAAAAATGATAATGGCTAAACCGTTTACAAATCCGAAAATTACGGAGTGAGGAACAAGCCGCATCAGCTTACCCATTTTCAATACACCTGCAATGAGCTGTAAAATACCTGCCAATACCACAGCGGCAAAGACATATTCCGGCCCGTGTGAAAGCGCCAAACTTACAATGATCACTGCAATAGCACCTGTTGCACCGGATATCATACCCGGCCGGCCGCCTAAGATAGCCGCAACCAGTCCCACGACAAACGCAGCATAAAGTCCGGTCAGTGGTGAGAGACCGGCGATGATGGCAAACGCCAGCGCCTCCGGGATAAGTGCCATCGCAACGGTAAGTCCGGCAAGGACTTCAATTCTATAGTTTACGTCAGTGGAAAATTCAAACAGCGAAAAAAACTTTTTCATTAAAAATCTAAAAAATTGAACATGGGCAGACAGGAGGATGGCTCAAGATTGTACATCTGCAAATGCCAATACCTGAGTTAATTAAAGCCCGAATCTGTAGTTTATTCTGATAGTTATTTTGAGCTGACAAAGGTAGGGATAATCTACTACAATAGAACCCGGAATTTATTGATTTTCAATCACTTACGGATATACCTGACGTGTAAGTAACTGATAATAATAGGTGGCACCGCTTCCAATGATAAGGGATTTCTATCGCAACTTTGGCAAAATTTAATAGTCGGTTAAAATTGTTCGATTTTTATTCATTGATGAACATATCAGAGCTAAGTTTTTTAAACACATTCTGTCTTAATTTTACTGGTCACATTTTTTGCAGTTCAACTCATGCCCGATGTAACGGCTTCTTCCTTCTTCTGTCGTCACCCACGGCCGAATCTGCCACGGCGGATCGTGACGAACATGCTGCGTATGGCCGCATTTAAGGTCAGCCACCCAATCGTCTTCTTCATCTTTGTGAAATCCGATGATCGGTTGTTTCATTTTGAACGATGATTTTCAATCACTTTATTGAGATCCAGCTTTTGAATTGCACTGATGGCCGCTTCCATTGCACCCTCCGCGCATAGTCCGCTCATTGAGGCGTCCATAAATCCCTCTCGCGCCGCTTTTAAGCATTCCTCACGAATAGTTTCCGCAAGCCGTCTTTCAGATTTAATCTTATCTGGTGAATCATCCATACTACTCCCTGTTCTGTAATTGTCGTTTGAGACATTCGCGACGAATCTCCTCCTGGAATGCCGTATGGCAGTTTACACATCCCTGTTGAATCACGTTGTAATGCTCCATCACCCTGTTCATATCCTGGCTCCGTGCTGCCTCACGCAGAGAATCTGCCCTTGAATGAACAGTTTGATCGAAAGAACCAAAAACATCCATCCTCTCGCCCAGAGTACCCTGAACCAGCTGGCGGCTTTCAGTTGAAAGCGGCGGATGATTATTTATGTTGGCTGCCCCCTGCTCAATCAGATCGAAATTTTTAGTATAGATCCCTTCATTTATGGTATGCATATCGATCATCAGCATGCGCATGATCGTGGACAGTTCCAGCGGCTGAGTGATGCTTTCTGTTTCTACGTCCTGTTTGGTATCGGTATCCTGGCCCTTATTCTGAAAATGAGCAACGGCCAGCCCGATAAATACCAGCAGGAAAAACGACCCGGTTAGAATTGTATTGATATTGTATTTCATAGAAATTGATTATGGATTCTTGTATTTCCCTTCCATCTCCAGCCGAATAGAAAATGAGAATGCTATTTTTGATGCCATTTCTTTGGCAAAATCAGCTTTTTCACCTTCAAAATGCTCGTCCACGGTCTCTTCAAATAACGATAGCCATCGGGCAAAGTCATCTTTTTGTATAGGCAGCGGAAGATGCTGCCGGAAAGGCCGGCCGTGGTACCGGCGGGTTTGAAACAGTAAATTTGACCAAAAATCAACCATCCGGGGCAGGTGATGGTCCCAGTTTACATCGGCATAATCATTGAAAATAAATCCAAGCCGTTCATCCTGCTGCACTTTATCATAAAATTCATAAACAAGGGTTTTGATGTCACTATCATTTGTAATATCACTCATTCCGATAATCTCTTGTCATAAAATTGGGTTTAACACTATGTTTGCGAAAAGGCCGGAGTCGGTTGTCTAAAGGTCAGTTGAAAGAGAATTCCGCCAAGAAAGAGCAAAATGGCCGCGACGTTGCCATAACTTCCCCAGATTCTGATTTCGGTTACATACAGAAGATCGCCCACTACACGAATCAGCAGAAAACCGTGGAGAAGAAAAAACGGCATGTAGAAGTATCGGCTCCAGGGAACCAGTTCCCCAGTTAGTGACGGGATAATGATCGAAGCGTGGGCAAAGATCATGCTGAAGACAAATCCCACAAAAAAGATATGCAGAAGCGCATCATAAATATATCCCGCTGCCGGCAAGCCGTAGATCATCCCGAGAATTCCGGCAATGATCAGCCAGCCATATCCCGTGAGGAGGCACCAGGCGCTGTAGCGGGTCCATTCTCGCGATTTTATGGTTCGCCGGGCTACATCAAACCGGATTAGCCAGACGGCAATTCCGATCAAAAACAGGGAGTTGACCAGCCAGGCGAAATCCCGGTGGCAATGGATAATGGCAAGCGAAATAATCCACGCTGTAATCAATCCGGCAAACAGATGCTGCGCTTTTTTGGGCGGACGCATAATCCGGTTCATCTCCAACCTCTCCCCGAAAATGGTGAGCAGCGGAAAAGCGATCCACCAGCCGATCAGTTCAAAAACGGGTGCATTCAGAATAAAAAGAACATTTCCGATCAGCAGGGTAACAGCGCCGGCAGCCATAATGTAGTGATGCACCACCGACTGCAAGTAGCAGAGATATCCCATAATGATGACCAAAAACAGGGAGCCGAGGAGCAGAAAAAATCCACCCACATAGACGTAGCCGGTCATCAGCAGAAGAGTTGCCAGGAAAAATGAGAATGGGGCGATATAGCTCCACAATTTTTCAAGCGCAGCGCCGCGTTCAAGCGAAATCAGTGTAGCCAGGAACCCATTAATCATCAGTGGCCCGTGGGCCATCGCGTCCAGTTCAAATGCCGTAGGCATCGAAAGGCCCATACGGATCAAACCGGTGTAGAGTCCCAACAGAAGACCCATTCCGGCCGTAACCAGCAGGATGCCAAAAAACAGATCCAGCAGTTTTGTTTTATTCATGTTCATTAACCCGACATCATAGGTGGCGGAACGGAGAAAAACTCTACCCCTTCCACGATCATCTCCACAGACCATTCCGGTTCAAAAACCAGTTTCGTTTCGAACTTCTCAATTTCCTCGATGGATTGCAGGGCCTCTTCAATTTTTCTCTGCAAATAACGACGCATAGGGCAGCCCGCTGTTGTGGTGGTATATTCCACAACAAACGTATCGTCATCCCTCATGAACATCCGGTAAATCAATCCCAGATCTACAATGTT
The DNA here is from genome assembly GCF_003390325.1 of Rhodohalobacter sp. SW132. Taxonomy (NCBI): domain Bacteria; kingdom Pseudomonadati; phylum Balneolota; class Balneolia; order Balneolales; family Balneolaceae; genus Rhodohalobacter; species Rhodohalobacter sp. SW132. Next base: position 299,270 of record NZ_QUOK01000001.1, on the reverse strand, counting down.
TACGCCCAACTCGGGATCGATAACGCCCCAAAACCTCCGGGCTGCCTCACGCCTTATGTGTAATTCTCTGCTCATTGGTTGTTTGGTTTATTAACATGACCTAACAGCGTCCGAAGGTCCTGTCAGCGTCGGTGTTTCGGACTCAGCCCCCAGCATCCGTTGATTTTGTAATCAGGGCTATGACAGTCCCGGAATCTTTTTGAATCAATGTCTGGATCGAGATCAATCAGTGCAATAATTATCCAGGTTTTAAATGTCGAATATTGAATATCAAACGCTGAATGTCGAACATTTGTAAACCCCTTCGACATTCTTTATTCAGCGGTTCATTATTCGATATTCAGTTCGCTTCACTCCCATTTTTCTGCAAGGTGTTCGTGTTTATCCTCAACATCAGCCCAGTCATCTGCATCGGGCAGCGGATCTTTTGTTTTTGACTCATCCCCATAACGAGATCAATCAATGCAAAAGATATCCAGATTTTAAATATCGAATATTGAATATCAAAGGCTGAATGTCGAACATTTGTAAATCCCTTCGACATTCTTTATTCAGCGGTTCATTATTCGATATTCAGTTCGCCTCTACGGGGCATTCGCTTACGCTGGCATCACAATCGATACATTCGAGCGGGTCGATCGTTAAAACATTCGGCCCTTCACGAAATGCATCCACCGGGCAAACGGCCGCACAGTTTGTGTATTTACATTTAATACAGGGTTCGTTTACGGCCTACGCCGTACTGCACCTTTCATTTATAAATTTTCATTACTAACAAAAGGTAACCGTCCGGGAATTTAATTACAACAATAAAAACGGTTATTTCCTATTTTATTGTTTTAATGTTTTAAGATCCGTAGTTTTGGTGTAGTGAAACAAATAAAACGACTCTACCATGAGTACCGAAAAAACACTACCCAAACTGACACCGGAAGCAACTATCAACCAGATTATTTCATCTGATCAAAACGCAGCGAAACTGCTGAACTCAATAGGCATGAAGCCGGAGCAGTATCAGGATCAGACGTTGCGATCAGTGTGTCAGCAGCGCCAGTGGAATGAAGAGGAACTTTTGAGCTGGATCCAAAAAAATCATGCAGAACCCGGGTGTATAAAAAATACCCCTGAGAATCCGGATTTTAAAGAGGATCTATCACACTGGGTCAATTGGCTGTCAGATTCTGTCCAGCCCTGTATCCGGGAGCTGCTCACCGAAATTTCCCGCGACCTGCCCAGGGTTCAGCTTGTTCACGGAAATCAATACACCTGGCTGAAAAACATTGAGTGGCATTTTAATACCCTGAACAATCAGCTTAAGCTCTACCTGTCGCTTGAAAATGAAACGCTCTTTCCGATGGCAAATGAACTAAATGATCGGAAGGAATCCATTCTGTATGGCAAGGTAAGAGATCTGAAACGGGCCCTTGAGATCCTGGAATCGGATCGCCCGAAAATTAAAAAAGAGATGGATAAAATCCGGGAGTTCAGTGATGGCTTTAAACATCCTGCCGGAGCGTGTTCAACATTGAGGATTATGAACAAAAACCTGGCAGATTTATCCACCCAACTTGAGAGATATTTCTCCATTGAGCAAGAGCATTTATTCCCCCTGATTAAAAATCAGTTGTATTCCACATAGTCTGTAACCCACTTTATTATGATTTATACCGGGCCTAAAAAAGACCTCCTTGACCTGATTAAACAAAAAGGCACGCTTTCGATGGATGAAGCCGTCACTCATACCGAGCTGGCTAAAACCACCCTCAGAGAGCATTTTCTACAGCTCGAAAGATATGGATATATCCGCCGTGAATACATTCGGTCAGGTCCCGGCCGCCCCAGCCTGCAGTACCAAATCACCCCAAAAGGGAATCGCCTTTTCCCTTCCTCAGAATCCGATCTCATTCGGGAGCTTCTGAAGTTTTTAAAAGAGCAGGGGGATGAGCAGACGATTGAACAGTTTTTTGAATCCTTCTGGGAGGAGCGCCTGAAGAAAGCCCGGAACAGAATGGACGAGGCATCTGAAAATGATTTAAAATCACAACTCGACAAGCTGATGGGATTTCTTGAAGAGGAAGGCTTCATGCCGGAGGCTGAATTGGATTCGGAAGACGGAACCATCACCATCAAAGAGTGCAACTGTCCGTTCAGAGAAGTGGTGAAAGAAACGCGGCTGCCCTGTAAACTGGAGGCGATGTTTTACCGGAAACTGTTTAATAAAAATGTTGAGCGAACAAGCTACATCGCTGATGGGGATTTCTCCTGTACCTATGAGATTCCTGTAAATGGTTAAGTGAAATTTTGTGACTTTAGCTTAATGAGCACCCTCAACCTTCAAATCAAACGAATTTATGAAGAACAATCGGATGAGGATGGTTGCCGGGTGCTGGTGGACCGCCTTTGGCCGCGTGGCGTCTCAAAAGAGGACGCTAAACTGGATAAATGGATGAAAGAGATCACACCATCACCGGAATTACGGAAGTGGTTTGATCACGATCCGGACAAGTTTCAAGAGTTTAAAAAACGGTATGAACATGAGCTGGCTTCAAAGGAAGAACCGGTTGAAAAACTGCTTGATTTAGCCGGGGATCAAAAAGTTACGCTTCTTTATGCCACAAAGGACGAGACACACAATCACGCAATTGTTTTAAAAGAGTTCCTGGAAAAAGCTTCCGATAACAGTTAAATCAAACCCTAAAAAAAGCAACAATCCATATGAACGCAAAATCACTACTAATCGCAGCAATGCTTCTGTTGGTATCCGTATCAGCCAGTTATGCCCAGGCTGAAATGGATTCAGAGCGGAATAAAGATACCGAACTCAGCCTGATTACCGACACTCCTGAAGAAGGCTTCCAGGTAGCTATTCAGTTGGCCCGTAAAGGAGTAACATCCGCACAGCCGGATAAGGAGGTTCTGTTTATGCTGCGTGAAGTCTACGCAAAAGATCCGGATGCCCTGATTGCTTCATCCCATGTAGTAGCCGTTCATTTTCAAACGGTGGCCGCAGCGAACAATTACTGGCGGAGTGATTCACAGTCAGAAAACAATCGATAAATTATATTATTTACAAGATAAAATACTCTTATAACTATATAATATAATAACACCTCCAATGAACATAACAACCGATGAATTCGATGTACGAATACTGATCCCGATCAAACGCCACGAGAAACTGCTGAAGCTTTTTAAAGATCTGCCGGCAGGGGATAGTTTTGTTTTTATAAACGATCATGATCCGAAGCCGCTTTATTACGAATTCCGATCCATCTTTGGGGATGTAGTGGGATGGGAATACCTGCAGCGCGATCCCGAGGAATGGAAAGTTCGGGTTACACGAACGGCTGATTCAGAAGCTGACAAAGACAACGATGTCTCTACACTGATCGATCTGCGAAAAGCCGATAAAAAAGACTGGAAATACACCCTTTTTCATCGCTACGGGATGATGCTTCCGGGAGATGTGATGGAGATCAGGGCTTCAGAAAAACCGGAGGAAATCCACCAAATCTTTCAAAATAAATTTGAAGGGGATCACACCTGGGAGTACAAAAAGCAAGATGACAATGAAACCATTATTCACGTCACTAAAAAAGCTGAAAATGATATCGATGCAACGGACATTACGGTCGTCAACAAGTTTGATGTGCGCCCTCATCCTCCGGCCAAACGTCATGATATGGTTTTCGAGGCATTTGATGACCTGAAGCCGGGAGAAGCCTTTGTTTTCATCAACGATCACGATCCCAAACCGCTCTACTACCAGATGGAAGCGGAAAATTCAGAACCTTTCAAGTGGGAGTACCTGATGACAATGCCGAAGGAGTGGAAAGTGAAGGTGATGAAGCTTGAAGAAGAAAGTTGATAAATAATTCAGGATTGTATACAAATCCTGAATGGCTTTGAAAATCAGCCTGGTCTTTTTAATGTAAATATATGTCTCAAAAAAGAACTACACCCCTGGAATCTCCATCTATAAAAAAGCACCATTGCACGGTTGATGTGCGAATGGAAAAGCTGGGGATGATTCCGTTTTTTCAGAGTCTTGACAGAGAAGCCTTGCAGCAGGTAAATGAAAAATTCAGCGCATCACATTTCTCAGCCGGCCACTCGATCTACGAAGAGGGAGATATTGCAACGTTACTTAGAGTTGTGGTTTATGGGGCTGTTAAGCTGAGCCGTTTTACTAAAGATGGCAAAGAGATCCTGGTGGATATGCTGAAGCCTGGAGAATATTTCGGCAGCCTGAATGAACTGGGTGAAGATCGTTATTCTGAAACAGCCACTGCACAAAGCGATGTCTGCATCCTTTCAATCGGGAACAGGGAATTTCGTTCAGTTCTGAATACGAATTCTTCCATTGCCGTTTCAATTCTGGATATTACCACAAAAAAACTAACCTCTGCCAGGGAGCAAATCCATCATCTCACCACACTTTCTGTTGAAAAACGGATTGCCCATATCCTGTTGAAATTATGTGAAAAATTTGGAGAGAAGAAAACGGTTGGAATTTTATTACAGCTGCCGCTTTCCCGCAAAGATCTGGCGGATATGACTGGAACCTCCACCGAAACCGCAAGTCGGATTATGAGCCGGTTTCAGCAGGAAGAGATGATCACATCAGGACGGCTATGGGTTGCTATTAATGATAAAGATGCACTCTCTGCAGTTATTTCCGGCACATAAATTACACACTGAAATATTATTTTCAACCTTTTTTGCACTTCTTTGATCCAGCTCATTTTAGTGCCGGCTGTACTCCTGTATGTTGTGTACAAATCAACAATATCAAATGGAGAACACGATGTATTCAACAGTTTTAAATTCCTCACTTCTAATAATAACACTACTCTTTACAGGTTTGATGCTGCCGAACCAGGCCGAAGCCCACTGCGACAGTATGGACGGGCCAGTGGTGCTGGCCGCACAGGAAGCTCTTATGACCGGGGATGTCAACCTGGTCCTGATTTGGGTGAACAAAGAACAGGAAGGTCAAATCCGGGAATCGTTTCAGCAAGCACTTGATGTGAGAGACGAAAATGAACAGGTCAGGGAGATGGCCGATATGTATTTCTTTGAAACCCTGGTACGGCTCCACCGCGAATCGGAAGGTGCAACCTATACCGGGTTGAAACCTGCAGGCACCGATTTCGGTCCTGTGATACCGGCCGGAGACCATGCCCTGGAAACCGGATCACTCAAAGAGCTTCGCGATCTTATTGTCCGTGAATTTGAAGCCGGGCTGCACGCCTACTTCGATGAAATGATGGAAGCCAAAGAATTTGACACAAATGATGTTGAAGCGGGCCGGAAGTTTGTTCTTAAGTATGTGGAGTTCATGCACTACGCGGCGCCGGTTTACAGCGCTGTAAAAGCAGAAAAGTCTGTGGATCATACCCATTAAAGCCCCTCAAGTCTCCGGCAGGCTTCTTTAAGCTCGTTTTCTTTCTTGGCAAAGCAGAACCGCAGCAGGTATTTGCCGTCTTTGGGGTTTGAATAGAACGATCCGCCCGGCACCGAGCCAATTCCCACGCGGTCAATCAGGGTGCTGCAGGCAGTTTGGTCGTTGCTAAATCCGGGCTGATCAGCCATCGGACGAAAGCTCGCCAAAACATAATAGGCGCCTTCCGGCCAGGGCACATCAAAACCGGCCGACTCCAGCGCACTGCACATCATGGTCCGTTTTTTATCGTAATCCCTTAGTAACTGCTCGTAATACCTGCTCTCTGTGGCAAATCCATCCGCAAGGCCGTGCTGCAAAGGCGTGGGGGCACAAATGTAGAGAATATCGTTCAGCAAACCCATCTTTCCGATAATCTCCTTCGGTCCCGATGCATACCCAAGTCTCCACCCGGTCATATTAAATGTTTTGGAAAAACTGCTCAGTGTGATAGTCCGTTCGAATGCTCCATCCATGGATGCCAGTGAAATGTGTTCCCGGCCATCGTAGGTCATGTACTCATACACTTCGTCAGTGATGGCGTAGATGTCATGTTTAATCAACAGGGACAGCAGCGTTTCCAGCTCCTTCCGGCTCCACACTTTCCCGCAGGGATTATTGGGCGTGGTGAGTACGATCGCCTTGGTCTTTGGGGTTATCAGCGATTCAAGTTTGTGGAAATCAACCTCCCATGAGGGACTGTGGAGTGCCAGTGATATCTGTTTTACCCCGCGCAGCTCCAGCAGCTTACTATGATAGCCGTACAGAGGTTCAAACTGGATCACTTCATCGCCGGGATTGAGCAGCGCAAAGGCAGCCGTTGCAAAAGCCCCGGTTGAACCTGCTGTGACCATAATATTTTCGGCTCCCTGGATAGGGGTCTGATTGAACGTCTTCACCTTTTCAACAATCCGATCCACCAGCGGATCCGCACCGCCAAAAGGAGCATAAATGGATCTGTCCTGATCGATCGCCTTCTTCGCTCCCTCTTTGATGGAATCCGGTGCCGGCATATCACAGATTCCCTGTCCCAGGTTAATGCCATTCACCGCATTCACACGTGCGGTAACCGACCTGATGTCACTCTGATGTATGCCTTCGGTAAGTTTGGATAGTGGTTTCATAACGCATCAATAAACGATTCATATGCTGAAAGAAGATCAAGATGAATACTTTAGGGGGATTTTACAAAGCCTGTTCAGACTTCTTACTACGATCCCGCATCAATATTAATTTGTTTCTTCATCCAGGAAAATTTCTTCTATTCTTTTATCAAACAGCCGTGCAATTTTAAAGGCCAGGGGTAAACTGGGATCATACTTCCCGGTTTCAATGGCGTTCACCGTCTGCCGTGATACTTCTAATTCGCTGGCCAGGTCTGCCTGGGTCCAGTCATGTTCAGCCCGCAGTACTTTGAGTCTGTTTTTCACTTGTACCTCCTCAGGTTGATGAATACAGAAACGAGATACGTAATCGCAATGATCATCACCAGATAGCTTATTTCGGCATCAAATGGTATCACATTTGTTGTATCTAACATAGTAAAAGCAATTCCGGCCACAACGCCCACACCAAGTGAAAATCCCATTGCCTCAAGTTGTACTTTTTGCATCATCTCATCTTGCATTTTAAGATGATTAATGCTTGCCATGATCATTCCAATACCAACCCCCACATTTAACAGTATTGCAAGAGAGTTGATCAGATGATTTTCTCCCCAAAATAATGCCGGACCAAACGCAGGGATTGCCACAGTCAGCACCCATAATATTGTCCATTTTGCAAGTCGGATAGTAGCATCCCTTGTTTGGCCCGGCCAGTCAATAGCATCACTTTCTTGTTTTTTCATGAGTCTATGTTAATTGTCTTTATGTTAAGTAAGCTTTACACAATATACACTAAAACCAGACCATGTCAATGTTCCTTTACAGAATTATTTAAATTTTAAGAATGCACTGTTTCTAATCCCAATAGTAGGATTATTGAAAGAGTGGATGTAAGCGAGTTATCGAAGAAGAATAAACGATGAGTTGTGAGAAATGAAATTGGCTCTTTCTTAGTCCGGTGCTTACGCGAAGTGACGGATATTATGCCTGGAACAAACCATTCAGTCCAGCCATCTTTAAGCACATAAATTTTGTTGAAGAATTCTGCAAGAAAACCATGACCGAACTCCGGCACATAAAAAAACCGGATACTCATCTTTAGATCATAAAAACAAGATCTAAACGATAATTATCCGGTTGAACGCGGAGATAATTTAGGTTTTCACTACTCTTCCGGTTTACGTTTCCATGCCGCAATGGCGATGAATAGTGCAAGCAGGGCCGGAATTGTCGTCCACATAAACGAGGCCATATCACGATCTGAGTCTGTTGCACGCACCCGTACTATTCCTTCCATATAGGGGTGCGGCGTACAAATGTAGCTGTATTCACCCTCCTCTTCAAATGTGTAGCTCCAGGTCTCAGCATGAGCCAGCATCGGGGAGTTCAGGTTTGTGGGTCCTTCTGTCGACACCACATTATGAATTCCGGAAAACTCACCTGCCAGGTAACTGAATACATCTTCATTGATCCAGGTTACTTTTGTTCCCGGATCAATTTCCAGGGTTTTCGGGTAATAGGAGTTTCCGATAATTCGTACCGTCACCTCATTCGTTTCGGGACCATAGGTGTGTGGCGGATCGATGTCCGGTGTTCCTGCCCTGAACGGTGACATAATTCTGTTCGCATCTTCCATCAATTCAGCCAGTTCTTCCTCTGAGTAAACAGGCCCCGTTGCTTCAATTCTCTTCGGAGTATCGGCATCCCGGTCGGCTACCAGCAGTCCGATTGCCCCCCGGCTGGTTGATCCCACAGCGTGAGAAAGCATGGTGTAGGCACCTTCGTCCGGCGGAACACGAAACTCAATCACAAAGGTATCAGATGGTCCGGCTGTAACCGTTTGTCCACCGACCAAAACATTTTCGGGATGGCCCTGCCAGTACGCGTAATCCCATATGATTCCCACAAGGTGAAATGTGGAGAGCAGATTCGGGCCTACATTCATAAAGTTGATCCGTACATAATCGCCCGGTTTAGCTGTGATAGGCTCTTTAACATACTTGAAGATCTCGCCGTTAAACGTTACATAGGTGGGATTCCCTTCTACAGCATTTTTTCCACTGGAATACCATTCATGCTGAATCAGGTCGATCTCTAAATCCGGTCCGTGGCCCAGCTCTTCCTCAAGCTTAAACTTCTGTTCAGCCGGTTCAACAATGATCATACCGTACTGGCCGAACATCACATGCATTGGAATTGCATGGCCGCCCGGTGCACAGTGGTACATATAAATACCAGGGATGGTTGCTTTGAACTTCACTGATTTTGACTGACCGGCCGGTATTTCACCAAGATATTTAGATGTCTGTGTATAGGCTGCATGAATAGAAGCTCCATGGGGAATCCTGCCGTTATTCTGAACTACAATCTCAACAATATCTCCTTCGGTTACCCGAATGGTCGGGCCCGGCACAGATCGATTCGTTCGAAAACCGTCGTACACTACACCGTTACCCAGGTAAGCCAGTCCTTCATCCAGTTCAACGGTAAAGCTGACATCCGCCTCCACTTCCTGATCTACATACCCCGTTGCCGGAATGGAAAGGTTCGCATCCCGTTCAATGACCTCGATAAAATCGTGATCCTGCGATGCGGTGTTTTGCTCACTTCTGAAGAGGTGGCTGGTTGCCTCAGAAAACTCAAGCGGCAGGTTTGCCTGCGCCTGCATGGCAGCCATCAGCTCTTTACCGACGAGCGTGCCTTTCATATCTTCCTCAATCTGTTTCTTGTACAGCGCATTACACGCCGGACACGCAAGTGCTGTTTCCACTGCTGCCATAATCGATATTATGAAAATCAGGGCGGTTGCCAGTCCCAGTTTTGCATAATTGTTAGTTGTAAGTTTCTTTTCCATGGGTTTGTAAGTGTATGGTTCACAATTAGTAAGTGATACAATAAGTTTCAAAAAAAGCGTACTGTCCGGCTGAATTAGCACGATTTAAATCTTTTATCCACATGTAATGTAGTTTATTTTTAAATTAAAGACAAAATAGTCTTTAATATTTATTACAGGTAGTTTTAAAAGCTTATTTGTATTTCAAGTGAAGAGGGTTTTGCAAAACCCGGGATTTTGCCATAGTTCAAGACCAGAGTGGAATCGGAACCGGAGCGTATGTACAATACGTGAGGATTTCGATTCCACGATAACGCCGAAATTTGACGAAAGCACGGTTTTGCAAAGCCCTCGTGAATTAATCTAAACCATATCTCAGGTAGTCATTTGAGCTTACTGGTAACCTGAAATTTTCTATCAAGTGCGCTTATGAATAGAATAGTTCTTGAAGTTTTACTTTTTGGATCCCTATTTAGCATTGGCTGTTTTGAAAATGATACTCGCTCTGATGCCGGCTCTGCTGATCTAGACCCAGATCGATTTGAAATGAATGAAACCGGGAATATTCCTTTCGATTATGCACAAGAACTGCTTGATCTATCCCCCGTTTCTGTTATCGATAAACCCGGTAATTCATTGATAAATAATCCCCGCACCTACCTGAGTTTGGCGTGCTACTGGTGGCCTGATCCTGATTCGAAAGATGGCACACCCTATATTCGCAAGGATGGTGAAGTGAACCCGGAGACTCGCTCCGATAAATCTGATCTGCCCAAAATGATAGAAATGGCACAGCGCGTAGAAACCCTGACTAACGCTTACAAGATGAGTGGTGAAGAAGAGTTTGCTGATAAAGCCATTGAACAGCTGCTAACCTGGTTCGTTGATGACAACACCGCCATGTATCCACACCTGGATCATGCTCAAATGGTGAAGGGCCGAAACTCCGGACGTTCATACGGCGTGATCGATACCTGGTGGCTGATCCGTGTAATAGAATCCATTCCGGTATTGAGATATTCTGATTACTGGAATATTGAAATTGAACAAGGTCTCAGGGCGTGGTTTACCCACTACCTGAATTGGCTGAGAAACAGTGATTTTGGCCAAACGGAAATGCAATCAAAAAATAATCATGGTACGTGGTATGATCTGCAGGTGGTTACATTTGCACGATTTGTGGATCAGAATGATTTTGCCATTCACCACATGGAAGAAATAACCCGCAGCAGAATTGCCCGGCAAATAAGCTTGTCCGGCCGTCAAAAATATGAAACGCGCCGGCCGCGGCCGCTTCACTACAGCATCTATAATCTTAGCGGTTTAATGAAACTGGCCCTTCATGGTAACGACCTGGAAGTAGACCTGAAAACCAAGTCAGGTTTTTTCAGCGGAACTCTTGAAGATGCTCTTCTCTACCTGGTAAAAAGCATGGATGGAATTGATCCCCAAATCCTGATGGACGAATTTGATCAAACGGATACGGATCTTTTATACCTGAATCTGCTGAGAGATGGATTGCAGTTGTTTCCAAGACCTGAAATCAAAACTGAGCTTATGCGTTTAACCCAGGTATCTTACGAATAGGTTTTTTTCATGATGATGTAGTTGAAAGATGCTTTTTGTACACAAGTATAGTGTCCTTAAACACAATTCTCTGATAACAGTGATACCTATGTAGTAAAGTTTTCTCGAGAGCTTTACTGACCTAAATAGTGAACGCCATATAAATTTTAATATTCCATATTCTTCTTGACAGATTGAATTTGTTCAAGTATTATCATACAAAATACTCTTAATTACTTTTAATGCTTCGAGCCCTCTTCAATAAATCAGCAGCTGGTCTTCGTTCTATTCCTAAACAAACATGGTTTGGGATTGGAATCACTCTGTTTCTCTGGTGGATATTTATGAGTTACACCCGCTGGCCTTCTGTGCAGGAGAAGTCTGAAATCCTCACAGTGCTGGCAACAGGTGCTCCCAACACGTTTACAGAAATCATGTCGCGTGACGGATGGCCCTACTGGCTTTCGTGGATTCCAACAGGTATTAATATGGCTGACAACAACGCCATCGGAATGGCTTTTGCTTTTCTGATTGGAGGTGCCATTACCAGCCTGGTTCTGCCTCAGGGAGTGATTCGCAGGCTGCTGAACTCAAGCGGTACCAAAGGATCAACTTATGGAGGCTTGCTCGGTGCTCCACTTATGATGTGCAGCGCCTGTTCGGTACCGGTAGCTCTCGGCTGGAAACAACGGGGAGCCAACACCGAAACTACCCTGGGAGTTGTAATGGGGGCTTCTCTTTTAAACATCATGGGATTAACAACCATATTTGTTTTGTTTCCCGGTCCCGCTGCATGGGGCCGAATTGTAGCTTCGGTATTGCTTGTAGTACTTTTCACCCCGCTGATTGTAAAACTTGCCGTTCAATTCAGCAACCGCAGGAGCAAGCTTTCCGCTGCCGATTATCTTGAAAAACAAGCAGCTGCAGCCGAAAATCAAAGCTGCACAATTCTGGATACGATTGAGGATAATCCCGGGTGGACAGAGGCCGGATTACTGGCCTTAAAAAACTGGTGGAACAGCAGCTTAGAGATCGCGTACCGATTATTCATTCCCATGACCGGTGCCATGTTCCTGGCTGCTATGATCCGCCTTATGCTTCCTCCGGGTGCCGTTGAAACCTATCTTGGAAGTGGATTTATCGCTATTGTTGTGTTAGCCGCATTCGGTACATTAATTGCAATTCCCACTCTTTTTGAAATTCCTCTTGTCCTGGGCTTCCTGTTTATCGGGATGGGAATGGGACCCGCTGCAGCACTCCTGGTTACAGCCCCCTCGGTAAGTATTGTTACCTACTTTATGCTTAAGAAAGATGTGGGTCACACAGCCCCGCTTTTGTTAATGGGAGCCACTTTCCTGATGGGAGTTGCCACCGGTTTAACCGTTGAATACCTGATGACCGCCTATGGATGAGCAAGTAAATAACAACGGCAAGCTTTCAACAAAAGTAAAAGTATTTGGCACGCTTTTTCTGCTCGCCCAGGTTTTGCTGGCCGTCAATAATTACGGTCCGCACGAAATACCTGTTTTGAACCTGGTTTTTAACGAACCCTGGATTCCTGTGGAAGAGACGTTCCTGCAAGCCGGTGGAATCGAAGACTCCGACGTATTCACATTTGAAGACATCACAACACAGTCCGGTTTAAATGTATTCAAGCGGGCAAAAGTTAACGGGTCAAATCCATCCTACCTGGAAGTAATGGGAGGCGGTGTAGCTGTAGGTGATGTAGACGGAGATGGATTTGAAGATATCTTCTTTGTCAGCATGCCCTCTTTTGCTGATCCATCCGATGAATCAATCTCGCCCCCCAGCCTCTTCAAAAATATGGGCGACGGTACATTTCTTGATATTACAGAGGAGGCCGGGTTGAGTAACATCAGAGGCTATACGCAGGGAGCCCTCTTTTTTGATTACAACAACAACGGCCGGCAAGATCTCTATATCGCTTCATACGATGGCGGTCAGCTTTTCCGCAACGATGGCGGAATCTTCACCGATGTCACCGATGAATCCGGTTTAATTCTGGATGGCCGCTGCGGCGATTATCCATGCTTTGGCTCTGCCGCTTCAGCAGCTGACTTCAACAACAATGGCTATCTCGATCTGTATATTGTCAACAATGTTGACTGGGATATCAACAACCCGGCACAGTATGGTGAACGTCAGTTATTCCCGGCTTTCTTTAAAGCGCAGGAGTCATTTCTATACAAGAATAATGGTGATGGCACCTTTACCAATGTTACGAAAGAAGCTGGCGTAAATAACAGTGGAGGCAAAGGGCTTTCTGCCGTCTGGCTTGATTTTAATAACAATGGCCGGCCCGATCTCTACATCGCCAACGACCTTACACGAAACCGGCTCTACCTGAACCGGGGAGACGGAACCTTTACGGATGTCGGGGCATCAGCAGGGGTAAACGAAGTAAAAAGCAGCATGGGTGTGAACGCGTCTGATTTTAACAGCAGCGGAAATCTCGACCTCGTTACTACAAATCTCGAGGGGTCCATGATCTCCCTGTTCAGAAATTTTGGAGACCTGCGTTTCGACTATGCAACACACTATTCCGGGCTGAATCCAAGCCGGCGATCATCCGGCTGGGGCATTGAATTTGCCGATTTTAATCAAAACGGTCACCTCGACCTTGTTATGGCTGCAGGACCTGTTTGGGATATCAACCCCGAAGACGCAGAAAATCTCTTTTTCAAAAATGATGGAAATGGGAAGTTTGAAGATAAAACTCTTTCCGCCGGCACCTTTCAAAATAACAGTGTTTCCAGGGGGCTGGCAGTTATCGACATCCTGAACAACGGCAAACCTGATCTGGTGATCTCCAACATTGACGGCGGACAGCCACAATTGTTAACGAACATTACACAAAACAATAACCACTGGATGAAACTGACTCTCGAAGGCACCGAATCGAACCGGGATGCAATCGGAGCGAGAATTCACCTTGAACGAACAGACGGGCATAAAATCATACAGGAAGTCAAAAGCGGGGGTTCATATCAAAGCTCCAGCACCAAATCGCTCTTCTTCGGTCTTTCCGATTCGGATGTTGACCAATTGACCATTCACTGGCCATCCGGCTACATTCAGGTGTTGGATGAAGTTTCAATCAATACTTCTCTGCATATCATTGAAGGACAAAATGAGCTGGCAGACAGCTTTTGAGAACTATCTTACCACAGTAAATTTCCTATGGATCGATCGATTTTAAAAAGAATATAAATTTCCTCAAATTAAAAGACATCATACTCCTTATTATTAATTTCAGCTTCACAATTAATGCATTTCTTTCAGTTGAAGCTGAAAGAAATCATCCATCAACATAAATCAATATCCGTGTACACCTGGTCCGTATTTATCCATCTTATTTTCGTTACGTTCTGGATTGGCGGAATGCTCTTTACAGCTGCCGTTTTGGTTCCGGCTACACGAAAAAAACTTTCGAGCCAGCGGGGACTGCTCTTTACCGAGCTGGGCACACGCTTCAGCCGGTTGAGCTGGCTGATCTTTCCGCTGCTGATCCTAACCGGATTCACCGCCCTGATCGGCCGCGGATTTACAGTAGAAACGATCTTCTCCATCGACTTCTGGCAAACCACCTATGGTTCACGTCTGGCAGGTAAACTCCACCTTTTTGGATGGGTCCTGGCCCTGAGCGGTATACACGATTTCTGGCTCGGTCCGAAAGCGGCACAATTAATGGATCAAGAACCGGACAGTGCCCGAACCCAACGTTTCAGAAAAGTCACCAGCTGGGCCGGGCGTATCAATCTTCTTCTTGGATTAGGCATATTATATTACGCGGTTACATTGGTAAGAGGATAGGGAGTGATATTTTTGATTTGAATAGTAAACGCTAAAATAAGTACCCCTTCCCTGTGCCACGATTTTTGGCATAGGGAAGGGGACAGGAGATGGGTTATAAATGCCAAGAGTAACACGCTGGTTCATAAAAGCCGGAATAATTTACTTCATCACCGGGGTGGTGCTGGCACTTGTTTCGGAGATTCCTGCTGTCAGTTCCGGGTTGTTGCTGCCGGTCTACTGGCACATGCTGGTAGTTGGATGGATTACACAGGTGATCATCGGGGTATCAATCTGGTTGTTTCCGCGAAAGCATCGCGATAAAAAGAAACGCGAATCGGTTCTCTGCTGGCTCACCTTCTGGCTGCTAAATTCTGGTTTGATGATCCGATTCCTGATGGAACCTTTTTTGCCGCTGATTCAGCACAGACCTCTGGCTACAATCCTGGCACTTACATCATCCCTCCTGCAGGTAGCTGCCACAATCTGTTATATCGCAGAAATCTGGCCGCGATTGCAGACTCGTAATGAACGAAAACGGAGCCGGACATGATACCAAAGCCCTCCATCTGGATGATCCGAATCTCCATGATCTGGCTGCTGGTCTCCGCAATGGCGGGCGGTTTGATATTGACTCACAAAGCAGCCGATCTGCATCCAGCATTGTGGTCGCTGCTTCCTGTTCACTACGAGCTGGCGATCTGGGGCTGGCTGGTACAATTTGTGATCGGAACCGCATACTGGATCTTTCCCAAAAAACTGGAAGGTGAGCGCCGCGGTCCGGTTCTCCCCGCATGGGTAATGGTGTTCCTCTTTAATATCGGGTTGATTTTTCTTGTCCTCTCTTCTTTTTCACCAAATATCTCTGCTAATGCCCTCATCGGTCGATCCCTGTTAGCGATCAGTATTCTGATCTTTGCCGGATTGATCTGGCAGCGGGTAGTGTCTTACAGAAATAGATAGTGCATATTTGAAAACAAGCTGAAGGTTGATAGATCAGATTGGTTTAAGGCATTTAGTTTTATGGTTTTGTATCGTTATCCCACACTCCACTATGACATCTTCCATACTTGTTCATACACTCTGCAACAGCTGAGCTGTTTTCACCTTGCGTCCCGGTGATGAGCACCTGTACGAGAGTAGATTGGTTTATGGTATTTAGTTCATATCCCTCTTTTCAAACCAGCGAACATCATCCGGCTGATTGAGATTTTTTAACTCTTCCTGACCCACCTCTATTACTGAATATTCTAAACCGTTCACAAACGCAAAAACCATCCGGTTGCCGATTTTTAGAAAGTGCTCAAGTTCACTTGCCAGATCCACAGAATAGACCCCGGCAAGCGGCTGAAGGTCTTCGCCTGATTTTATCAGAAGAGCCTGATCAGATTCATTTAACTTTGATAAAGCCAATTGCTGAATTGTATCTTCCGAAATCCCCGGCAGGTCCACTGGAAGAATTGCGATTTCCTTTAAGGAATTCTCAGCGCCATCTTTTAACGCTTCAAGAATCCCGGACAGCGGCCCCGCATTTTCGACCCGGTCGGTCAATTGGCGGTTCTCCACCGGGTAGCTGTTTTGTCCGCAGAGCAACACCACCTCATCAAAATAGTTCTCCCCTTTATTAATTTGACGATCCAGCAGTCTTTCCCCACGCAACTCAACCATCGCCTTGTCGCGGCCCATTCTGCGTGATTGCCCCCCGCAAAGGATATAGAGTTTGCGTCCGGATTTCATGACAGGCGGGTTGTGGTATAAGGAGTAACCTCAACTCGTTCACCGGCATCGATTTCTGTTTCCGGATCGAGCCTCACGTACACGTCCGAATCGCGGTAGAGCTGCATCAGGTGTGATTTCATTACGCCTTCGCTGGAAACGGTCAGCCGGTTTTCTTCATCCAATTGCAATTTGCCCGGTACAAAAAGAGTTTTTCCCGGTCGGTGATTTTCAAGTTTACCGGCAGCTGCAACCATTTTTTCGTCACTTTTGAGTCCCAGCATCTTGTAAACAGCTTTTCGGGCATAATACTCCGCGGTAAAAACGGCCGAGATCGGGTTTCCGGGCAGGTGGA
Organism: Rhodohalobacter sp. SW132; assembly: GCF_003390325.1. Lineage (NCBI taxonomy): Bacteria > Pseudomonadati > Balneolota > Balneolia > Balneolales > Balneolaceae > Rhodohalobacter > Rhodohalobacter sp. SW132. Next base: position 282,438 of record NZ_QUOK01000001.1, on the reverse strand, counting down.
AAAAAAGTGTTCCATCAAGCCGGGTCACCGTGATCGGTTTGCCCGGCTTTTGTTCTATTTTACGGACGATCACTTCCGCACCAAGCTCCTCCATCGCTCCCAGGATATAGTCGTGTTTCCCCATTGAAATCCCCCCGGTGGTGAGAACTACATCGGCCGAATCTTTCAGCCTGAGCATCCGCTCTTTTACAAGTGCAGGGTCATCATCCAGCACCGGCCACTCCCTCACCGTTGTGCCGGGCCAGTGGCTGATCAATCCGTTGAGAACCGGGCCGTTAGAATTTCGCTCCTCATTGATTTCAGAGCCGGTCACCTGAACCGCCATATTGATTTGTGAAAGTACCGTGCAGTTCATATTTCCCGATTCGATCATCAGTCCGATCTCATACGGACGGATCACCGTACCTTTAGGCAAAACAGCCTTTCCTTTTTGGTATCCTTCTCCCTGTTTTCGGATTGGATTTCGGTCCGGAACCTCATTCACAACAACTTCACCGTTTGATTCAGAAATCATCTCAATCGGAACTACCGTACAGTTACCGGGCGGCACTGGTGAACCGGTCATGATCTCCCTGCACGTTTCCGGTTTCAGATCTCCCGGCTGGTCCTCCTCCGGCCGGATCTCGCCGTCTACTCTGAATTTCCGCTGTCCGCTCTCAAGATCTTTCGTCAAAAAGATGTAGCCATCCAGCGCTGAATTATCAAATGCCGGAATATCGTGCTGTGCATTCAGATCATCAGCTAAAATTCGGCCTTCCGATTCTTTAGAAGAGATCAGCTCCGATTCGCCGACCGGTATAACGGCATCTAAAATTCGTTTTAAGGCAACATCAACGGGAAGAAAGTCGGTTTGATTCGAGTCAGACATAGGGTAGGGTTGCGTCAAGTGTTAGGCTTTATAAAATGAAGTGATTTAGTGTGGAATAAAAGGGAATTCTGTAACTGATCGCAAATGCTATCTATTACACCTTCAATCTTAAAATGAATATAAATAACCGTTTCTATTTGTAAGAGATCATCTCAAAAAGTATACTGTTTTAATTCATTGTAACACTTGCCAACTTGATTTTGCGGATGAAACAAAAGAAAAATGGAACCCCAAAAAGCGACACTCAATCAAAATCACCCGATTCCCCTTCAGATGAATATTTAGGCTTTACCCGCAGAGAGTTTATGCGCCTTGCATCGCTATCGGCTGCCGGCGTGTTTACCGGGTCGCTTATGTCTGGCTGTGGCGAGCTCTGGGAACGCCAGCCCGTGATTGATGTAGACAGCTGGCACCAGGGAGTCTGCCGGTTTTGCGGAACCGGGTGCGGCGTATTGATCGGCATGAACGACGGACGGGTGGTGGATGTGAAAGGTGACCCCGATGCCCACAACCGCGGACGACTCTGCATTAAAGGAATTTTAAACCGCGAGATTCTTTACGCCGATGACCGGCTTCACTATCCTCTCATCCGCAAAAATGGCGAGCTGGAGCGCGCGAGCTGGGACGAAGCGATGGAGCTGATCGCCTCCCGCTTCAACAGGGCCATTGAAGAGAAAGGCCCCGACAGTGTGGCTTACTACGGGAGCGGACAGCTCTTTACTGAGGAGAGTTATACGGCCAATAAACTTTTCAAAGCAGGAATCGGCACCAATAATGTGGATGGGAATCCGCGCCTCTGTATGGCATCTGCCGCTGTGGGATATACCTCGGTTTTTGGAAAGGATGAACCGATGGGCTGCTACGAAGATACCGATCACGCCGACTGCTTTTTCATTACCGGATCGAATATGGCAGACTGCCACCCCATTATCTGGGAACGGGTACTGGACCGAAAGCGCGCCAATCCCAACACAACCATTATCGTGGTAGATCCGCGAAAAACAAACACCGCCAAGCGGGCCGATCTCCACCTGCAAATTCGTCCCGGCACCGATGTATCCCTCTACAACTCCATGATTTATGAATTTTTCCGCCGCGGGGTGATTGATGAGGAGATGATCGAGGATTATCTGCGATTCCAGGAGGGAGGTAATCAGATCACACTGGAGCATTTCAGGGCTAATCTTGAGAATTACACACCTGAGCAGGCGTCGGCCACTTGCGGTATCTCTCCGGAGCAGATCCGTGAAGCGGCTTTCCGGTTCGGAAATGCGCCGGCAACGATGAGTTTCTGGACGATGGGGCTGAATCAGCAGACACAAGGTACAGCTTCCAACCGGCTGGTGATGGCGATGCACCTTCTCACAGGACAGATCGGCCGGCCGGGAGCTACTCCGTTTTCACTGACGGGACAGCCGAATGCCGGCGGTGGAATCCGTGATACGGGAGCACTGGCTCATGCACTTCCGACAGGACGGGCCGTCGCCAACCCGGATCACCGGCGTGAAATGGAGGAGCTGTGGAATGTGCCGGAGGGCAGAATCAGCCCCAATCCCGGGTATCATACCATGGCGCTTTTCCAGGCGATGCATGCAGGAGATGTGGACTGCACGCTGATTATGTCCACCAATCCCATTCACTCCCTTCCCAACATTTTACCCTATCGCGAGGCGATGGAGCGAACGTTTGTGGTGGTTGCTGACGCATTTCATCCCACCGAAACCACAAAGTATGCTGATGTAGTTCTCCCCGCGGCGATGTGGGTGGAAAAGAGCGGCGTGTTCAGCCAGTCGGAACGAAGATATCACTATGTACCCAAACTGGCCGAACCGCAGGGCGAAGCCCGCAGCGATTTCGACATTTTGATCGATCTGGCCGATCGCCTTGGTCATTCTGATCTCTTCCCAAATCGAACCCAGGAGGATATCTGGAACGAGTGGAGAAAGATCTCAGGACAGTCATACTACAATTTTGAAGGAATTACCTATGAGCGTCTGAAGAATCAGCCCGGAATTCTCTGGCCGTGTCCCGATGAAGATCACCCCGGAACCTGCCGAAGATTTGTACCGGGATCGGACCCGATGGTGCGTAATGAAGATGCACGGCTCGATTTTTATGCACGTCCCGACGGCAGGGCAATTATCTATCTGCACGAGCAGGAACCGCCCTATGAGCCGACCGATGAGGAGTATCCGCTGACACTCACCACCGGCCGCGTTCTGGAACACTGGCATACGGAAACTATTACCCGGGGAATTGAGGATCTGAAAAGTGTAGATACCGATTTTCTTGAAGTTCACCCAGCCGATGCACAGCGATATGGACTGAGTGAAGGAGATATGGTAAACGTTTACAGCCGCCGCGGTGATGCAGATTTTGTCACGCGCATTACCAACAATATTCGCGAGGGATTGGTCTTTGCCACGATGCACTCAGCCAAACATCTTGTGAACAAAATAACCAGCGATGCGGTAGACCCCTTCTCCCGTCAGCCCGATTATAAACGGTGCGCGGTCAACATCGAAAAAGCATCAGTTCAAGCCTGATATTAATAAACCTGTTCGTTATGGAAAAACAAAGATCCAACCTGTTATTCTCTTTTTTGATCTTCCTGGTAGCCACTGGCCTTGCTGTTGCAATCATTGGAATTTACGTGGTTGATGACTCGAGCCAGGATCAGGCTCTGTTTGAAAGTTATCACGAGTTTGACAGAAGTGAAATGTCGGTTGAAGAATCCAAAGCCACACTTTATGGCAGCACCTACGCATTTTTCATGCAGGGGCAAGGAGATCAGCTTCAGCCCGTTTCGCCGGCTGCCGAAAAAGGAATTACGGTGGGCGAACTGATGCGGCTTGCCGGAATTTTTGCAGTGGTTACTGCACTTTTTATTCTGATTCTGATTGAGTTTGTGTACAAGAGTCGCATCAACCGAATGAACTACCGGCTGCTGCTGATCATCAGCCTGTTTGTGCTGCCGGTGATTGTTGGACTTGGAACCAGTGCTACCGTGCTGGAGACCACAAAAACGGTTGAATCGTGTGGTACCTGCCATGTGATGGATCCGTTTGTGAACGACCTGTACGATCCCGAAAGTTCAACACTTGCTGCGCGTCACTTCAAAAATCAATGGATTTCGGAGTATCAATGCTACACATGCCATACGACCTACGGCGCACACGGCACTTTTGAGGGGAAGCGCGACGGATTCCGACACTGGCTTCTGTTTGTAACCCGCACTTGGGAAGATCCTATCCGATATGCGGGCAGCTATCCAAACATGAACTGCACGGCGTGCCACGGCGGTACAACGGCGTACCGGGATGTTCCAAGCCACCTTGCGCTGGCGGATAAATTCCGGACAGACGAGGTGAGCTGCACCTCCTGTCACGGCCCGGCTCATCCCACCCCGCAGGAACGGGATGATGTACCCGAACACCATCGCACAGAACGTCAAACTGCATCCCAGATTAGTGAGATTGACATCAAAGAACTGGAAAAACTTGTGGAGGCCCTGAATGAGTAACACAGAAAACACGTCACAACACGATCAAGTCCCTCAGGAAGTCGACAGACTGGTTCGGGCCGCTATCCTTTGTACGATGGCAGGTATGCTTCTCGTCCTCATCTTTCTGATCTTTGGATTTCAATCCTGGAGCGTAGGCCTCGGTGTATTCATGGGAATGCCTATAATGATTCTGGGTGTTGCACTATATGTTGTTGCCGTTTTCCGCGATCTGAAAAACCGCAGAGTATTGGATAGTGAGTAGAATGAAGCTGGTGTCGTGTCATCGGTAAACTACCGGGTAAAACCTGTCAGGTTTATTGGCTTTTACCTATATAGCAGTGTTTTTATTCTTCAAACCTGACAGGTTTAGGATTGACATAACACTTATTATTGTGAGAATTATGATCGTCGGAAAGTGCATAAAACAGGATCAACGCTACGGATTCACTACTTTTGATCTCTTCTTACAAAGCGGATCACCCTTTATTAAATAACTCTCCGATTGCTGCTATTTACTGCAATCCTACCCGGGTTAAAACTAATCCTGCCACACTATGAAAATTTGCTTTCGGAACGTTCTCATCTCAGTATTCGCAATTACAATTTGTACATCAAGCTTGAGCGCCATTCCCACAATGTCACCCGATCCCCCGGTTGCTTCTGATTCACTTCAATCCGTTCAGCACGCTGATTCAGCTCCTTCATCAGCTCAACAGGAAAATGGGAACAGGCTGATCAGAGCCATTACCGGGGGAAGCATTCATCTGAATAATCGTCTCCGCTCGGAGCTGGTCCAAACGGATGCTGCCAGGGATGCTTTTGCAGTCACCAACCGCCTGCGTCTTGGGTACAGCACACAGCCACTGAATGGAATCTCCGCCTATGCCGAATTTTTAGATCTCCGTCCGATCAGCCGGGAAACCTACAACGCGGCCGGTTTAAATAATCAGCCCGACAGAGCTGCGATTGCCGACCCGCGAATGACCGTGATGAACCAGTTATATGCTCAGTTCCAGGAAAGCTCCATCGATCTGATGGTACGGATCGGGCGTCAGAGAGTGATTCACAGCAGCGCACGATTTGTCGGCAATGTTGGATGGAGACAGAACGAACAAACCTTTGATGCTGCTACACTCAATACCTCTTTCGGTGTGGAGAATCTGAAACTTGAGTATAGCTACATCTGGCAGGTAAACCGTGTTTTTGGCCCCTCCCACCCGGCGGGAATATTCACATCCGACTCACATGTTGCAAATCTGACCTACAGTGAACTCGTACCCGGCAGCACGCTCACCGCTTTTTTATACTCCCTCGATTTTGAGAATCAGCCGGCATTGTCTTCCCGAACGGTTGGGTTCAGAGTGAACGGCACGGTAGGTTTAACCGATGATCTTTCACTTCTCTATACCGGGTCCTATGCACTTCAGCAAAACAGCGGCAACAATCCGATGGACTTTTCTGCAGATTATTCACTGACCGATATAAGCGTTGTCAAGCGAAATATCGGCAGGGCCGGGGTCGCGATAGAGGTATTGGGAAGTGATTCAGACGTCTCATTTCAAACACCATTGGCCACTCTACACGCATTTCAGGGCTGGAGTGATCTTTTCTTGTCAACACCGGCCGGCGGACTCAGGGATTTGAATATCTATGCGTCCACACAGCTTCCGTGGGATTTGGCAATGCTTGCTAAACACCACTGGTTTTACGGCGACGAATCAGGTGACTATTTGGGAAGAGAATTGAATGCATCCCTCAGCAAGCAGATCAGCGAAAATCTCAGCTTTTTGATAAAATACGCCGATTTTCGGGGAAGCAGCACTCTTCCCGGCACAAGCAAATTATGGTTCCAGGCCGAATTCACTTTTTGAACTACAGATTTTATTGTGGGGCATTATTTTTCAATTTCAACGACGATCTTTCCCAAATGCCTGCCCTCACCGAAATACTGAATCAACTCAGGGATTTTATCAAATCCGTAGGGGCCATCCACAACCGGTTTTATTTGTCCCTCTTCCACAAGTCTGGAAATCTGATCTAGACCTTTATTTGGCTGATGAATGAGTACGCTCAGCTTTTTACCGGTAAAAAGTGATATGAGTGAACCTAACAATGCAACCTCTAACAACCTATACATCGATCCACCAACGGTGATATAGGCGCCATTTTTCTTGAGAGATCGCGCGTATTTAAACAAGGATCTGTTTGATTTTGTATCAAGGATAAGGTCATATTTTTCTCCGGTATCGGTAAAGTCCGCTTTTTTATAATCGACCACGCTGTCAAATCCCAGCGATGTCATCAAACCGAGTTTTTCGCCGCTGTCAACGCCGGTCACCTTTACCCCATACGGTTTCAGGATTTGAATTCCCAGGGTTCCGACACCGCCACCGGCACCATTGATCAGCACACTCTGTCCGGATTTTACCTTTCCCTTCCCCACCAGTCCCTGAAGAGCGAGTAATCCGGCATGCGGCAGAGCAGAGGCATCATTATGACTTATATTAGAAGGTTTTTTAGACAAGTCTTTTTCAGGCACGCAAACGTATTCGGCAAATCCGCCACATCCGCATTCCGACAGATCACAGTATATCTCATCACCGATGTTAAAGGACCTCACGTTACCGCCAACTGCTTCAATTTTCCCTGAAATGTCTACACCAGGAATGTTTATTTTTGGCTTTGCCAGACCGAAAAACAGACGAATCACAAATGGTTTACCCCTGACTATTCCCCAGTCCCAATCATTGATCGATGCTGAGTGAATTCTCACCAAAACTTCCTCGTCATTCGGAACAGGGTTTTCAGCTTCACCGATCTCAAGAACATCCGGCAATCCGTACTCCTTTAGTAGTATCGCTTTCATTGGATTGATTTATTCGGGTATAATAAGGCGCAACCTAGGCATATCATCAACGCTATTCAGGTTACCCTCACTACATACGCAAGTTTGTGATTCATTTAACTCTTGGAAAGCAATGTGCCGTAGGTATTCATCAAGATAATAGACAAAAAGTCGTTTCTGCGCACAGCGAAACACTGTCTAAATAGTGACTTTTCACTTCTCCCCTTTACCTTCCCCGTCGTTCTCAATCAGCTTCTCCTCCTTCCACACGGTTTCATCCCCAAACCGCTCTTTTTTCCAGATTGGCACCTCTTTTTTTATAAGCTCCATCGCTTCGGCTGTGGCCTCAAAAGCGTTTTTACGGTGGGCAGAACTAACGGCCAAAATAATCGAAGCTTCCCCGATCGGCACTAATCCGGTCCGGTGTGTGATCCAGATTCGTTTGAGGTCGTGCTTTTCGAGCATTTTCTCCGCTATTTTTCGCAGCTCCTTAATCGCCATCTCCCTGTAACAGTCGTAATAGAGTTCAATTACCCTCTTCCCGTCGTGATGATTACGTGTTGTGCCAACAAATAGATTCACAGCACCCGCTTCCGGATGATTTACAAAATCGGAGGCCTTTTGGAGGTTGAGTGTCTCTTGCTGTACATCGATAAATATGGATTCGTTATTCTTCATAGGAAAATTTTCAAGTCCAAACCCTCCAAGGGTTCTGAACCCTTGGAGGGTTATTCACCAAGTCACCCCCCAATCGCTATCATACTGCGGTTTTCCATATCGGGCAGGTTATCCATCCCGGCGTGGGCTTCTTTTTTGGACCGCACGCTCAGCCGTATCAGCTCTTTTAAGTTGTGTCCTTTTCGGAGTGCGGTAAGCAAATCAGCCTCCTGGTTGGAAAAGAGACAGTTTTTTAGCTTTCCATCGGCTGTCATACGCAGGCGGTTACAGGTGCTGCAAAAGGGTTCCGTCATGGAGCTGATTACCGCAAACGTTCCTTTGCCGCCTACCACCCGAAAGCTCTTTGATGTGGAGTGTTTGCCATCTTTCAACTTTTCGATGTTGAAATATTTTCGGGCTTCATCCAGCACATCCTGGTAGGTTACCAGTTTTTTCGTATCCCAGTTATTGCCATTAAACGGCATAAACTCGATAAACCGAACATGAATCGGTGTGGTTTTAGACCACTCCAGCATCGGCTGAATCTCATCTTCGTTAAAATCCTTCAGAAGCACCGTATTGATTTTTATTCGAAGTCCCTCGTCCATCCCTTTTTGGATATTCGCCATCACTTTATCAAACCGGTTGCGCCGGGTGACAGCCTCAAACTTTTCAGGATCCAATGTATCGAGGCTGACATTAATGGATGTAAGCCCAACCTCTTTAAATTTGTCAATAAACCGGTCCAGGAAAACACCATTCGTGGTGATATTCAGATCACGAAATCCCATTCCGTAGAGCCTGTCCAGAATTTCAGGCAGTTCCTTACGCGCCATAGGCTCTCCGCCAGTCAACCTGATTTTATCTACTCCCATCTCCTTAAAAACGGAGACGATCTCCATCAGCTCATCCACCGACGGCAGGCGTTCCTCCGGGGTCAGTGGAATCCCCTCTTCCGGCATACAGTAGGTACAGCGCAGGTTGCAGCGTTCGGTGATCGAAATTCGCAGGTAGTTATGAACCCGGCCAAATGAATCCTTCAGAATTTCACCCATAATCATCAACCTCCAGAAACCGGTGTGATGAATACAATTTCATCGTTCTGTTTCGGTTTGAAATCGAACTCCTCGTAGTTTTGATTCACCGCTGCACGGATATGCGGACGATATTTCTCAATTCCGGGAAAACGCTCAGAAATTGAAGAAAGAACATCATCGAGAGTATCGCCTTCGTTAATCGGAAGCTTTTCCTGACGTTTGCCGGTGATCTCTGATAAAACGCTGAAGTATTTGATCGATATGGTTTGATTCATAGCTGACTGATAACAGATCAAAAATGCTGATTTAAAATAATATACCGATGAACTGAAGAAGCACCAAACAAGCCACAGGGATAAGTCCGGAAATATCAGCATTTCCCAAACGATCACAATTTCTCTATTTTCGACAGTTAAAATTAACCAAAATGCATCCGGACGCTTGGATCTGCCGATCTACCTTTTCATTCTCTTTTTCCTCATCGCCTTCATCTACAGTTCGGTAGGACATGGCGGGGCATCCGGATATATGGCCGTTCTTGCAATATCAGGATACTTTTCGCCGGAACTTGTGCCGGTCATTCTCTGCCTGAACATCCTGGTCTCTTCCGTGGCGCTCACTAACTACAGCCGAAAGGGATATTTTGTCTGGAAGCTTTTTTGGCCTTTTGCCATTGCCTCCATTCCAGCAGCGTTTGCCGGCGGGTATCTGCAGCTTGAAATAGATCTCTTTTTCATCATAGTCGGCGCTGTGCTGCTGCTCATGGCCGGGGCAATTATCTTCAAAACCTACTGGAAGTATGATGAAGGCAACCCGAGACCCGTCAACATACCCGTAGCTCTATTATCCGGCGCCGGCATAGGTTTTTTGTCCGGCCTGGTTGGTGTGGGAGGCGGAATTTTTCTCAGTCCGCTGATCCTCTTTCTCGGATGGGGCACGATTCGTCAGATTGCGGCCGTCTCAGCTCTCTTTGTGTTGATGAACTCGCTAAGCGGCCTTGGCGGTCACCTTTTTACTACGGAGATCCTCTGGTCAACTGCGGCACTCTTTGCCCTGCCCGTTCTTATCGGGGGATATCTTGGTTCACGTTTTGGAGTGAAAACGGCCGACCCCAAACTTATTCGACTAATGCTGGCAATTGTTCTGGTGATTGCGGGCGCGAAGATGTTGTTAGCTTGAAGTTGAGACCTCCAAGGCTTCCCAAACCTTGGAGGTCTTTTTAAGAATATTCAATTTGATAAAGGAGATACATAAAATCGTATTTTAAAATCAGATTTTTAACGACAATGTAAATCCTATTCCCTGAAACACACCCAATGTATTCCACTTCATATCGTCCCATAGAGGCTCTCCACGTCCCATTAGACCGTCATATATCAGTTCTTTAGAAGCTCCCAGCAGAAGTGCTATTAATGCCGATTTCCAAATAGAATCTGTGATAATATAGCTTCCAAGATATCCAATAGTACTTAGTGTAAAATGGTTTTTCTGGTAGTGTTCAAGTTCACTGCTATAGATAACCATAATGGTTGGAGAAAGTGTTGCAAACTGGAGTGCCTCTTTATACTGTGCATTCGAATGCTGAGGTAAAGTTATTATTACAAATAAAACTATGGTGAATATTAGAGATTTTTTTCCCATAACCATTAATAGATTCATTTATTTCACAACGGTCCAAAACAATAAACGAAAACAAATAAATTTAAAATCGCGAAAATCATCTGATCTGTTTCTCGTCCAGCAGGGTTCACTCCCGTGTCAGATTATCACTGATTGTACCGAAGATTTAAACAGAATTTCTTCGAGACTCAGCAAATTAATCTGCAACTTCAGCGATAACAAAGAATGGGATCGGATTTAAACCTGCAAAAAACTGATCCTGAAGAAACGAAAACATGACTTTTTAGCGAGTATCTGATATGTTTAGGACAGCTGTTTTTTATTTAATATAGCTAAAACCGATCTTACAGTATTCTTTTCTCAGTTAAAATCTCTTAATGTATGATCTGTGTTTACACAGTTTATGCACATTGCATTTCTTTGCAGCAAAGCCCTCCAGTACTATTGCGAATACTTATTTAAAGACAGGCTATTGAAAATAGTATGTATCGCTTTTTTAAAAACTCTTTAGAGATGACATAAAATTCTCATTGCTTATCGTAAATCTTTTTATAGTACTGATAAGCCTTTTCAAGTCCTTCCCTAAAAAAAACTTCAGGATTATAGTCAAGACGTTCTCTCGCTTTACTAATATCTGCCAGTGAATGTTTTACATCACCTGGCCTTTCCGGACCGTAATTAATCTTCACTACATTCCCGCTGATTTCTTCTAAAATTTCTACCATATTCATTAATGAAACACGGTCTCCGCAAGCGATATTGTAGATTTCATTAAGAGCTTCCTTCTTTTCAGTTGTCAGTGCAAGCTCATTTGCCTGAATAGCATTTGAAACATGGGTAAAATCCCGGGTGGTTTTACCATCCCCATTGATAGTTGGAGATACACCATCGAGGTAAGCTTTACAAAAAATTGGAATTACTGCTGCATATGGATTTTCCGGATCCTGTTTTTTCCCAAAAATATTAAAGTAGCGTAAACCAATAAATGTAAGCCCATATACTTTACTAAACACCTCTGCATACTGCTCAACCGATACTTTACTCACCGCATATGGGCTGAGAGGCTTCCCAATATTACCTTCAACTTTTGGAAGATCAGCACTATCGCCATAGGTACTCGAACTACACGCCAAAACAATTCGAGACACATTTTTCTCAGCAGCAGCATGTAATATATTAACCGTACCCAACACATTAACCTCTGTAGTTCGCATAGGATTTTCTATAGAACGGGGTACAGATCCAAGGGCTGCCTGATGAGAAATTTTATCAATACCATCACAAGCTTCAAGACAGGTTTGATAATCGCAGATGGAACCTTTTACAAATTCAAATTTGGGGTTTTTTTCGAATTCACGAAGATTATTGTAACTACCTGTACTTAAATCATCCAATACCCGAACTATATTTACATTATCTCTATTCAGAAAGTGTTCAACCAGGTTACTGCCAATAAAGCCTGCTCCGCCGGTTATCAATAAGTTCATGAGTATTGTTTATGTCTTTTGATTAAGGAAATACTTGAAAAGCTATAAGTACTGATTAAACGGAATTTTTGAAATATCATGAAACTGAGTTTTTCATGATATCTCCTTAAAATACAATAGAAATGCACCCAATATTACCAATTAACAATGAAAATTGAACGTACATCAACCGGAAATATAAATATTCTGATTTAATCTCTCAGTCGTTCGATGAGTAGTAAAGATGTAGCAACTGCCCCCAGTGAAGAGCTAATCACTTGCACATAGTCTCTTAATGAAGGGCTCCGTCTGAGTTGAAGTGTGACGATATCGTTGTTCTGGAGTATAAAATCAAACATTTCCACCGGTTCAGCATCATGGTATTGATACCGAAAATAAACTACTTCCATGGACTGTTCCGCCTGATTTAAACGTGACACTTTAATCTCTAAATGAACCTGGGACCAATCTAACTCAGCCTCCCTGCCACGCAATGTATTATAACCCTGGCTATAGGATATTAGCTCAGGTATATTGGTACCCTCTGGCACCAGGTAACGTCCGGCACTATTTACATCTCCCCATACATTTACAGAATCAACCAGCTGGCCTAATTCAGCAACCCGAACGAATCGGTCTGCTTGTTGTTGGGCAAATACATTTAAACTGCAAAATAATGATATAATAATACTAAGTGAAATTACGTAAAAAAGCCTGTACATCTTCTATTCTTGTCTGTGATTTAGGTTTAGTCTCAGCCCGTGACATTTTCTATAAAAAATACATTCGGGAAAATATTGATCATCAGGCATACGCTCCATACCCATCGTATAAAGACTTATAATATCCTGAACCATAATGGGATGCCGGATCTTTTTTAGGCTCAAAGTCATTGAGCACCATACCGCAAACATTTGCATTTATTCGCCTTAATTCATCCAGCGTGTGCATGTAGACTTCTTTATTTGTTTTACGGTATTTAGCGACCATCACAGTTGCATCTGCCTTTCTCAGCAGAGAAGTAGAATCACTGATAATACCAAATGGAGGAGTATCCAAAATTATTACATCAAACAGTTTATCCATCTTCTCAAGAAACTCATTAAACTTTTTGTCATTCACGATAGATTCGGGTCTCAGGATATTCGAACCAGCGGAAATGACTTTGAGGAATTTAATCTCTGAACTCTGAATAATTTCTGAGGCAGCGCTATCGCCTTTTACCAGGTTACTGATTCCTTTTTCATTAGGAAGGCCAAACAGAGTGTGGACTCTTGGCCGTCTGAAGTCTGTATCGATCATCAGGGTTTTGTAACCCTCGTCTGCAAAAGCAATAGCCAGATTACACGCAATAGTTGATTTACCCTCACCTTTTTCAGAACTGGTAATTGCTATTGTTTTGGGTATGTTATCAGAGTTTTGAAAAATGATATTATTTTTAAGTCTCCGGATAGATTCAGAAATAACGTGAGAACGATCTCTGAACAGGACCATTTCATTGGGAATCTTACCTTTACCCACTTTATAATCACCGGAGCCGTTTCCATTTTTCACTGATATCTTCTTAAGTGAAGGGATAGCCGCCAGCATTGGCAGATCCTGAGTTTTAATCGTACCGATACTTGAAATTGTATTATCAAAGAATTCTCTTACCAGGATGATAGCTCCTGCAACCATACCTGCGAGAACAATACCCATCATTAGTATTAAAATTTTATTTGGGCTAATGGGTCCGCCCGGTACAGTCGCTAAATCAATAATCCTGCCATTACCAAAGCGGGTTTCTCTCCAGGTAGACATTTCTGCATACTGCCTTGAAACATCCAGATAAAGCTGTTCTTGTTCTTCTACATTTCTCTGAAGTTGAACAAGCTGAATCATCTCGTTTGGCAGTGTGCGGAAACTATCATCTGCTTCCCTTCGGCGTTCTTCAAGGACCTGAATTCTTGACTCCTGCTGATTTTTTTGTAGTCGAAGTTCTACCAACCGATTCTGAATATCGGTAACCATTCTGGTCCGCTCGGCGGTTTCCATCCCCATATATTCATCTTCTTCAGAGAAGATTTCAGAGGATAATTCCGCGATTCTTTCTTTAAGATCATCAATCTGTTCGTCTAAAAACTTTAGCCTAGAAGGGGGTTCCTCCCGCTGCCGTACATTTGGATAGTTTGAAAGGATCAGATAGCGTTCCCTTTCATATTCACGAAGTGTTTCCTGATAACCCTGAATACGTGGTGCAATGGCTTCAGAAAAATCATTTATTAATCCTGGCCTGATACGCTCGAGCTCTTCTTCCTGGTTTTGGATGGCCAGTTCTGTAGCTTCAAGATCTAACTGTACTTCTTCTATTTCTGCCCGAATTTGCTCTCGCCTGTTTACTGCAGAGGTCGCCTGATTATCTACCCTTACTATCCCTGTCCGATCCATAAAGTTTTCCAGTTCTTGCTCAGCTTCTGCAAGTCGGCTCTTCAGCTCAGCTCTTTCCCTTTCCAAAAAACTTGTCGTGGAATCAGCAGCCTGCCGATTTTGGGCAGTTGACTGCTCAACATATACATTCATTGCAGCATTTACCATAGTCGCTGTTTCGACAGGAGATTCGCTTATATAACTGACTTCAATAATATCTGAATCCCGGTTTACTAACTGTAGTTTAATCCCGCTTCTTATACTATTTGCAACGCCTTCCAACTCCCTTTGATAAACAGAACCATCGTCGCTTTCTCTCCAAAAAGCAGGTAGTTCATTAATATCCACCTCATCATCTTCCATCAGTTTTCTTGCAACCTGCCTGGCAAACGAACGGGATTGAATAATCTGCATTTCATTTGCAAGAGTTGCATTTGTCCCTCCGGTTGTTTGATTGATGATTCTGGAAAGTTCATTCTGGCCGCCTCTATCCGGTGAACTAATCAGAAGAGTACCTGTGGTTTGATACTCAGGCGTGATTGTATCAGCGTAAAACCATGCGGCTGTACCCCCTGCAATCAAAAACAGCAGAATTAACCATTTATACCGAAAAATTGTAAATACAATGGTTTTCGGATCCAAACCATCGTTTTGGTCCTGTTTGGGGATTGAGAATGTTGAGATTTGATCATATCCATTACGATCCTCTCCATTCCCATTATTATTTTTTTGAATTGACTGTGACATTATATTTTAACCTCTTACTCTTATTTAAATCCGTATGAGCTACAAATAGCTGCTAATTTTAAAAACAATTTTTTACTCGTCTTTCGAAATAATATTCAAAATACAGAAATAAAACTGAGTTTAATTGAGAATTAACGATTCCTAATCCACCTTGTAATTACTCATATGGGCAAGTATTAAACACCTTTAATACCCATATTGTTTCTTTTCGATCTCAACGTAATTTAAGCCCTTAACTTATATATTAAAGACTTTGCATTTCCACCATCTCCCGAAACCGACCATTCCTTTCTACCGTTAACTCGTCATATGACCCATATTCAACAACGCGTCCTTCATCTAAAACATAAATTTTATCAGAGTTCTTAATGGTTGAAAGTCTGTGCGCAATAATGACAACGGTCATCGACCCTTTTAAATTATCAATACTTTGCTGGATAAAACTTTCAGAATCTGAGTCAAGCGCACTCGTAGCTTCATCCAAAATCAAGAGATTGGGCATTTTGAAGAGTTCCCTTGCAATAAACAAACGTTGCCGCTGACCGCCGGAAAGCCGCACCCCCCTGTCGCCTACAACGGTATCAAAACCGTCTGGCAGTTCATTAATAAAATCCAGCGCATAGGCCTTTTCAGCCGCCTCACAAACTCTTTCTCTCACCTCGGGATCATTTTCATAATCTCCCTTCCAAAGATTGATGTTATTGGCAACCGTATCATCAAATACAACGGTTTCCTGAGAAACATAACCTATTTGAGATCTCCATGACTTTCTCTCAACATCACTACCCGCAACGCCATCTATGTAGATTTCTCCCAGCCTGGGTCGAAGCATTAATGTGAGCATGTCAATAAGTGTAGATTTGCCAGCACCTGACTCACCAACAAAAGCTACTGTCTGATTTACGGGGATCTTAAGATCGATATTTTTAAGAACGTCCCCATCATCTATATTATATGCATACGACACATCCTCAAAACTTATGCTATCACTTAATTTCGGGACCTCTATCTTACCCACTGGTTCTTGTTGAGATCTCACAGAATTAAACTCATCGATCACCATCTCAAGGGATCCCGCATTATCAAGTGTAGCCTGCCATTCTTTCTGCACTCCTATCACCTGCTGCATCCCCCGGTGGAAGAGAATGAGTGCTACAAAAATGGGAGCCACAGGAGCGTCGAATACAGCCACCTGTATAATAATTACAAAAAGTAAAAATAATACTGAAACTGGTTCTTTAATAGCTGTTGTAAAAGAACTGGCCAGCCCCTTTTTGTACTGGTATTCTGAAAGTTTTTTAATACTACCATATATTCCATTTTTCAGAAAGCTCATTTCTGAAGTTGATGCGAGATATTTAAATCCTTGAAGGGATTGCACTAAAAATTTATTCAATTCACTGGCTTCAGCGGCTGCCTTCCTCGAAAGATCTTTAACAAATTCATTCAGCCACCGAAACAGGAAAAGTATAATAACCCCGACAACAAGCGCCATCAGTGCAAATCTCCAGGCAAGCAATACCGCTACTGAAAGATAGGCAACCGTCATAATAATTGTGGAAAGGAAACTTTTGAAAGTTTTGAAAGATCCTATGAAACTCCCTATCTGGCCATTTATAATATTGATGAAGTGCCCTGTATTCCTTTCGATGTAATACCCGTAATCCATAGTACTGTAGGCATCAAACATTTTACCTTTAATCTCTACCATCAGCCGAGCTTTCAGGTAACTCATATAGGCACCTTCACCAAATTTCAGTACACCCTTTCCAATGAAAACTACACCAATAAAAAGAAGAATCCCTACCATTGAACTCCCGATTCCAACGTAATCCAAAAATGAAGTCAATGCTGCTGTAACTCCGCTCACCTCCCTATCTGTTGAGCCACCCGCATCTGCCGCTTCAATTAAAGGTAACAGAAGCGTAATGCCAAGTCCTTCTGCAATGGCTACTGCGGCTGTAAGTACAAATACAATGTATACTCTTCGGCCTATAAACCTACGGTAAACCGAAAAATAGAATTTGATAGTTGAAATTAAAGACAAAGAATCTCTTTTTTTATTTACTGATTAATTGAAGGCTTAAATTAAAGAATAGATAAGCTATCAAAAATTAAATTCTTCAGAAGTTAAGACTGTAAAAAAAGCTTATATACATCCAAAACTTAAGCTTTTCTAATTACAGGCTTTCATTCCATTTATATGAGAACGCAATCCGTATCACCAGAGAACTTATGAAACATAAAACAATTCCTGCTGTTACAGTACCGTCAAACTTGTAATTAATAGAACATAGCCGATAGTATTTTTTTTGTTCCAATCCTTCCGGATACAATTCTCCATAAACAAACATAGAGATAGAGTATGTGTTATAAGTGTGAACGGGTACGTTAGAGCAAATTAATTCATAATTGACTTGTTCAGTTTCTATTTTGAAAGGCGAGTTGATAAGCCTCTTAATTTATCTTTTTTCCAAACAAAATATCATCTAAATACCACTTTTACTTTTAATATTCTTATGAAAGTTACTAATATAACAGCAATTATTTTATTGAGCATTAGTTTTGCACTCCTTTTTTCATCATGCAGAAGTTCAAGCACGGATGGTGATCTCTCCGAATCACTGGACCCTGTTGAAGATGTAACCCCCATCGAGGGGGCACAAAATTCTACAATTACCGTTAACCGCGGGCCTGAATCTTATTTTGTCCTGGAATTTAACGGGATCGAACAAAATGCCACAATTCAAGAAGGGGCAACTGGGGAAGGCTGGTGTATTGATTGGTTAAAACCGATCGATTCAAATGAAGGTGTATATGAGAATGTATCCCTCTACTCTACCTTAAATGTTAGAGGCTGGAACAGGTTAAACTACCTGCTTAACATTAAAGAAGACCTGATGTCTTCTGATTCGCAACTTACCTATCGAGAAATTCAGATAGCAATCTGGTCTCTCAGAGGATTCCCTGAATTTAATATGCACGAGGTAGCTATTGAAGACCTTCCGCCAAGAATGAGAGATAATGGCGATCCCAACTTTGATTACGACAAAGTCACCAATATTCTGGAAATTGTTGAGTCAGGTTATGAAGATTTTGAGTTTACAGAAGGCACCAAATATGCAATTATTGCAGAAACACCTGCTGATGTTCAAACTGTTATTATGACGGTGGAGTAGTAGTATCTCTTCATTTACATAAATCTGTTAAATCACTAAAAAGCCTGTGAGTTTACGCTCACAGGCTTTTTTTATTGATTGACAGAATGCTTTGAGATACCCATCGGTCGGCTGGTTTTCCCGGCTAATTGGTATCCTTCACCGCGTCAGCCGAAGAAACAGCTTGCAGACGGGCAGTAATGCAAACTCTCTTTATAATCTGTTTTAGATGGCTCTGTGCCTTAGAATACTCAACCACAGATTGACATCATAGATTGATCTTGAGTTTTAACTGAACTTACAAAGGATATGCGATCCGCGTTACACCTCTCAAATCTGTGATACAAAAAAACCTCCTTCCGTTATAAAACAGAAGGAGGTTTTAAAATGCGAATCAATCTATGAGTGTATTACAGCAGAATACCCCCAACAGAAGCGATTAAAGTTGCAAAAATCAGAGCCACTGTATTTATTACCTTAATGAGAGGGTTGATGGATGGGCCGGCAGTATCTTTGTAGGGATCCCCAACGGTGTCACCAACAACAGACGCCGCATGAGCTTCGCTATTCTTGCCGCCGTGATTGCCATCCTCGATATACTTTTTGGCGTTATCCCAGGCTCCGCCACCGTTCGACATCATCAGTGCCACCATGAGTCCGGATGCAATCACACCGATCAGCAATCCTCCAAGCGCGAGAGGTCCCCACAGGAATCCTACAATAAGAGGAGCAAATACGGCCATTAATCCGGGAATTACCATCTCTTTGAGTGCTGATTTGGTTACAATATCCACACATGCGCCATATTCCGGTTTCTGTTCTCCTTTCATGATGCCCGGCATTTCGCGGAACTGCCGCCGAACCTCTTCGATTACAGCACCTGCAGCTCTTCCGACAGACTCCATTAAAAAGGATGCAAACAGAAATGGCAGCATCGCACCAATGAATAATCCAACCAGAACGATCGGATCGTTCAGCAGAAATGTAACGCTGCCGTCTCCCATCGCTTTTTCGAGGTTAAAGATGTAATCAGCGAAAAGCACCAGGGCGGCCAGTGCTGCTGAACCGATTGCATATCCTTTTGTGACCGCTTTCGTGGTGTTTCCGACCGCATCAAGTGCATCGGTATTGTTGCGAACTTCTTCAGGCAGATTACTCATCTCCGCAATTCCGCCGGCATTATCGGTAATCGGGCCATACGTATCCATGGCGATGATGATTCCGGTCACGCTCAGCATGGCAACAGCCGCAACTGCAATTCCGTAGAGCCCTGCAAACATGTAGGATAGGAAAAGAGCAAAAACCATAATCAGAGTTGGTACAAACGTACTTTCAAGACCTACGGCAAGTCCGCTGATAATATTTGTAGCAGCACCTGTTTCCGAGGACTTCGCAATTTTTTTCACCGGTGAATATTTTGTAGAAGTGTAATATTCGGTTACCAGCACGAGACCAATCACCACAAAAATCCCGACGACTGTTGCATAAAAGAGATCGAGCCAGCCGGTTGGGGCGTTGCTTAAATGTGCGATAATGGAATAATCAAAATCAGCAAACACAAGATACGTGATGTATGCAAAACCGGCGATTGATATTGCTGCGCTGGCGTACATGCCTTTGTAGAGGGCCTTCATAATGTTACCATCTTTGCCCATTCGAACAAAAAATACGGAAACGATGCTCGCAAGTATTGCAAACGCTCCCAGGTATAACGGGTAGGTAACCAGCTCAGTAACTGCAGCCACATCCGGCAGCAGGTATCCTAAAAGAATTGCCCCGATTGCTGTCACAGCGTACGTTTCAAAAAGATCGGCACCCATCCCGGCGCAGTCTCCCACATTATCACCAACGTTATCGGCAATTACGGCGGGATTCCTGGGGTCATCCTCCGGAATTCCGGCTTCTACTTTACCGACGAGGTCAGCCCCCACATCGGCAGCTTTGGTATAAATCCCCCCGCCAACCCGGGCAAACAGTGAAACGAGGCAGGAGCCAAATGCAAATCCGACCAGTGGATTTACCGGGTCTGCAAGACCCAGAATGTTATTAAAGAGATAGAAAAATCCGGCAACTCCAAGAAGTGCAAGGCCCGCTACAGCGAGACCAGAAACCGCACCTCCGTTAAATGCAAGCTTCAGGGCTCCCGGGAGTCCGCTTTTGGCTGCTTCAGCTACGCGAACGTTCGCTCTTACTGCGATTGTCATTCCTGCATATCCGCTGAATGCAGAAAATAGCGCTCCCACAGCAAAACCTATGGTAGTCCACCACCAGGTTGTTGCCGCCTGCCCTTCCTGCAGAAGTGAAATAATTGCAAAAACCACAATGATGGCAATCGCAACATAGGTTATGGTTTTGTACTGCCTGTTCATATATGCGCCGGCACCTTCACGAATTGCATCGGCAATCCCGTTCATGGTTTCGTCGCCGGTTGGTGATTTCAGCACACCCCTTGCAAGGATGTAAGCTGCGATAAGCGCAATAATAGCCGCCAGCGGAGTAAGTATAAGTAGATCCACGAATCTTCCCTGTTTTGGTTAATCTTATTTTTCCGTATTGATTCCTATCAATCAATACCGGCAGAAGCCGGATGTTAATTGGGTCTACAATACGATTCGTGAATGATATCTGCAAGGCGAGTTATTCACACTCTAATATGTTTCCTCATATGCTTTTGCAAATCACAAAAACCTGCAGATTTCTATTGAGTCATGCTTTTTTCATTCTGCAGAGGATGGTACATATCAATGCCAACGTTTCAGACATGGCTTCGGAAAGATAACGAACGATAACCTACTCAGTTCTCCGCTTTAAACATCAGGATATGATCAACATACGGTTCGTAGAATTTAAACTGACCATCTTTAAGCAACTCATATATAGACTGAACAATTCTTTTGGATGCTTTGCCATCCCATTTTTCGGGAACAGTTCCGCTTTTCCAGTTGCCTGACATCAATTTTTTCAGTGCCGGTACAATAGCTTCAGGAGCTGTACCTATCAGTTCGTTGGTACCCTGGGTTACGGTTTCCGGTCTTTCTGTATTGTCTCTCAGTGTGAGGCATGGAATTTCAAGTACTGTGGTTTCTTCTGTAATTCCTCCTGAATCAGTAATCACAGCCTTAGAGTGTTTAATTAACCAGATAAACTCAAGGTAACCGAGCGGTTCGGTATAAATTAAGTTCTCATGGGAAATGCCCAGATCATCCAATATTTTTTTGGTTCTTGGATGTACCGGGAAAATTATTTTTTTACCCTCTACACCTTTTGCGATGTTATCAATAAGTGATTTCAGCTTTTTCTCCTCATCCACGTTCGCAGGCCGGTGAAGCGTCATCACAAAAAAGTCACCTTTTTTCAATGATTTTTCATCAAAAACTCCTGGCTTTTTTAACTTATCGAGATTTGAAAGGAGGGTATCAATCATGGTATTTCCAACAAAGAAAATCCTCTCTTTTTTTACACCTTCTGATGCAAGGTTTTTGTTCGCTACTTCAGATGTGGTAAAGAAAAAATCTGTGATGCTGTCTGTTGCAATACGGTTTATCTCCTCGGGCATTGTCCAGTCACGTGAACGAATTCCCCCCTCAACATGCGCGATTTTCACACCCATTTTTTTTGCCGTGATGGAGCACGCCATGGTTGATGTAACATCCCCGACCACAATACACAGATCAGATTTTCTGTCAATAAGTACTTTTTCGTACCGGGTCATTATTCTCCCGGTTTGCTCAGATTGCGAACCCGAACCGGATTCAAGATTCAAATCGGGTTCAGGAATACCTAATTGCTCAAAAAAAGCTCCGCTCATATTCCTGTCGTAATGCTGGCCCGTATGAATGAGACGGTATTGGAGATAATTCTTATCTGATATATCCAGTCCGGCTTCTTTGTTCTCTCTCTCAATCTCATGAATGATCGGTGCAATTTTCATAAAATTCGGGCGTGCACCTGCAATAATGTCAATCAGCATAAATTCTTTTTTTTGTTCAATTTATTTTGCCTGAAAATACTATTTGTTTTTATCTGGTTAAAGGCACAGACAATTAAATATAATTTAGAGATACAGAACTATATTAGATTTGATCTAATCTTTATTCTAAACGAGAATGGACCAAATGGTTCTGATGCCTGACGATTCTGCGGATCGGCTACGATTCAAGAACACTTATCTTTATTTTGTTACCTCATCAGTTATAAATTATTTCGCGAATTATGCATCAAAACTCCGAAAATAAGATTATCCCGCCTGAAGCACTTTTAGATGCCTATAGCAGAGGGGTATTCCCAATGAGTGAATCAAGGGATGATAAATCCGTCAACTGGTATTCAGCACGGCAGCGGGGCATTATCCCGATGGACCGGTTCAGAGTATCCGGGAATGTTCGGAGAATTATTCGTCAGGGCAGATTTACCTGCCGGATTAACACAAATTTCAAGGAGGTAATGAAGCAGTGTGCCAGCCGGAATACAACCTGGATTTCTGATATCATCATACGTTCGTTTGAGGTTCTCCATATGGCCGGTCACGCGCACTCTGTGGAGATGTATGATGAAAAAGGCACCCTCGCAGGCGGACTTTACGGCGTTTCGCTGGGTGGTGCATTTTTTGGAGAATCGATGTTTAAACATCAAAAAGAAGCGGACAAAGTAGCTCTCTGTCACTGCCACCGTATTCTTGAAAAAAACGGGTTTACATTGTGGGATACTCAATTCTACACAGGGCACCTGGCACAATTCGGATGTATTGAGATCTCTTCCAAAGCGTACGAAGAAAGCCTGGAGAAGGCCCTGCAGAAAGAAGTGATGTTTCGTGACTAAGCCGATTTTTTATTTTGAACCTGAGTTCTACACAGACAGATATACTATCTCACAACAACTTCCCGAGCTTTAATACTGTTTAGTTCGCCTGTTTCAGTATAATCCTCTCCCCAATATAGCAGACGATTTCCATCATCCACACCTCTTATATAATTTGCAAAACCACCCTCCCCAGCATTTACATTTCCAATATAGTTGTAATCAAAGTCAAATAGATGATATCTAATTGAAGATTCGTCATCGCTAAAATTCTCTATTTCCACCAGAATAAATTCATCCAGTTTTTGCAGAGAGACAATCCGGCTGTTCGAAAATATAAATTCTTCAACATTTCGCCGGTTTTCTCTTCTGTTCCCCCAGGGTTCGACCGCAAAATCATTATCTGGAACAGCAATCTTTGTGTGTTTATTTTCATTTGTGTTAAAAATATTCAATTCCGGCACTGCAGGATCACTCCACAGCAAATCATCCCCGTTCCACAAAATTCCTCCGGATTGAAGGATCATAATCAGCTTTCGTCCCTCTTCTGAGATTTCACCAAATGATTCTTTTAAATTGGGCTGATTGTCTTCACTAAACCTATAAATTTTTACATACTCCCCGCTCATTGGCACATCATGAAGCACACCGGCAAGTCCGTTAGATGTAAATTGAATTGCCCTAACTCCGTGTCTGATACCGGTTAATTCCCTGCTTGGCTGAAAGGTTTCATCAAATCCAATGATCTTCAAATTGCCGTCATCCCAGATAAGCAATTCATCTTCAATTACCTGGGCATATCTCGGTGTTCTCCATTCAAAAGGCCCTTGCCCTACAGATCCCAGCTCAGCTACATCACCCGTTTCCACGTCCATTGCAGAAACGCCTACCGGATTGGATTGCACGAATAAAAAATTACCTCCAAATGGCAATATCCATTGTGTAGTCGAAATTTGAATTCTCTCGTTTTTGATTGGAATATCACCAACCTCTACAAGTTCAACATCATTATCAATTACATAATGAATAGGTGGTTCAATAAATAGAGCAGAAAAAATGAAAATGAGTGCTATGTTCATTAAACATTATTTATTCATCAGTTATAAAATTGAATACAAAAATACTCTCATACTAAAGATATTTCAATTACTATTGGATGGCTTTGTAAAACCCTTAAACAAACCATTTTATGGTTGAATTTAAACACCAAATTCGGTTTAAATTGCCAAAAATGGGGTTCCTCTTATTTTAAAATATAGGAGATGTCGTATCGGAGGTAGTTAAGTGATCCCCCCTTAAAATATTTTATTTCAATAGTGTTACTCGTCTTACTTGTTGCATGTCCGGCGCCTCCATTCGGATCATATAAACTCCACTCGTTAATGCCGAGGCGTCAAACCTTACGGTATGGTTACCCTGTGGATAGATTCCTTGAGCCAGAGTCATCACATAACGCCCTAAAAGGTCGTACACTTTGATTGTGATAAATCCATTTTGACCGGCCTGAAAAGGAACGGTTGTTTGCGGGTTGAACGGATTGGGGTATGCATTCCCCAGACGATACGTATTCGGACGTGTATCGTCTAATCGTTCAGCAGATGTTGATGTGTCTCCGTAAGTCAACAAAACTCGTCCATCCAAAATCTCCTCCTCCAGTAAACTCCCGTCTCCATCAAATGCGTAGATATATTCCGTCCGGGTTATTTCCGTCATCCGATCATTCTGGTCGTATTGAAATACTTCCTGGCTAAATTTGATCAGTTCGTCTTCATCACTGTAATAATTTGGTTCATATAAGGTAAAAAGCACCGGTTTTTCATTTTCATACTCAATCTGAATCTCACTGAATGTTATCCACTCTGAACCGTCGCTATCCTGTTCGATAACCGATCGCAGTTCGACTTCCCCGGTACTGGGGTCTGTAGTAACTGCAGTAACTCTTCTGTAATCGTCTACCCAATTGAATCCGGTCCAATTTTGCTCCGTAACATCCGGCAGATACCCGAAATAAGCCATCTCCGAGCCAAATTCAATGGTATCAATAAAAAACTCATAAAACTGGTCAATTAGATCCGGGAATGTTATGGAAGGATAAGTATCCCTGTATAGATCTTCCCATTCATCATCAAATAATTCTTGATAGACAAATATCAGATCGCCGTTCTCTTCTGATATTAGGGTCCGATCCACATAAACCCAATGATCCCCATTCCAAAACCCATCTTCAAACATGCTAATTTGACCACCTTCTGCAGTGAAGCGTATCTGCCCTTCATTTACCCAAACTTCATTGGATGAATCCCAAAACTGTTCAGTTTCCGTAAAGATTGTTGTTATACCATTCACTTGCTGATATGTGAAAAGGATTCTGCTGCTATTGTAATAATTTCCACCGGCATAAACCTGATCTACAATTGACTCAAGACCGTCCGAACTG
The DNA here is from genome assembly GCF_003390325.1 of Rhodohalobacter sp. SW132. Classification (NCBI taxonomy): domain Bacteria; kingdom Pseudomonadati; phylum Balneolota; class Balneolia; order Balneolales; family Balneolaceae; genus Rhodohalobacter; species Rhodohalobacter sp. SW132. The sequence goes on along the minus strand of NZ_QUOK01000001.1, from coordinate 256,895 downwards.
TACTGATAGATAGATTTCTCATACGGCTGCCAGCTTTCATTCTGACTGTTGAAGTTCAGAATTTCCGTCTCCACTCTTTCCCCATTTTGATAGTTATGGTCATATCTTCTCAGCGGGACAAATTCCTCATCCAACCATTGCTGATATTCCGCTCTGTCCGGCCTGGGAAAAACAGCTAACTTTCCCGGCTGACTTTGAGCAGTATAAATTGGATGCAGCTTTTTCAGAAGTTCAACTGTCCTGTGATTTCTTTCATTCTCTTTTTCCTGCAGGGTTCTCTCCTGTGCAGGCAGCGTACATACCAGAGTAAAACTAAATAGTATGGTAAGTATAAGTTCTCTATTCATTTTCATCTCCTTTTATTGTGATAAGTACTCAGCGTTGAGTTACTCCTTGATTTTCATACACCAATTTCAACGCTGCGGAAATAATAAATTACAGGGGGGGGGGGTATTAGATGAGAACCCTCCCCCTTAAATGCAATTATAAGTAAATTTACCTTAAAAAAGCGACAGCAATTTGACTAAAAATAAAAAATATCAGTCAATACCCCCCCCCTCATAATCATTAATCAAGATGGGTTCAGAATCTGATCAATTCGATGTTGAACATCTCTCAGATGAACTTGTGTAATCCGATCGGGAGCGTTTTCAACAGTCGAGTCAACTCTCTCAGCCAGTCTGTGCAATTCATCGCGTAGCATCGGTTTGATGTCGCTCAGCTCAACATGAGAATCGCTGCTCTCCATGGTTGTCCCGATTTGATGGATATAGGTTCGCTGCAGATTTCGGCGATAGGTATCGATCGTTTCACCTGAATCGAGTTCGCTCCAAATGCCGTTCCGAAGATCTTCGATCATTCCAGCAAGTGTATACGCTTCATCACCACGGAATGCTTCGTCTTCAATGAGGCGAATCATCCTTGAAGAGCTCATTACACTGCTCAGATGCCGCCCCTGTAAATTCTGAATCCGCTCTATTGCGCCGGCGTGTTCAATGTTACGCAGGATGTCACTATCGAGTAGCCAATCCGGGGTGGAGAAAACATGCTCGTTCAAAAACTCCATCGCCTGCTGCTGATACTCTTTGTCGACCGGTGTATAAATCTGCCCCTCCTGATCACTCGCAAGACGGTGGTAGTACACTCCGCCGATGTTAGTCACCACATGACCGATATAGCGATTCCACATGCCAATCAGCTCACCGTAAATTTCCTGGAGGTCATCGTAACCGCGTCCGGGTGTAGATGTCCACTCGACCAGGTTCGGAACCACACGCTGAAGGTTTTGCATCCCGTAACCTGAAGCCCGGACCGGATCATTCGATAGTGTTTCTGTTTGAGCCGACGGATCGTAACCGGTGGATTGCCCGAAACGGTACATCGGGTCGCCCGCTTTTTCCAGAATCCATTCATTCAGCACAGGTATTTCATCTTCGGCTGATTCCGCATCAGGAATCACGCGGTACCCCCAGTTGATCGAATAGCGATCGTACGGGCCGATTTTTCGGATAAAGCGCTCCACACCGTCACCCGGCTGGGCAATGTAGTTCTGGCGGGCATAATCCATCACAGATGCCGATACCCCATACTCAGCAGTAAATGTTGGTGACCGAAGTGAATCTACCGGGTATGCATAATTTGCGGCCATATTGTGCGGCAGGCCAAGGGCGTGACCAATTTCGTGGGCAATCACCTGCCGGATCGCCTCAGTCAGATATTCATCATCCACACGCAGATTTTGTGCCTTGGGGTTGGCCGCACCGGTTTCGAGCAGCAGCCGGTTTCGGTAGGAGCGGATGTGGTTGTGATACCAGAAAATATCGCTGGCAATGATCTCTCCGGTCCGCGGATCGGACGTACTCGGTCCGGTGGCGTTCCGCGTTGTATTCGCGATCCAGCGTACCATATTATAGCGGATATCTTCCGGCTCAAAATTGGGGTCTTCCTCCTCGGTTGGTGGAAGCTTGGCCCTGATGGCGTTTTTAAACCCGGCAGCTTCAAACGCTTCATTCCAGTCTTCCACACCGTCGATCACCGCCTGGCGATATTCATCCGGCGTTCCGGGATCCACGTAGTAGACAATTGGTTTTACTGGCTCAACCAGCTCCCCGCGGGCGTATGCATCCGGATCTGATGGTTCGAGTCTCCAGCGTCGAATAAGTGTCCTGGTAGCTGCTTTCTGTTCATCAGCACCAAAATCGAGTTGTGTAACTGTAAACCAACCCACACGATAGTCATGGTGTCTCGGACGCATCGGTTCTCTGGGAAGCAGAATCATACTTTGATTCATCAGCACAGAGAGGGTGTTTGTTCCGGCTGATGAAGGCGCGCTCATCGCCTCGTACGTCATTACGTGGCGCGCTTCTACATTTTGCGGAAATGTCCGCACGGTATCAATGTAACTGCGGGATGCATCCAGCCGCCGGACCTGGTACATGTTTCGCAAAAATCCCGCAAGCCCTGTGATTGCCGGGACATCATTTTCAAAAAAGTCATTTATCTGGATGACGATAGATCCGTTCTCCGGGTTAGTTGCTGCAATATCAAATGTTGCAATAACAGGCTCATAGTTATTGGCCTGTACGGAGCGATAGATTGGAAGAGTATCGGCAGCCACACTGTTGTAGGAACGCTCTCGGATATTAATTTTATCTCTCACCCGTTCAAATGCAAAAACCTGTTCGGCTGTTTTTGAACCACTGCTTCTGAACCCAAAAAAGTTCGTAGGCACTTTTGCCACGCGACTCACCATCAGGAAATCCCTGCCGAGAAGGGAGTCGGGAATTTCGTAGTAAATTTTATCATCCACATAATGGACATCCAAAACACCGTGACTGGTTACTGCATCTCCGGTGATTACACTGCTGTAGCCATCGGGTGCCGAGCGGGGCTGGGCAGGCTGATCAGCCGATGCCGAACGAAAAAGATTACAGGAGGTTAAAAATAGCAGAGGGAAGATCAGTAGAAGTATCAGTCGTTTCATCAATCTAAATTTGTTGAATTATATCTGGAACAGCGATTTGCAAACCTGTCATAAATTATGCAACTAAAGAAACGGAATTCTTTTTAAAGTGACTTGATAAAACATGAAAATACTGCCCGGTTCGTTCAACCACTGAACGCGTTGTATTTAATTTAGAAATCCTTTTTATCCATTCTATATTGATATTATTGCTTTTAAAGCTTCAGTTATCTGCTCAACCCTGGGTATGAAAACATCAACCGTTCCGCTTATTTTCGAATGAAGATTCATCTAAAAACAAGATTTATCCATGCAAAAGTTAACATTTCTACGATATCTGCTGAGAGCACTGTCACTCCTCCTCCTTTTCTCTGGTTGTATATTTATGGCATTGCCGGCGGATGCTCAGCAGGCAGGTGACCTTATATCACAAAACGCTATACCGTTTGAAACGGCCGATGATTTTGATGAACTCATCAACCAGGCGGGTGAACGAACGCTTGTTTTGATGGGTGAAGCATCTCACGGTACATCCGAATTTTATACCCAGCGGGCAGAGCTCAGTAAACGCCTGATTGAAGAAAAGGGGTTTAATTTTATCGCGGTAGAAGGTGACTGGCCGGCGATGTCGAGGATCAATGAGTATGTGAAGCATATAGAGACTGGTCCGGGTACACTTGAAGAAGCGATGAATTACATCAACCGGTGGCCGCTCTGGATGTGGCGAAATCATGAGGTAAAAGATTTACTCAGCTGGCTGCACGAGTACAATCGTGATCTCAATCCGGATGAACGTGTAGGATTCTACGGGGTCGATCTGTACGCCAAACAGGACGCAATGGGGCAGGTGATCAGCTATCTTGAAGAGATTGATCCGGATTTAGCCTCACGTGCGGATCGAAATTTTGCTTGCATGACCCGGCATGGATCCATCCAGCAATATTTGCAGATGGTATCTCAATCAGGTGAAGATTGCAGCGAGGATTTTGCAGATGTCCTGCAACTGGTACGTGAAAATACTGAAAAAGGATGGCATTTTTTCAACGCTGAACAAAACACAAAGGTAGCAATGAACGCTGAAGAACATTATCGGGGCAACCTGATGCGGGGTGCACAATCCTGGAATGCACGGGCGTCTCATTTCTATCTCACGGCAGAGCGGCTACTTTCATTTTACGGGGAAGGCAGCCGGGGGATCGTCTGGGCGCACAATACCCATATTGGAGATGCACGGGCAACGGATATGGCGAGGCAGGGCGCACACAACATCGGCCAGCTTGCGCGGGAAGATCTCGGTGAAGAGAACGTTTTTGCAATCGGTTTCGGAACATATGAAGGGCACGTTCTCGCAGGACGTGAGTGGGAAGCAGAGATGGAAGTTATGCGCACACCACAGGCACGCTCCGGCAGCTGGGAGGAGATGCTGGAGGCCACCGGACTTCCACGGTTTTATCTAATTTTTGATAATGAAGAACTCAATTCCGCATTGCAATCCTCCATACCACACCGCGCAATCGGCGTAACCTATAATCCGGCGAATGAAAGCCAGGGAAATTATGTGAACACCATTTTACCGGATCGGTATAACGCATTTGTATTCACCCGTGAGACCGATATTCTTGAGGTATTGGATTAGGCAGGGTGCCCCGGCATTCGCCGGGACCGGAAAAGCACCGGCAGGGTGTAGGGTGCAGGGTGCAGGGTGCAGGGTGCAGGGTGCAGGGTGCAGGGTGCAGGGTGCAGGGTGCAGGGTGCAGGAAAAATATCGCAGTTCTGGAGGATAAAAGCTCATTTTTAAAGGAAAATTAGAAATGAGAGAGAGAGGGGGATAATCTTTCCTACCCCCCCTCTGGTTTTATTTATTACTTTGTAGAGGTGCGGATCAGCGATCCGCGGTACGTTTATTCAACACCGGGTAAGCCGACAGGCTCGGTTTGTTGGAACCATAGTGTTCCGGTTGGCTGAACGCGCGGCCACTCTTCGTGAAGGGTTTCACCATCGTAGAGGCGACCGTTCTTCATTACATGCTCTATCGTGTTTGTATTGCGCAGGTTTTCAAGCGGATTACCTGACAGAATCAACAGGTCCGCCATTTTTCCTTCTTCAAGTGTACCGATATCACCATCCAGTCCAAGTGCTTTGGCGCCGTGAATGGTAGCTGTGCGAAGTGCCTTGTGCGGGTCCATATCATCCCATGCCATCGCCCACAATTCCCAGTGAAAACCCAATCCCTGTAGCTGACCGTGGCTGCCCACTCCGAGGATTCCGCCATCATCGTAGATCTGCTGTACAATGCGTGATTGACGATCCATTACATATTCTTCTTCATGAAACCAGCCGGAACCGCGCCGGCGTGTTTTTCTATCAAGATCCTCACGCGGGGTGAAGTATCGCAGCTTCGGATCGTTGGCCGCGTTTTCTGTCATGAAAAAATAGTTTTCAGCCCACGGCCCGCCATAGGTCACCAGCAGAGTTGGCGTATATGCCATCTGAGATTCAGCGGTGGTCCGGATTACATCAGAATAAATCGGCGAGATCGGGTAGTTGTGTTCCTGTCCGGGATATCCATCAATCAGCATCGTCATGTTGAGCTTCATATCGAGGGAGCCCTCCGTAGTTGGCATCAGCTCCTGCTCTTTGGAAGCCTGCAAAATCCACTGACGCTGTTCACGGTTTCCGGCTACATACATTTTAATCGTTTTGGTGTCGAAGTAGTCGCTGTATCGCTTCATCACATCTCGCGTGTGATCGAGGTCGCGAAGCTGTTCAGACCAGAATACCCCCGGCCCGGTTTGATAGATTCTTGGGCCGATCATATTGCCGGCTTCCACCTGGTCTGCATACGTCAGCAGATCCGTTGTACCGGTCTGCGGATCGCGAAGTGTGGTCACTCCATACGCGAGATTTGCCATAAATGACCAGATCTGCGGCTGATGGAGATTACGAAACGGTCGCACATGTGCATGTGTGTCCACAAAGCCGGGTACGATTGTTCGCCCGCTCACATCTCTCTCTTCTGCATTTTCAGGCAGTGCGACCGAACCCCGCTCGCCGATCGCTTCGATACGATTGTTGCGGATGACGATATCGGCATTTTCGATAATCTCATAGCCATTCATGGTGATTGCAGTTCCGCCCCGCAGAACCAGCGCACCATCCGGAATATCCCGGTTGATTTCTACCTCAATACGCTGTTCGTCAGGACGGTAATCTTCCGGCCGATCCGGATCATCGCCGTTTTCTTCTCCATTTTCATCATCCTCTTCAGCATCTTCATTTCCATTGTTGTCCTCTTCTTCCTCATCCTCATCACGTTCCGCTTTTTCGCGATCGTATCGCTCCTGTTCTCGTTCCCGCTCACGGGCATCATCGATATTATAGGTCAGAAACGCGTTTCCAAGAGACCAGTGAACGGTGCGGCCATCCCATCCCCAGGCAGGAAATTGCCCGCCGATATCGGTCAGTTTTGCTGCCGGAAAAGATGCACCGTCCGGATTGGCAACGCTGATATTTTGTGCTTCCCCTGCACGGGGAATGGTAACCGTGTAGATGTCGCTACCCACTTGTGCCAGCGCCTGGTCCCCCTCCGGAGCTTTCAAAATCGTAGACGCACTCTGCGGAGAAGTAGAGCCGGGAATAGTTGAACCGGTTACGGTCAGGTGCTGGCGTTCATCTGTACCATCATAGCGAACAGAGATCAATCCCCGCTGAGTATGATTCAGATAAATACGGTCATCATTTTTTACAAAGTGAGGGGTGCGGCGCCCATCTGTACTGGTGATAAACTCGACCTCACCGCCGTCCGATGGCAGCCAAACCAAATCGGCGGCACCCAGAGGCACACCAGGGCCCGGAGATTCGTAATACACGCGGCGATCCCCTCGAATGGCTACAATCCGGTCCTCTGTTTTCGACCACGCCAGCTGCTGATAGAGCCCGGCCTGATCTGTGAGCCGCTGTGCACTTCTGCGTCCGTTGCTTCTTTTTCTGTAGATGTGTCCGCCTTCCTCAGGGTCCCAGGTCGCAAACGCAATCCAGTCTCCATCGGGCGACCACACAGGAAACGCCTTCGACAAACCGAGATCTGTGATCTTCTCCGGTGTGCCATTGGGGAGATCCATCACATAGAGATCGTTCAAAACGGTAAAAGCAAGACGAGTGCCATCAGGAGATGGAACGCCATCACGAATCTGACGTGCAACAAACTGCTCATCGTCCGACATAGGATATTTGAAATCAAGTCGCGGGCCCAGTTCCAGTTCCGTGTCTATCCGAAACGGAATTTCAGTGGCTTCGGCTCCCTCTTCGATGGGTAATCTCCAGATTTTTCCGCTCCATGTTGTAATTACGGCGCTGTTATCCGGTGTAAAGACCATCGTTGGGAGAACATCCCGTGTGCCGCGAGATTCCATATCATCTCGCTGAATGGGATACGCAAGCCAGCGTTCATCACCCGTTTCGAGATCCCGAATTCGAAGTCCGGTCTCCGTATCATGCCGTGTTCCATACACCAGCCAATTCCCGTCGGACGATAGCGTGGGGCGAAATGCAGACCCAAGCCTTGAAGTTTGCGTATGTCGCTCGCCCGTATCACGGTCAAATTTAGCAATCTGATATTGAGGAAAGATGGCATTGTAGTTCCAGTCACCGGTTCGCTGTGAAAACCAGATGTATCTGTCGTCTCCGCCAAATGCCGGTTCGATTGTTTTCAGATTATTTGGCGTATCAATAAATTCGGTGCCATTTCCGCCATCCACATGATACATTCTTAGTTTATGCACCCCGCCTCTGAGGTTTGCCCGGGCCGCTATGATATATTCGCCATCCGGGGTAAATATCGGAGATTGCCAGCGATGATTATTGCCGGTAGTCCGCTGTTCGGTCTCCATCGTTTCGAGGTCCAGAATCCAGACATTATCACCGCCGCTGCGATCTGATATAAACACGATCTTATTACCGTCCGGATTAAATCGTGGTTGATGATCGAACGCCATCCCTTTTGTCAGCTGTACGGCATCTCCGCCATCAATCGGGAGTTCGTAAAGATCCCCCATAAATTCAAAAACCAGTTTTTCCCCGGAAGGATGAACATCAACGGAGAGCCAGGTTCCCTCTTCGGCCTGCAGATGAACCGTTCGATCAGCTTCAAGAGGCAGTCCTTCGTGACTCGATTCTATTTCGTTATCGCCGGAAGATTCATTATCCCCGTTTGTTTGAGCCATTGAAGTTAGGGGAATCAGTAAAAGGATAAAAAAGACTGTAAGTGTGTTGCAGCGTAGATTATTCAACATGCTGAATGGTATATATTTGAAATTGTCAGTGTTAAGCGTGTTACTCTACATTGAGAATTGGCAAAACCGGTTTTAATATACATTCTCCTATTAAAGAATCAATCATATAAAATGGTGGAGAAATTGAAAGAAAGGATTTGAAGAGCTGCTACTTTAATCAGAAATCAGATACACATTTATCTGAGGTAAAAACATTAACTGAAAAATGACTGAGATATTCCGACTTATTCCTCGCTTGTGGTTACCAGACTTGAAAAGATGCTTCCGTTAATTTGCTCATTATTCAGAGTGATATCAATTGAATCCTCTCCTGTATTGGCAGGAGAATATCTTGCTGTATACTGGCCCAGTGAATCGGTTTCTATGACTTCAGCTATTGATGAGTTATTCATACTTATTTCTACAAATAATTCAGATGCCGCTCCGCCTACCAGGTTCCCATAATCATCTCTGACCATTATGGTTATCGTAGTTTCTGTATTTACTATTCCATCATTGACCTCAGCTGTAGTATTACTTGGATTTCCCACACCCGGATTCACAATAAATGGTTCGGAAGTGACACTCGAAATTCCGTCTGCACTGAAAACCAGTCTGTGATTTCCAGCTGATGTAATTACCAGATCATCAAAAGTTGCCACACCAGAAGATTCAGTCAATTGGGTCAAAGTACCATCACTGAAACTTACCCTTTCCTCTACACTTACTGTTACGCTGATTTCCCCTAACGGATCGCCATCACCAGAAACTATCAGAACTTGTGGTAAAGGAGTAATCACCTCACCTGCCGTTGTGTTTTCCGGTTGTTGAATAATAGACATTTGAGATGAAGCCTCTGCTTCAAATTCTATCTCAGCAGTGCCTATTTCTTCACCACTTTCGTTTGTTCCTAAATATCCCATTACGGTTACCGTATTTGCTTGCGTTGAGGTGAGTTCAGCAATAGCCTGGCCTGAAGTATTCGTCGTCCAGGGACCGCTGGTCAGCGTGCCATCCCCGTTTGTGATCTCAAAAAACACATCTTCACCTTCAAGCTCGTTGCCACCCACATCACGAACTGTAATTGTCAACTCTGAAGCATCAGATCCATCAGCATTCAGCCCGGCCGATGGGCTTGCCTCTATCCCGGAATTGGAAGAACTCGCACTACCGGCAACGACTGTCAGCTCCACCGTTTCACTGTCACTGAACGCTACATTCGCATCTGAATCTTCAATAGATGCGGTAATAATTACCAATCCAGTTTCGTCAGCAGCGCCGGATATACCAACCGTTGCAAGACCATTTTCATCGGTCAGAGCTGAACTCTCATCAACAGTTGCGCGATTGGATTCATTACTAAAAAAACTTACCTCCACACTCTGAACAGGATTGTCTATGGCATCCAGCACTATGGCAGTGACTGACGTACTCCCATCCACAGGAATCTCAGCTTCATCAATTGTCAACGATGATATCTGCGATGCCTGAAGCGTTTCAAACTCCACATCAACGGTTCCTATTACATCACCATCCAGTGTTCCGGTCACCGTAGCTGTCTCTGCAGTGGTTGACGACTGTAAATCCTGACTGTAGGTACCATCAGCGTTATCAATTACTGAATTTAAGAGCGTGCCGGCTGTTGTAGTAAGCTCCACATTATCTCCTCCTGACGAAATGGGGTTACCATTGGCACCCTTCAGTTCCACCGTTACTATGGAAGTGGAACTGCCATCAGCCGCAATAGATGTGGGTTCTGCACTAATTTCACTTTGACCCGCATCAGCAGCCACACTCTCAAACTCCACATCAACAGTGCCAATCACCTCGCCGCTGTTGTTTGTTCCTAAGTATCCCGTTACGGTTACCGTATTCGCTTGTGTTGAGGTGAGTTCAGCTGAAGCCTGGCCAAACTCATCCGTCGTCCAGGATCCGCTGCTCAGTGAGCCATCCCCGCCTGTGATCGCAAAAAACACATCTTCACCTTCAAGCTCGTTGCTACCACCATCACGAACTGTAATAGTTATTATGGAGGCGTCAGATCCATCAGCAGTCAGCCCTTCTGTAGGAGCAGCCTCTATCCCGGAGTTGGACGCACTCGGACTGCCGGCCTCAAAACTACCCTGTGCAGTGTCCGAGATATTGTTCACTGATTCTGTAAACGTAAAGTTAACGTCCGATTGGATCGTTTCGGAAGTAGCTGTAAAAGTAACCTGACCTGAATCATCTGTAACATCTGAGCTTCCAGCGCCGGTATAGATAATACCAGACCCTTCATGGCTTACTTCAACCGTTACGTTCGGTACCGGGTTATCATTTATATCTTCAACTGTAATTTCAAATACCAGTTCATCCACTCCATCAGCAGTTGCTGTTCCATTCAAAACATTTACATTCACAGTCGCAGGTCCTCCTGATACAACATTCAGGGATACCGATTCGTCATCACTAATGCCATCAACATTTACTATTAATACGTGTTCGTCCTCTGTGGTGAGTGTTATTGGGATATCTGCAGATCCGTTATTGAAATTTGTTGATTCATCATATATCAATCCTTCTTGATTACTTTCTACTGAAACATTCCGATTATCAGAAAGAAGTTCTCCGCCAACTCCGCGTGCATCTGTAATCTCCAGAATGAATTCCTCACCGGCAGTTTGTTCACCTGGGTTGTCTAGCGTAAATCCCGAATTGTCCACAAAACTACCTTGTGCAGTTGTAGTGTTACTATTCACCAATTCTGTAAACGTAAAGATTACGTCCGATTGGATCGTTTCGGAAGTCGCAGTAAAAGTAACCTGGCCTGAGTCATCAGTTTCTTGTGAACTTCCAGCTCTAGTGTAGGTTATATTAGTCCCGTTATCACTTGCATTTACAGTTACTCCCGGTACTTGGTTTGAAAATTCGTCTAAGACGTTAATTGAAAATTCTAACTCATCATCTCCGTCAGCCGCTGCTGAAGTTATTACACCTTCTGCTTCTATTACTGAAGCTTCAGCGGCAACCACATCAAAAGGAGATGAAGTTTTGGAATCTACACCATCTGCAGAAAAGATTAGCCTGTAATTTGTACCTGCAGTTTCAATCACCAAATCTGGAAAGGAAGCTTCACCCGATGTGTCTGTAACTTGTCCTGTCTCTCCCCCGTCAAACGTATTTCCACCCTCGATCTGAACCGTAACATTTACCCCGCTGATCCCGATACCATCTGTATCTATTACTCGTACTGTTAGTGGGGCATCCGGTGAGCCGCGTATGGCTTCACCCGCTGTGGTTTGAGCAGGTTCAGTTATAATATCCAGATTTGATGCTTCCCCGGCCTCAGCTGTGGCAGTGAATGTTACCGACCCTGCACCTGAAAAGGTTGCCTCTACAGAGTAGGTGCCGGGGGTGTCGCCGAGGGTTAAACGTGTAGAAGCTTCACCTGAGTTATTTGTAGTTTCTAATTCCGTACTTAACGATTCGCCGGATGATCCATCCGGAGTGTCTGTAATTGAAAAACTGACTGATTCATCTCTCACAGCATTACCATATTCATCTGTCACAGTAACAACAAAATCGTTATCCAGCTCCTGGCTGACTGAGCCCGTCTGTTCATTACCTGATTCAATTATAATATTTGAGGGATCAGCAGGGGTAAAATTGATATCTGCTTCCCCCACACTCGTCCCCTCAGCAGTGACGCTAACCGTTACAGTTTCAGCGGTCTCGTTGGTTATTGCTGTTGTATAATTCCCGGAGGTACCGTTTTCACTCACTGCACCTGCTTCTGCATCTCCAGTTACACCTATTGTGAAATCTGTGTTTGTGAAGCCGCTCACAGGGTTATTACTGCCATCACGTAGTTCTATTGTTAGCGTTGAACTATTTCCGACCTGCAGCTCTGATGGATCAGCTATCACACTTGAATTATCGGTGTCAATGCCGCCGCTTTCTACAGTAAATTCATTTGATGTGCTGCTGAATGAACCATCGTCCGCTGTGATAGTTTGGTTGCTTCCCGCCTCGCTCACTTCCACATCCAGTGTAACCGTGCCGGTACTAAAATTTGCTGTTTCAGGTGTGATCGTTCCTGCAGTTGTTTCGAGCGATACATTCTGATTGTATCCTGAATCTGTATTTCCATTCGCATCTTCAGCAGTAATCGTTATTTCGAAAGGCACACCGGCTGTCTGAGTGCCAATCGGCTCAAAATTAAAAGATGAAGCGGACCCGCCTGAAACTTCACTGCTAAACGGACTTTCGGAAATCGGATCTCCGCCCAGTGTGATAGCAACCTGGTCAGTGCCCGCGTTTTCCGGCGTGTAACTCGTGCTGTACTCGCCGTTACCGTTGTCGCTGATCGCTGCAACCGATGCTCCATCATTGGCCCCGCTAATCGTTACGGAAAGACCCGCCGCAACCCCTTCAACACGATTTCCAAAGCTATCCTCTACCGTTATTTCGATTGGTGTTGAAGAACCTGCCTCGCCGTCAGGCACATCAGCACTACTACTGGAAGGATCACCTGCCGCAGCTTCTATTTCGAAAGAGTCAGAGGTTACATTCGGTACGCCCGATGCGTCTGCATCGAAAACCAGGCTGTATGATCCCGCTGTTTCGAGCACGAGATTGGAAAATGTAGCAACTCCGGATGAATTCGTAGATTGAGTTGTGGTTCCGGAATCAAAACCTCCTCCATTTTGTACGCTCACCGTCACGCTGATTCCTTCAATCTCATTACCTGCGCTGTCCGTAATTCTTACCTGTGGCGCCGGGCTGATCGACTGCCCAGCTGTTGTTGTTCCCGGCTGTGTGGTAATCTCCATTTCTGAAGCGGCACCAATCTCTGCTTCCGCACTGAACGTAACAGACCCTGCACCACTCACCGTTGCATCTACCCTATACTCACCCGGTGAGTCGCCGAGGGTCAGACGTGTAGCTGCCAGGCCTGAGTTATTGGTCTGAGCAGAAGAATTGCTTAATTCCTGTACGGTTGCGCCTGATGGAGTTTCATCAATAGAGAAGTTTACTGTGGCATTCGGAACCGGATTATCAAATGTATCTGTTACCCTTACCACAAAATCTTCCGAAAGCTCCTGGCTGACTGAACCCGTCTGGTTATTACCTGATTCAATTTCCACATTTGACGGATCAGCTGCGGAAACTTCACTGCTATATGGACTTCCCGAAATCGGATTTCCACCCAGTGTGATAGCAACCTCGTCAGTGCCCGCGTTTTCCGGCGTGTAACTCGTGCTGTACTCGCCGTTACCGTCGTCGCTGATCGTTGCAACCGAAGCACCATCATTTGCCCCGCCAATCGTAACGGAAAGATCACCTTCAACCCCTTCAACGCGATTCCCAAGGCCATCCTCCACCGTTATTTCAATCGGCGTTGAGGAACCGGCTGTTCCGTCAGGGACATTTGCGGTTGTTGATGAAGCATCTGCAGAAGCTGCTGTAACATCAAAGGCATTACTTGTTCGAGGTGTAACGCCACTGGATGAAAAAACCAGATTATACCCATCGCCGACCTGCCCAATTGCAATATTACTAAAGACTGCAAATCCATTACCATTAGTCTCAACCGAAGTATCACTTCCGGCTGTAAACGCCTGTCCATCTTGTTCCGAGACGGAGACACTGACACCTGGTACCGGATTATCAAACTCATCCCAGATGCGAACAGCAGGAGGGCCGCTTATAGGTTGACCCGCAACTGATTCGCCTGGCTCGGTTGTAATTTGCATAACATCAGGATCCGCAGCTGTATATGTGATTAGCGGTGTGTCATTCAGCGTAGTTCCTGTAGCTGTCACGGTTACCGTTACCTGTTGAGCGGTTTCATTCGTGACTTCAAACACATACGTACCTCCTGAGGTCTCACTGACAGATCCGGCTGATCCATTTCCGCTCACGCTGATATTGAAGTCAGAATCCGAGAGTCCTGCGATAGAATTATCAGCACCATCTTTCAACTGAACCGTTACAGTTGAACTGTTTCCGGCCTGAAGTTCAGTTGGATCGGCTGAAACGCTTGAACTGGATGCGCTCACCTCACTCGTACTCACCTCACTCGTAAACGGGCTGCCACTAATTCCTGAACCTGACAATTCAATTGTGATCGTGTCTGTTCCATTATTCTGTGGCGTGTAACTGGTTGAATACGTGCCATCCCCATTGTCTTCGATGGAGATGAAAGACGCCCCGCTGTTAGCACCTGAAACAGATACCGACAGATTACCGGCTGCACCGGTTACCGGGTTACCAAATTCATCAAGAACAGTAATTGTGATCGATGTGGCATCTCCGGCCGCTCCGTTAGGTACGTCGGCGCTGCTGTTGGAAGGATCACCCGCAGCCGGTTCTATTTCGAAAGAATCAGAGGTTACGTTCGATACACCGGATGCGGCGGCATTGAAGACCAGACTGTATGATCCTGATGTTTCGAGCACAAGATTGGAAAATGTAGCAATCCCGGATGAATTTGTAGACTGAGTAGTTGTACCCGAATCAAAACTTTCTCCACCTTCCACACTCACCGTTACGCTGACTCCTTCAATCGTGTTACCTGCTCCGTCTGTAATTCTGACCTGTGGTGAAGGGCTGATCGACTGACCGGCTGTTGTAGTACCTGGCTGTGTTGCGATCTCCATATCTGAAGCGGCACCAATTTCTGCTTCGGCACTGAATGTAACCGAGCCCGCACCACTCACCGATGCATTCACAGTATATTCACCCGGTATGTCGCCAAGCGTCAGGCGAGTGGATGTCTGGCCTGAGCTGTTGGTCTGAGCTGAACTGCTGCTTAAACTCTGCCCGGATGCTCCAGATGGAGTGTTTTCAATGGAGAAGTTTACTGTTGTATTCGGGACCGGATTATCAAATTCATCAGTGACAATTATTACAAAATCATCCGAAAGCTGCTGAGATACCGCCGCGCTCTGATTATTTCCGGATACAATAGTCAGTTCATCAGGATCCGCAGCTGTAAATTCAATGGAGGATTCATCATCAAGAGTTACTCCGTTTACACTGACGGTAACGGAAACGATCTCAGCCGTTGTATTGCTTACATCTGCAGTATAATTTCCGCTGCCTGTTTCACTAAC
Source organism: Rhodohalobacter sp. SW132 (assembly GCF_003390325.1). Taxonomy (NCBI): domain Bacteria; kingdom Pseudomonadati; phylum Balneolota; class Balneolia; order Balneolales; family Balneolaceae; genus Rhodohalobacter; species Rhodohalobacter sp. SW132. The sequence goes on along the minus strand of NZ_QUOK01000001.1, from coordinate 241,566 downwards.
GCCTCCAGCGCTGCCATTACCGCTGACATCTATCGATATGCTGCTGCTCAATCCAGTTACCGGATTGTTGCTGCCGTCACGCAGATTTATAGACAATTCCGAACTATTACCAGCCTGCAGCTGATTCGGATCAGCACTGACCGAAGAGTTGCTCGCGCTTACACCCCCGCTCTGCACTTCAAAAGTATTTGAACTGCCCGTAATTGAACCATCAGACGCAGTAATGGACTGATTACCAGAAGCGGTGCTAAGAGATACACTCAGCGAAGCTGTACCGTTTGTAAACTCCGCATTCCCTGGACTAACTGATCCCGCTGACGCACTGAGAGATGCTGTCCCCTGGTAGCCCGTTGCAATATTGCCCTGACCATCAAAAGCAGTCAGCGAAATATCAAACGATTCGCCTGCAGTCTGCGGGGAGCTGATATCATCAAAATCAAAAGTCTCAGCTGAACCTGCAGCAGCATTTGCGGAAAATGAGATGTTTCCGGCAGCTCCGGCGGCAGCAATAACGGTATATGTTCCGGTCAGATTTCCAAGAGTTAGGGTGGAAGAGGCTTCTCCTGCAGAGTTGGTTGTGACCGATGAGCTGCTTAAACTCTGACCGCTCGCACCGGAAGGTGTATCGCCAATGCTAAATTCAACCTCCAGCCCGGAAACCGGATTGCCAAATTCATCTGCAACTCTTACAACAAAAGGTTCATCCAGCGTTTCTGTTACTACGCCGTTTTGATTATTACCGGACAGCCGGCTCAGGTTATCGGGATCCGCTGCCACTACATCAAATGATTCCGATACCGCATTCTCACTTGCACCGATGGCATTGAACGAAAGGGTGTAATTTCCGGCTGTCTCAATCACAAGATCATTGAACACCGCAATTCCGTTACTTCCGGTATTCTGTGTGGTTGAACCACCATCAAAAGAAGCCGAGCCCTGAACGGATGCAACCACTTCAACTCCTTCAACCGGATTTCCAAGATCGTCAGTTACAATTACCGATGGAGGTCCGGCTACAGACTCCCCGGCAACTGTTTGTTGAGGCTGCTGTTCTATTTCTACAGCATCAGCATCGCTTGTAATGATATTACTATCATACGGGCTGCCTGAAATTCCTGTTCCGTTAAGCTCAATTGTGATCTGATCTGTGCCTGTTGCTGTTGGGGTATATGCTGTAGTGTAAACTCCATTCCCTTCTTCGGCAACTGACTCAAGAGTTGCGCCGGAGTTGTCACCGCTGACACTCACGGAAAGATTCTCAGCAACACCTTCCACACGGTTTCCAAATTCATCACGAACCGTAATTGTAATGTCGGTGCGGTCTCCGGCCGATCCATTCGGCACGTCTGCAGTTGTTTCAGATGCAGATGCAGCTGCAGGATTTACGTCAAAAGCGTTTGAAGTGGTTGTGAGTGATCCGGCTGTATAAACAAGGTTATAGCGACCGGCATTCGTGATAACCAGATCATCAAAAACAGCAATACCTGAACTGTTCGTAGATTTCGTTTCTGTACCCGATGAAAAATCCTGCCCATTTTGTTCTGATACGGTTACATCCAGGCCGGCAATATTATTTCCAAATTCATCAGTTACCCGCGCAGAAGGACTGTTTGAGATAACTTCACCTGCAGTAGAAGTGCCCGGCTGAGAACCGGATGGTACTGCAATCATATCCGGATCTGACGGGATGAACGTAATTTCAGGTGTGTCGCTAAGACGCACTCCGCCAGCGAATACGGTTACGGATATTTGCTGGGCTGTTGTATTGGAAACGCTAAATTGATACGTGCCCGATGATACTTCACTCACGGACCCGGCGGTACTATTTCCACTTACATTAATACTGAAATCGGAGCCAAAGAGTTCACTGATTGGATTACCTGATTCATCCCGCAGTTGAATAGTCACAGTAGAGCTGCTGCCGGCCTGAAGCTCAGTCGGGTCAGCAGACACGGAAGATTCACTTGCGCTGATATCACTGGTGAACACCTCGCTGATGAATGGACTGCCATCGATTGGAGTACCGTTCAGTTCAATCGTGACTTCATCCGTCCCGGCATTTTCAGGGGAGTATATTGCAATATACTGGCCAATTTCGTCACCGGCACTGACAGACGGAGACGCTGAATTTGCACCTGAAACCGTTACCGAAATTTCATCTTCAGCATTGGCAATTGGGTTATTGAAACGATCGAAAACCGAAATCGTAATTTCTGTACTTCCTCCAGCTACACCACCCCTTACATTCGCGACAGTAGAAGCCGGGTCAGCTTCTGCCGGTGACACCTCAAATTCTGATGAGCTTACGCTTGAAATGTCAGGATCATCAGCTTCAAAAATAATCCGATATCCTGTTGAAACAGATTCGATGCTCAGATTATCAAAACGGGCAACTCCGTCTGAATTCGTATTCACATCTGTACCTGAGGATGAACTAAATCCGTTGTTGTTAAGACTCGCGCTTACTCCAATTCCCTCAAGAGGCTCACCCTGGTCATTTGTTATCCGGACAGCTGGTGCGGGAGAAATATTTTCCCCCGCTGTGACAGATGAAGGCTGCTGCAGAATTTCTGATACGGGGGCACCAATCCTTGAAAACACTGAAGTAACATTTTTATCAGCATCCATAATTAGCGTTTCTGGATTTTCAGACCCTTCCAGATCACCCTGCCACGCCAAAAATCTCCAGCCATCATCCGGTACAGCCGTCAAGGTTACTTCTTCTCCTTCATCATACAGTGTACGATCAGGGGAAGCTTCAATAAATCCCTGCCCCTCAACGTCCAGATTCAGTGTGTACTCTTCAGCTCCAATCTCTTCAAACACGGCTATGACATTTTTCTCCTCATCAACCAATAAAGAATCGGGGTTCTGGCTGCCGGTCAGATCACCTTCCCAGCGGGCAAATCTCCACCCGTCATCCGGATCTGCAGTGAGCTGAACTGTTACGGTTTCAATTTCAATAGAGGCTGAAGCTGAACTTTCGGCCGTTAACTGTTCTGTTGTACGCTGAATGCCCTGTTGTAGTGAACCGGGCGCGCCGGAAGAAATATCCAGATTGGAAACGTCATTATCCACCTGCTGATCCGGGGAACCGCCGGTGTCTCTCTGTAGTTTTAGTTGCTCTTCAGAATCTCTGTTATTTTTCAGGTCAGGATCATCATCCAAACTATCGCGAGAAGCCGGTGCACTCAAATCTCCGGTTTCTGCAGATTGCGGTGCTTTGGTAGTCTGGCTGATTATTTCTTCAAATACACGTCCCTGACCCACAATTTCGATGGTAAGTGGATAATCGGCTTCAATAAAAAAAGCCGTTACCGTCCGGTTACGGCTCATTGTTAGAAAAGTGGGATTTATACTTCCTGTGAGGTCCCCCTCCCAGCGTTCAAAAACGTACCCTGTTTCAGGTATAGCACTGATTTCAAGAGTGGTACCAGACACATATTCACCTTCAGAGGGTTCAATTGTACCGCCATCATCAGGAGATACATTGGTGCTAAGTTCAAATACACCCGGTACAGAGTCATCAAAGGAGGGCTGAGTTGTGTCACAGCTGAATGTGAAAACGGCTATTACAGATGCCAGTAAAAATAGTAATCTTCTCATAAACATATATCTAAAGGAGACCCCGATTTAGCTCTCTTTATACAAAAATTCCGATGGCAGATCCAAGGAATGATTAGATTTGACTAATTAAGAAAAGAACCAACGGCGTGCCATTAGATGTTTCTCATATTCTCTACTATACACACGTATTTATAACCGCTTAGATCACTTAAATCGCGATTCAACAATAGTTTGAGCATCAAATTGATCAGGGTGAAATTGATGTGTTCTTTCAGAACAGGACAGGCAGAGTATCGAAGAAATAGATGGGCAAAAAAATAACCCCTACCGGGTATCAGCCGATAAGGGTTAATCAAGAGAGATTCTTAAAAATTCTGTGTGAATCGGGAGGGGCTCGAACCCTCGACCCACGGCTTAAAAGGCCGTTGCTCTACCAGCTGAGCTACCGATTCATCATCTCTATCCAAGACTCCAAAGATAAGGAGATGATGAACTTAAAATCAACAAATTGGTAGAACTTTTTTAGAAATTAATCTTTCAAATGTCTGCATAAGCGTTTTAGCTTTACTACATTTCAGCAACAATATATAGAACTGTTAGCATTCCATTTTGTTAAAAAAAGTTTTCAACCTATGGCAACTATTTTCACACAGATCATAAATGGTAAAATTCCGTGCTACAAAATCGCGGAAAACAGCACTCATATCGCATTTTTAGATATTAACCCGATTGCTAAAGGGCACACTCTGGTTGTACCCAAAAAAGAGATCGATTACCTATTTGACTTACCCGAACCGCTTCTCTCCGACACAATTATTTTTGCAAAAAAAATTACCGAAGCGATTGACAGAGCGCTTCACCCGATCCGTACTGGTGTAATTGTGGAAGGTCTTGAAGTGCCGCACGCCCACATCCACCTGGTTCCAATCTATAAAGAATCACAAAACCTGGCGCTTGGAAACCCAATCGATGTTTCGGAAGATGAAATGACTAAAATCGGTAAGCAAATCGCAGCAGAGGTCTCTTTATGAACATCCTGGTATTGAATGGTCCGAATCTAAACCTATTGGGCGACCGCGACAAAAACACGTATGGTTCCGAATCACTCGGGCAGATCAATTCCGGCCTCGAAAAAGCTTTTCCTGATATTCAATTCACCTTCCTTCAAAGCAATCATGAGGGTGAGCTGATCGATGCCATTCACAACGCCAGAGATGGTTCATTTGACGCTCTTATCGCAAACTGGGGCGGCTTCACCCACTCATCGGTTGCCATCCGGGATGCGCTTGCTCTTCTGGGGATCCCGAAAATTGAGGTGCATCTCTCCAATATCCACGGCCGCGAAGAGTTCAGGGAGCGATCCATCACCGGTAAAATGATGAGCGGAATCATTACCGGTTTTGGCGCCATTAGCTATCACCTCGGGGTGGAAGCGGCAAAAAAGCTCATCTCCGGGAGCTGATTTAGTGAATAAACTGCGCGAACTTTTTTCCGACACCCTGATTTTCGGCTTTAGCAGCGTTGTCGCGCGGTTTATGAATTATCTGCTCGTACCGTTTCATACCGACGCTTTCAACCCGGCCCGCTACAGCATCGTTGCCCTGGCGTACGCAGCCCTAACATTTTTAAACGTGATTGTTCAGATGGGGATGGAGTCGGCTTACCTGCGATATGCAGAAGACCGGAAAGAAGCGTCCAATATTTTTAAAACCATTCAGATCACGCTACTCGTCACCTCTTCGCTGATTGTGCTGATCCTTTGGCTGCTGATGCCAGCCGCACTCTCCCAGATGAATCTCGACAGCGATACATCAGCCATTTTTGTGATGATGCTCGGGATTCTCTGGTTTGATACGCTCGCGATTGTCCCCCTCGCTGAACTGCGGCTCGTGAGAAAATCGATTCAATTTGCGGTATTCAAAATTCTGAATGTAATCATAAATGTTGGCCTGAATTTCTACCTGATTCTCGCCCTCAATTTCGGTATCGAAGCGGTATTTATCGCAAACCTGGCGGCGTCGGCGCTGCTAACCATCATTGTGTGGGTCTACACCGCTGAACACTGGCAGGGAAACTGGAAGCGCGAATGGCTCGGTACTATTTTCAGATTTGGCCTCCCGTTTATTCCTGCAGGGCTCGGTCACGCGATCAACGAAATGATCGACCGTTTTCTGTTGAACAATATGGATCCGGCCGTATCCCAAAGGCTCTATGGGGATGGTGTTACACCTGAAGATGTGGTTGGTATTTACAGCGCATGTTACAAACTTGCGGTTTTCATGCTGCTGATTGTGCAGATGTACCGCATGGCGTGGCAGCCATTTTTCATGCGCCATTCCCGCGATGATGACGCTTCCAAAACATTCAGTCAGGCATTCATTTTTTTCAACGCATTTGCAGCCCCCGCCTATCTTGCTGTATCGCTCTTCAGGTATCAGATTGTGGCGATTGAAATTCCGGGAGTGGGATGGACCCTCATCAACTCTTCCTACTGGGCCGGTATTGAAATCGTGCCGCTTCTGCTGATGGCCTACTGGTTCCAGGGGTGGTACATCAACTTTTCATCGGGCATTTTTATTAAAGAAAAAACCTCGGTGCTCTATAAAATTACGCTGCTGGGAGCGGCCATTACCCTTGGGGTAAATATTCTGCTTATCCCGGTTTTTGGAATGATGGGTTCCGCTGCTGCCACGCTTATAAGTTATGCCGTAATGGCTTTTGTGCTCGGTATATACAGTAAAAATGTAATGAAAGTAGCCTATCACATACCGGCCACATTCTGCCTGATGGGGGCATGCATGGCGCTGATATATCTTCAGCCGGCTTTCTCTTCTGTACCCGGCATCGGCGAATTAACAGGTAAAATTGTTTTTCTGCTTGGCGGATTACTCCTCAGCGGATTGTACCTCTGGTGGTTCGTTTTTCGGGAAAGGAACACCCTGCAATAACAGAGACCACACTCAGATTGGCTGATATCTTCAGCCCCCCTTTTTTAAGTTGAATGGATGAGAGATTTTCTCTATCTATTTATTAATAAAAATAGGGGTACAGCCGATAAAGGAAATACAACAGGATTTACCACAGTTTTTTATAAACTTTTGTACCGGTATATATAAACTGGTCGTAAATTTCCGTTATAAAATTTGTAGTTCCTTTTGCCAACTATTTTTTTATACTCAATATATCATTACACAATCATTTACTGACCCGATCCGATCATGCATTACAAAATATCATCCATCTCTTTAGTCCTGATTCTGTTTTTCGCATTCTCTCAATCAGCAGTCGCATCAGATAACAACGATGTTAAAGATAAATACAAAGAGCGCCTGGCATCACTCACAGAATATTTTCAGTCCAACGGAATGAATATTGAAGGCCAGCTTAACGATTCACGGTTTGAACTTTATGAGGGGATTGGCGACCGGTTCAGAAATTCAGCTGAGCGAAGAACTCTCAGTCTGGAAGAGTATAAAGGAGTATTAGGCTTTAACGACAAAAAAGCCAAGATCACTGGATTTATCGAAGCAAATCTCGATCAGCTTAAAAAGGCCGAAGAGGAGTATAACATCCCAAGATATGTGATAGCCGCAATTATAGGAATTGAGTCAGACTACGGGCGAAATATCGGGAGTTTTAACCCATTTAACTCCTACGTTTCCATGTATGCTGTGGATTACCGCGCCGAATTTGCACGCGCCCAGCTTAAGGAACTGATAGAGTTTGTGAACCGGCACGAAATCGATGTTTTCGAACTGAAATCGAGTTATGCAGGTGCAATGACCTTTGCCCAGTTCATCCCATACTCGCTCAATAAATGGTTTGTAGGTGATGATATTTTTGATATGAACAACAACATCATGTCAGTAGGCAACTATCTCGCATATTTCGTTGAACGAACCGGGAGCGTCAATCGGGCTGTTTTCCGATACAACCCGAGTGAGCTCTACACCAGCGCGGTTATGGCTCTCGCCGAAGAAGCTGAGGCCCTGGCCAATTAATCTTCATTCTCCAGGATCCGTACTTCAACCATTTTATCCTTTGGTTTGATCTGATCGATCAGATCTACATTCTCCACCACTTTCCCGAATACGGTGTGATTGCCATCGAGGTGGGCGGTGTTCTTTCGGCTGTGGCAGATAAAAAACTGCGATCCGCCCGTATCTCTTCCGGCATGTGCCATTGAGAGCACGCCGCGATCGTGGTATTGTTTATCCCCGTCGAGCTCACAATCTATCGTATACCCCGGGCCGCCGGCACCTGTACCATCGGGGCACCCGCCCTGGACCACAAAGCCGGGTATCACGCGGTGAAACGTAAGTCCATCATAAAATCCTTTCTTTACGAGGCTCACGAAATTCTCAACGGTTCCGGGTGCATCATCTTCATACAATTCAATTCCGAGTGTGCCTTGTTTGATCTCAATTTCTGCTTTCATATACCAGTATTTTTATGTGGTTTTTCATGTGCTGTAAAAATAGATCAAATTTAATGAATTGACGACTTTAATTTTGGTATGATAGGGCCGGGTTTTGATGCATCTTCAGGCTTCTTCTTCAAAGTATTTTCCGCTATAACTTTTTTATGTTTTCACCGTACAAATCGCTATCTAACCAAAAACATCAATCTATTCGAACATAATGGATACAGAACTACTTACGTGGATCTTCCTTGGCGGAGGGATTCTCCTGATGCTTCTCGAATTTATTGCACCCAGCGGACTCGCTCTTTTTCTTGGATTCAGCGGGCTTAGTGTGGGTATTTTACGGTTTTTGGGAATTTTAACCGGAACAGGCTCATCCATTGCCGCATGGCTGATTTTATCGGTCGTACTTACTATTGCCATCCGCCCGTTCATCAAAAAATATTTTAAAGCCGAAAGCTTTTTTAAATATGCCGATGAAGATTACGAGGCGATGGACCAAATTGTGGAGGTCACCGAAACTGTAAACGACGAAGATAACAACGGGAAAATTCGGCTTAACGGAACAACCTGGAGAGCAAGATCCCTGGAGGGATCCATCAAACCCGGAAAAAAAGTACGAATCCGCTATCGGGAAAATACAACCTGGATTGTGGAGCCGATCGGCGTGAAAGAGCCAACAAAAGAACAACTGCGTAACCTGAAAAAAAATAAAAACTGACTATGTGGACAACACTACTCATACTGCTGGTAATCCTTTTCGTGATTGTCACCCGACTGTTTATCATCGTGGAGTTTCGCGAAGAAGTGATACAAGAACGTCTTGGCAAATACAAAAAAACTCTCTCACCGGGATTTCATTTTATGATTCCCTTTGTTGACCGCGCCGCCTACCGGCAGGAGATGCGTGAACAGGTGATTGATGTACCGAGCCAGACCTGTATCACAAAAGACAATATTGAAGTTTCTGTTGACGGCCTTGTGTATGTCAAGGTGATGGACTCTTATCGCGCCAGCTACGGAATCTCCGACTATGTGGCTGCGGCTGTGAATCTCGCTCAAACTACAATGCGAAGTGAAATCGGTAAAATTACGCTGGATGATACCTTCTCAGAGCGTGATATGATGAACGAAAATATCGTAAATGAGATCGATAATGCCGCCGATCCGTGGGGAATTAAGGTGATGCGTTACGAGATCAGAAACATCAGCCCATCGAACGCCATCGTGGATACAATGGAGAAGCAGATGGAAGCTGAGCGTGAAAAGCGGGCGGAGATCGTAAATTCCGAAGGTTTCCGTGAAGCTCGAATTAATGAATCTAAAGGGGAAAGGGAAAGTCAGATTCTGATTTCCGAGGCCCAGCGCCAGCGCCGTATCAATGAAGCAAAAGGACGAGCGCAGGAGATCGAGCTGGTAGCAACGGCTACGGCCAACGGTATCCGGCGGGTGGCAACGGCAATCGAAAAACCGGGTGGTGCAGTAGCCGTTAAAACCAAGCTTGTAGAGCAGTATATCGATCAGTTTGGCAAGATCATCAAGAATACAAATGTCTCCGTTCTTCCTACCGAAACGGCAAACCTGAAAACCTTTTTCGAAGGCGTTGGCACGCTGAAAAAGCATACCCAGGTCAACCCATCTGCAAACAGTAATCCTCAAAACTTGTCATCATGAGTCCAATAGAAATTTTCAGCCAGGTAATACTGGCACTATTTGCAATTTATCTGACCTTCAAATTTCTGCAGGCACTCCGATTGGTGCCGAATAAGTTCGCCCACATCGTGGAGCGTCTGGGGAATTATCATCGCACACTCGGGCCGGGCTTTCACGCGCTCATTCCGTTTGTGGATAAAGTGGTGTACAAACAGGATCTCCGCGAGGAAACGATTGAAGTTGAGCCGCAGGAGTGTTTCACCAAAGATAACGTAAAAGTTGAGGTGGACGGTGTTCTTTACCTGAGCGTGGTTGACCCGGTTAACGCCAGTTACGGCATTACCGACTACCGATATGCTGCCGTTCAGCTTGCCCAAACCACAACCCGTTCAGTCATCGGACTGCTTGATCTCGATGAAACATTTGAGGAACGGGCGAAAATGAGCAAAAAAGTTGTTGAAGTGCTTGGCGATGTGGAAAAACTCTGGGGAATTCGCGTCCACCGTTACGAGATTAAAAACATCAACACACCGCGAACGGTTCAAAAAGCGATGGAGCGGCAGATGACGGCCGAACGGGAACGTCGTGCCGTGATTGCAAAATCAGAAGGTGTGCGTGATTCAGCTGTAAATGATGCGCAGGGACGCAGACAGGAGATCGTAAACATCTCAGAAGCGGAAATGCAGCGGCGTATTAACGAAGCAGAAGGTTTGGCGAAGGAGATCGAGACGATCGCTGAAGCAACGGCAGTTTCTATTGAACAGGTCGCTAAAGCACTTTCGGAACCCAAAGGAAAGGAAGCGATGGATCTGCAGCTGAAGCAAAGATACCTCACGGTGATGGAGGGCCTCGGTAAAGAAGAAAACCAGATCATCCTGCCAAAAGATCTCACCGATTACGACTCCCTGATGAAGGGCCTCGCTCTTGACAAACCGGAGCGTATTCTTACAGACAAAACAACTTCATAAAATTAAAAACCCGTGCCGGAACCTCACCCAGGCACGGGTTTTTTATTATAGACGGATACTGGTAAGCTCTCCTTCTGTTCTGCATTCTCATTCTTCATTCAGGCTCATTTATAAAAAGCAGTTCTAAACAACTGGTGTGACTCTTTGTGAAAACCGTTAGTTTAAGCCTTTTATCCAAACTGATTTATAGAATATGCCCCAAACTCACCAGCTACGCGTTTATCCGGAAGTTGCCGCTCAGGAAGATCTGCTGAAGGATCATGTTTCTCAGCAATTGAATATTCCAAAAGATGATATCCGGCACGTACAAATTCTTCGCCGATCGATTGATGCACGGCAAAAACAGGTGATCATCAACCTCAAAGTGGACGTTTATGTAAATGAGGAGTTCAGTGAAGAGCCTGTAACGCTGCCCCATTATCCCGATGTCTCTTCCGCCAAAGAAGTATTGATTGTAGGCATGGGTCCGGCTGGCTTGTTTGCCGCCCTGCAGCTGATCGAAGAGGGTTTCAAACCGATTATCCTGGAACGCGGAAAAGATGTAAAAAAGCGGATTAAAGATTTGAAAGGGATCAACGTGGATCATGTCGTAAACGAAGATTCCAACTACTGTTTTGGGGAGGGAGGTGCCGGCACGTACTCTGATGGCAAACTCTACACACGCTCTAAAAAACGCGGTGACGTTCAGCGAATCCTTGAACTTTTCGTTGGATTCGGCGCTGTAAAAGAGATCATGGTGGATGCCCATCCGCATATCGGCACGAATAAACTCCCGCCAATTATCGCAAAGATGAGAGAGTGCGTACTCAATTCCGGCGGTGAAATCCATTTCAACACTCGTGTCACCGATCTGATCATCACGAGAGATAAAGTTCACGGTGTAGAAACTCTCGGCGGCGTAACCTATCACTCCGACAAGGTAATCCTGGCAACCGGTCACTCGGCAAGAGACATTTTTGAAATGCTTCACCGGAAAGGTGTTAAAATTGACCTGAAACCGCTGGCCGTGGGTGTACGTGTGGAACACTCGCAGTCGCTGATCGACTCCATTCAGTACAGTTGTGATGTACGAAGTCCACATCTGCCGCCATCGGCTTACAGTATCGTTAAGCAGGTGGATGGACGCGGGGTGTACTCTTTCTGTATGTGTCCGGGGGGTGTGATTGCTCCGTGCGCCACAAAACCGGGTGAAATTGTAACCAACGGCTGGTCCTCTTCACGCCGGGCCCGGGCAACAGCTAATTCCGGGATTGTCGTAGAGCTCTATGAAAAAGATTTTGCTTCATTCAGTGAGTATGGTCCGCTTGCTGCAATGGAGTTTCAAAAATCGATTGAGCAGAAGGCATGGGCTGAAGGCGGAAAAACACAAACTGCCCCCGCTCAGCGCTTGGTCGATTTTACTGAAGGACGGGTTTCTGATGACCTCCCCAACACATCGTACTCCCCGGGAATTACATCCGTTGACCTTAGATCTGTCCTTCCTGATTTCATCTATCATTCCCTGAAAAATGGTTTCAAACAGTTCGATAAATCGATGAGGGGATACCTGACCAATGATGCCGTGGTGCATGCGCCGGAAACCCGGACGTCGTCCCCGGTAAGTATTCCGCGTGACTGGAAAACACTGCAGCATCCCGGCGTAGCCGGACTCTATCCGTGCGGTGAAGGGGCAGGGTACTCAGGCGGTATTGTATCAGCCGCTATGGATGGAATTCGCTGTGCTAAACAAGCGGCCCAATCCGGATAACGGCATCTCATGTTTTTCCTACCAATTCAGACCAACCCGAAGGAACGTTTGACTACTTCGCTGAACCAGATCTTCCCGCTGACCGGTAACCACATCAAACAGTTCCCGGAAATTATCCGCAGCCTCTTCACTCCATGCCATCCAGCGGAGTGTCAGGCCAATGGTAACCCCGGTATTATCACCAAGAAGATTTTCAAATTTACCCTCGATGTTGAAATCGGTGTTTTGTGTGAGGTGTATTCCTCCGAAAATGCGCTCATCCTCCAGACCAAAAGAGTCCTCACTGCCTGAGAGATCTCCAATTCCGCCCACGCTTCGAACAAGCGACGCAAAACCGGTGATGTTATCGCGAAAAATCGGCAATGATGTTGGAATACGGGCACTTGTCCCAATTCCTGCACCGATTGCACTGTTCGTGATATGAGCAGTTTCTTCCTCTTCAATGATCGTAAGATTCCGGTACCCTGCACTCAGACGAACCGGAACATAGATCCCAATGGGCAGCTGCAGAAAATTTCTGAAAATGTGCTTGTTTCCTCCAAAACTCAGATCAGCTGTGATGCTTCTGATATCTCCATCGTGCTCAGTTGCTTCCGCATTTCCGTACGAAAGCATAAGCGATGCTGACTGCCCGCTGAACATCAGCCCGGCCGCTTCTCCATCAAACCGAAATTTGCCGCTGCCGCTCTCTGTATCGAGCAGAAATTCATCATCAATATAACCTGCGGTCAGTGATTTGGTTCTCTGACGACTGCTTATCCGCTCTCGTTCTTCATTTCTCGTATTGAACTCATCAAAACGCTTTATAATGCTGCGATTTTGAAAATCAATAAAATGAAGAGATTTCGTTTCCCCACCCATTATATGATCCGAAAAATAAGCGGCTTCTGATGGTGTGCCGGATGTTAACTCAGACAGATTATCCATTGGAAAGTCTTGCGCCTGTGCGGTGTGAAAAACAAACATCACACTCACCATCATAAACCCGAAATTGCGCAGTTGCCTGTATAATCTATAAGCCATTGTCTTACTCTTTTTTATTTGACTGGTTACCTGATTAGTCTGGCAGGTGTACTTTAAACAGGATGCCAGATAATTTCATCTGCCGCTTCATCTTTCAGGAATTGTGATGTATGTTATCGTCGAAGCAAATTTATAATTAAACCCACTTTAATGAAATCTTATGATTTTGACTTTGAGATGCAGGTTCGGGATTACGAACTGGATACTCAAGGTGTTGTAAATAACTCCGTCTACCAGAATTACCTGGAACATGCCCGCCACCAGTTCCTGAAGGAGCTCGGCCTGAATTTTAACGAGCTTCACACAAATGGTGTTGATGCCGTAGTGCACAAAATTGAACTGGAGTATAAACGCCCGTTGATGGGAGACGATATTTTTACTGTGAGATCTGTAATTCGAAGACAAGGGCATGTTCGTTATATTTTCGAACAAGATATTTATCGAAGCCAAGACAACGAACTTATGCTGAAGGGAATTGTCACTACGGTATTTATGAATGACGGCCGGCCGATTCGTCCTCCTGCTGAAGTTGTGGATGCACTTGAACTGTACCGAAACAAAACATAGATCCTGCTATGAACCTGATTAAAGTTCTGATTTTTTTCCTGATTTTTTTAGTCTCAGCCTGTACTCATCCCTCTGAACAAAATGTGGTGAACGACGAGCAGGAACTCCGGGAGTTATTAGACAATTTCCTGCAGGGTGCCTCTGAGAATAGTTCAGAAATTCACGAAAGATTTTGGGATGAAGAGCTGATATATACCGGCTCAGACGGTCGCAGGGTATCCAAAGGTGATATTTTAAGCAGTCTCGATAATGGCGGAAATCAGGAGTCAGAGCCGGAGTTTATCTATCACTCAGAAGAAGTTCAGATTCAGCTCTATGGAGATACAGCTGTCGTCGCTTTTCGGCTGGTCGCTGAATCAGAGAATGACTCTCTTAATTATTATAATACCGGAACGTTTCGAAAATCAGATGGAGAGTGGCGGGCTGTGGCGTGGCAGGCTACCCGGATACCATAGCTGTTCAAATCACGCTGTAGATTGGTGCTGAAATATCCAACCCGTTTTAAACGGGTCAAAAAGCAACCTTTCTTCCGGGATTCTATACCCCGATAATCGGAATTATATATTCTTTCACAAGAGTACTCTTAAGACACCGTGTAGTAAATTTACTACATAAAAATCAATGATTTACGACTTAAGAATCACCTGCAAACGCATATCAGATCTCTTGAAAATGCTATATGTTAATTAGAACCACTTTTTTTGCAAAACCGTGCAGTTTTTCCCCGATTGAATATCAGGTGAATTCAATGGTTCTGCAAAACAGCATCTAATTTTACGTTATGCAACAAAAAAACAACATCAAGGCAAAAAAGAACATCCTGCTTATAGGGGATTCTTCATCAGAGGCTACGGGTATTGCCGATAAGATTAAACATTGCGGTTATGAAGTTGTAACCACCAACGGCGACGAGAATCTAATGAACAGTATCAAACAACACCTACCCAGTATTGATCTGATTGTTATGGATCTTGGATTGGTTGAAAACAGGCAGGAGGCAGAGTCTATCATGAACATGATGAGTTATTTTAGCCTGCCGGTTCTGTTCACTTCAGGTGATGAATCGCGACATGACGAAACGCGTGTTGACAAACCTGTATCCGCAAGTATCATGGATAACTCCGTTGAGCTAAACAAACTGGACTCATCTATCCGGAAGGCACTTCAATTTCAATACAATCATATCCATCCAGAACAGGTATCATCTAAAAATAGCAGCCGCTATGAAATGGTGTTCAATAATTCAGATGATGCCATTTTTATTTTCGATGCAGATACCGGCCGACTGCTTGATGTAAATCCTGCTGTAGCAGAGTTTACAAAGGTTTCCGGACAACAGCTTTCAGGAAAGAAATTCTGGGAAATTGATCTTCTGCAGCAGATTGAGAATGAAGCAAACTTCCTGCATGAGATATTTATCAACGGCAGCCAATGGTTTAAAAACATTCCGGTAACAACTCCTGATTATCACTTCAAACAAATTGATGTTCGCGGCAGCGTGTTTCTTGAGGATGGACGAAGGAGATTTCAGTATACCGTTCGGGATGCAACGCCTAAAAACAGAACGATTAAACTGCTGGAAAAAGAAATTGAGACTAAAGAGATAATGATTCAGGAGCTGCAACACCGGACAAAAAATTCATTCAGCCTCATTTGCGGTTTAACCGACCTTAAAGCGATGTCTGTTGAAACTGATGAAGCCAGGGAACTATTGGAAGGTCTTTCGGCGCGAATACAATCAGTCGCAGAGGTATACCATCTCTTGTACCAGGATCAATCCTCAGAGGATGTAAATGTTCACGAATATTGTAATCTGATTATCGATTCTATTATTGGAAACACAGATTCTATTTCCGTTCAGAAGGACGATATTTGCGAACTCAGGCTCGAGCTAAAAAAAGCGAGCTCTGTTGGTTTAATCCTCGTTGAATTTCTATTCAACGCCATTAAATATGCCTTCCCGAAAAAGAAACACGGAGAAGTGAGAGTTTCGCTTAAGAAAAAAGGAGAGAATTATTTGCTTACTGTAAGTGACAACGGCATCGGAGTTCCACACGGTTTTGAAGTGAATCAAACCAACTGTTCAGGACTTTACCTGGCGCAGGTAATGGCTGAACAGATCAATGGCTCCATATCTCTTGAATCTGACAACGGAACCCGTGCCACTCTGGAATTTACAACAGAATAAAGCGGTGAATCAGTTATTCTACGTTCAGATCCGCCAGGTTATGCTGGATTGCATACCTTGTAAGATCTGCGTTGGATTTCAGATCCATTTTCTTTTTAAGTCTCGTTTTATAGGTGTGGATCGTTTGCACGCTTAAAGAAAGCTCTTTTGCGATGTCGCTTATTTTCATTCCTGAAGCAACCCTGTGAAATACCTGGAATTCCCTGTCGGATAATGCATGGTGTGGAAGCTGATCAGACGGCGTTCCGATCTGGCGTGCTAGCTCCTCGGCAACTTTGGAATTAATGTATCTGCGTTTTTCCTTTACAATTGTTGTGATGGATTTTACAAGCTCTTCCCCAATACTCGACTTGTTCACATAACCCCAAGCGCCTGCTTTAATGGCACGTATGGCAAAGCGATCTTCCGGATGCATACTTAAAATAAGTACCGGAATTTTTGGGTGGATATCCTGCATATCCTTCATCGCGTCCAGACCACTTCGGTTCGGCATGGTGATATCAAGAATGACGAGATCCGGTTCCTCTTCAGAGAGGGCGTTCATCAGATCACCGGCATTTGATACTTCCTTTATCACCCGGATCGAATTTGATTGTTCTGTCAATACTTTTTTAACCCCCTCACGAAGCAGTGGGTGATCATCCGCTACAATTACATTAATCATAATTCAATTTTATAGTTTTTTTATAGTTTGTAGTTTCAAATCGAGTATTCTCAGCCGACAGCAGTGGTGATTCTATCCATCAGACACTTCTTCTTTTTCAAATGGTATGGTAAGAATGACTGTTGTTCCCTTCCCATCCTGGTCAACAAAAGATATATCTCCGCCGAGAAGAGCACACCGCTCACGCATCCCCAGTATCCCCAATGATTTAGAGTTTTTAAGCTGATCCCAGCGAATGCCAATTCCATCATCTTTAACTTTTAAGACCAATCGGCCTTTTTTCTCTTGCAGTTCAACATCTACTTTACTGGCATTTGCATGTCGCAGAATATTTGTCAATGATTCCTGCAAAATTCTAAACACAGCCGTGGTTTCTTCTTCACCAAGATGTTGGTCAGGGTCAGTATTATTCTGAAATGTGGTCGTAATTCCACTATGACTTTCAAACTTATCGAGCTGCCAGCATATTGCTTCAGAAAGGCCAAAATCATCCAGTATCAGCGGTCTCAGTTCACGTGAAATGGTTTGCACCGTTTTTATCGTTGTCTCAACGTGTTTGATTGACTTCTTCAGCTCCTCAACTACATACTCTTTTTGGATTGCAGTTTTATCATCTGAATCCAGTTTTTGCTGTAAAATAAACAGATCAACTTTCAGTAAAGATAATGTCTGCCCCAATTCATCATGGAGTTTGCGCGAAATACGAATCCTTTCATTTTCACGAACCTGTTCATTTTTGCGGGACAATTGTCTCAGCTGATCGCTGTATTCACGCAGTTTACGTTCTGTTTCTTTCATCCTGGTAATATCCTGTCCGGTCCCGATCATCTTCACAGGTTTACCCTCATCATTCTGTATCACATCTCCGCGAACTAAAAGTAGTTTTTTCCGGCCATCAGGCAGCTCAATTCGGTGTTCAAATTCGAAACTATCTTTCTTTATATACTCATCACGTATGATACGAATCATTCTATCCCGGTCCTTATCCGGCATCATATCTAAAAAATCCTTGTATGTACGGGGCTTCTCCTCTTCCGGAATCCCATAAATATCGCACAATTCACCAGACCAATTGAGATCGCCTTTTACAATATCCCACTCCCAGCTCCCAAGCATACCAATTTTTTGCGCTTTCCGAAGCTGTTCGCGACTCGCTTCTAACTTTTCAAATGCTTTTACCCTTTCGGAGACATCGCGTGAATTGACAATAATTCCCGGCTTCCCCAATGCATTAACAGCGTTTTTTGCTGAGCTTTCCAGGCACCTGTACTGACCCTTTTTATGTTTAATTTCAAATCGCACAGAAATTTCATTGCCTGGTTTTTCAGAAACTTCCTGTAATTTATTCCTTACCTGCTTACGATCCTTCTCACGGATCAAATCCAATACCTGCACTTCCTGAAGCTCTTCGGGCGAATATCCTAAAACTTTTTTTACCGAGGGACTTAGAAACCGGATCGTACCATCGGGGTCTAAAATGGTTATGATATCGAGCACATTTTCTACAAGCTGCTGGAAGTGATTTTTACTTTCCTTAAGTTCGTTTTCAACCTGTTTTCTCTGTTCAACCTCTTTTTTCAGCTGATTGTTTTGATCTTTGAGACTTTTAATCATTTCTTCGTACCCTTGCTGTTTCATTTCGTAGGGAGCAAGGCATTCCGTAAGAAAGCTAAGCGCGATCTTCAGATGTTTTTGCTGGGATTCACTGATATTAAAATCTCTGCTTTCAGTGGTTTCATGATAGATTTCAAGCAATTCAAGCAGTCCAAAACCGCTATTCAAAGCCTGCCTGCCAAGAGAATAAATATCAGATAAATTCTCTTCCGACTGATTTACTAAAAAACTGTTCAGCCGGTCGAAAAACATCTGTTTGATGTCGCTTTTATCGATACTCATAATAGTTTAGCCCTATTCTTCAAACTGATTGAAGCATGAATCTGTCTCTGTCAGTAACCCACTTGCACATCACAACTTTAGTTCCGTCATCCGGCTTAGACTGCACTTTGAAGATATCCATAAACCTTTTTGTGCCCGGCAAGCCCAGTCCGAGGCGGTTACGGGTTGAATATCCATCCTTTACAGCTGCAGATATGTCGAGAATTCCAGGACCAGAATCTGTTACTTTTATCAGGATACCCCGGCGGGTTTCGAAATTCACGGACTTCACGTTCACATGACCTCTGATCGCAAAATCAATCACATTTTCACAAATTTCACTTACCGCACTGGTAATCTGAGTTTGATTTGTTTTTGAAAATCCCAGGGTTCCGGCCAAATTCCTGGTATACCGGCGTATCTCTATCACATCCGACAAGTCAACCGTTGTAAAGGTATCTGACGGTATGTTTTTCTTACATAAATTCATATATAATAGTTTTGAAACCGTGATGCTTAATACGGTAACGATTCGTATTAAAAATTTATATGGTTCAATTAATTAATAATTATATAGGCTCTCATGAAATATTTGTTCCGGGTTCTCACTGTGAGTGTCTGCCATATCTCACCTGCAATAAACAACATTAACAATAACTTAACCACCTAAATCATAAGTTCTAAGTCACCGGCATATCATTTAATAACCTGTGTTTATTTATTTACGGCCGTAATAGTTTATAGAACTCTTCGGAGCGTTTTCTGGCTAAATGAGTTTCATCCGGGCGACCTAATCTCTCAAGCAATTCAGCTCGCAGCTCATGAGCCTGTTTCGCCACAGGTGAATCGGGAAAAAGATGGGCACTCTCTGTTGCGTATTCTAAAGCCTGAATAATTTTTTCAGGTTCTGAACTTTCTCTTAACTCCTGTGCCTGTTCAAAAGCTGATTTCCACCCAAGAACTTCAGGACTCATTCGCCCTTCAGCCTGCAGTACCGGGAATGACGGAAGTTCAATTTTGCTAAATTTCTCTTTAATGGGTTCGGCACCGGCCTCAAAAAATTCACTGATTCCTTCAACAAGTGCTTCCGCTTCCTTACGGTTGTAATCCTCCTCTTTCAGGCGCTGTTCTTCATCCGGATTTGTGAAAAAGGAAGCCTCTGTAATGATACCGGGAATGCCGTAAGAGTGCCGCAAAACCGCTGTGCCCGATCGGGTGAATATGGTGTGATCAGATGCCACCAACACCGGTTCCTCTCCATCAAAAAGCGCATCGTTTATTTTTTGTCCCAATATCTTACCAAGCTGCAGGCCGGCGCGGTTTTCGCTGGCATTGCCATGGAAGTAGACCACCGGAAAGTTCACGGAAGTATCGGCTATAGCGTTGTGGTGGATCGACAGAAACAGATCCGCATTGTTATCCACAGCAAGCTGTGCACGTTCCTGCAAGCCTACGTCGCTGTCATCCGTGCGGGTCATGAGCACCTCAGCACCTTCTTCAATCAGCAGATCCTGCAGCATCAGTGCCACACGCAAATTGATCCACTCCTCCCGCTCTCCAGTGGGTCCAACCCGATAGTGATCCACTTCAGCCGTACCGCCGTGACCGGGATCGAGCACAATTGTTTTGCCTTCGATTGAATTTTCAGATGTCTCACACCCCGCCAACAGAATGACAAAAGAAAAAAGAAAAAGAATTCTATTCATGCTAAGAATTTATATCATTTGAAATTCCTGATGCATGAAAGTAATAAATACCGGCAAAGAATAGATAATTATGATTTAATCAGAAAAAAAATTCGGTTTATTCCACAGGCTCCAGATCCTCCAGCTGTTCTTCCGTAAACATCTTCGATTTGATGAGAAACCGCACACCCATCGGAATCTCTATCGAAAAGCTTGAACCGCGTCCCGGCTTCACATCAAGCGTGAGCTGCATGTGCTGCCAGTATTTGAACTGGTCTTTCGCCATGTAAAAAGGAGCACCATAAACCTCACCCAGTTTCACATCACTTTTACCCACCCGAAACTGCCCGGCTTTATAGCACATAGGCGAAGAACCATCGCAGCACCCGCCGCTTTGGTGAAACATCAGTTCGCCATGCTTTTCTCGCAGTTCATCCATTACTTCTTTGGCATCATCGGTTATAAGAACTCGTTTTACTGGCATGGTACAACAGATTAGAGATGAAAGTTAAATGATTAGAGGAGCTCATAGTTAACATCCTGAGATTGATGATTTGAGTTAGATTATCAACTCCAGCTCTTTCGAGCCTACCTCGGAATAGCAAGAAAATGAACCTCTCCTCCCGGGAGGAGACAGATCAAAACTCGTACAGAGTTTGGATCAGAGGTGGGTTGTTGGGATTTTGGTACAGCCTGTAATTAAACTTAAACCACTCAACCGAACTAAACATCCCCCGGGCTAATAAAAGCACCGGGGGTTTGGTTTGTGGGTCAACTCTTAGAAAAAGCCCATTGCTTTCTTGTCGTATGAAATCAGCATGTTTTTGGTCTGCTGATAGTGATCCAGCATCATCTTGTGATTTTCGCGGCCAAATCCGGATTTTTTATACCCGCCAAAAGCTGCGTGTGCCGGATAGGTGTGGTAGCAGTTCACCCACACACGCCCCGCTTTGATGGCACGCGGCACCTGGTAGAGTTCGTGAGCATCACGGGTCCACACGCCGGCTCCGAGACCGTAGAGTGTGTCATTGGCAATCTCTATAGCTTCATCCACGTCTTTGAATGTTGTGAGTGATGAAACCGGGCCAAAAATCTCTTCCTGGAATACCCGCATTTTATTATTTCCGGAAAAGATGGTTGGCTGTATATAGTACCCATTGGAGGTTCCGTTGCTGCCCACATCGGCTTTACCGCCGCCAACGAGAACTTTTGCACCCTCTTCGCGGCCAACTTCAAAGTAGTTCAGAATCTTCTCATACTGATCGTTCGAAGCCTGCGCGCCCACCATCGTCTCATCATCCAGCGGGTGCCCCATTTTGATCTTCTTCACCCGCTCAACAACCCGTTCGGTAAATACTTCCGCGATTGACTCCTGTACCAGGATACGTGACGGGCAGGTGCAGACTTCTCCCTGGTTTAGCGCAAACATTGCCGCACCTTCCAGAACTTTATCAAAGTACTCATCATCAGCATCCATCACGCTTTCAAAAAAGACGTTCGGACTTTTGCCGCCCAGCTCCAACGTTACCGGTACGATATTTTCAGATGCGTACTGCATAATCAGCCGGCCGGTTGTGGTTTCGCCGGTGAACGCAATTTTGGCGATCCGCTCATTGGTAGCGAGCGGCTGTCCGGCTTCAGGGCCAAATCCGTTTACAACGTTCAGCACACCATCGGGAATTACATCTCCAATCAGCTCCAACATCACCATAATGCTTGAAGGGGTCTGCTCGGCCGGTTTTACCACCGTGCAATTTCCTGCAGCCAGGGAGGGTGCTATTTTCCAGGCGCCCATCAGCAGCGGAAAATTCCATGGTATAATCTGACCTACTACGCCCAGCGGCTCCGGCAGATTGATCGATACTGTATTGGCATCGTGCTCCGAGATACCACCCTCCTGTGCTCGAATCGCAGCAGCAAAATAGCGGTAGTGATCCACCACCAGGGGCAGATCGGCATTCATCGTTTCCCGGATCGGTTTTCCATTCTCAATTGTTTCGACACGTGCCAGAAGCTCGAGGTTATCCTCTATGATATCGGCCATTTTGTTTAGCACCGATGCCCGTTCTGCAGCTGAAGAGCGATTCCACTCCGGTGCTGCCTTATGAGCGGCATCAAGTGCCATCTCAATGTCTTTTTCATTGGATCGCGCACATTTAGTGAACGCTTTTCCATCAACAGGCGAAATGTTATCGAAATATTCTCCATCGGCCGGCGGCACGAATTTTCCGCCGATATAGTTATCATATTTATCTTTGAATGTGGGGCGTTCATGCAACATTTTAAGTCTCCATTAAATTAAGTTACTTAGTTATTTGTACTCAATGATGCATAAAAAAGCGCTTCCAATCTTGGTCTATACTCTCAGAAAATTGCGCTATCGTCTCAATTTGGTTTCGATATGTTCATTATCTATACTAAAAAACGGTGCAGCGCCGGTTGTACGGTAATCAGATCCATTCTGCCATGATTAATCAATCCCTGGTACAAAACAGAGAAAAGCCGCCCCGGCAACTGGTTGAAAACCGGACCAGCTATGCGGGAAGGGATGCCGTCTTTTCGGTTTATGATACGTATCAGGAAGCGAGTAGGGTGGAACTGAAATCAGACAGCCCGATGTATTGCGGTATGATTTCCGGCAAGAAGGTGATCCACTCGGGCGATGAAACCCCTTTTGAGTTTGTGCCTAGTGAATCGCTGGTACTGCCTCCCGATTCGACGATCTACATCGATTTTCCGGATGCGAAGTTAAATCAGCCCACAAAATGCATCACCGTTGAGCTTCCCCTGGAGCGGATTGATGAGATCGTTGCCCGGATGAACGACCGGATGCCGCGTACAAAAACATCCGGTGAGTGGGAGTATGACGCATCAGCTTCTGTCCATTTTTCCAATACAGAATCTGTTGATCTGCTGATCCGAAAGCTGTTTCACATTTTTACAGAGGAGCACAATCAAAAAGATCTTCTGGTGGAGATGAATACGGCCGAACTGATTGTTCACATGCTGCAGACCGAATCGAGAAACCTGCTTTTGAAAAATTACCGGAAGCATGTTACACAAAGCGGGCTGGCTTCTGCCGTGGAGTTTATCAAAAACAACCTGGACCGGCCAATCTCAATCAATAAACTGGCTGATATCGCCTGCATGAGTAAGGCTTCGTTTTATCGCTATTTCAATAACGAGTTTGGGATCAGTCCGGTGGAGTATATCAACAGGGAGAGAGTGAAAAAAGCGTGCAAATTGCTCCGGAATAAAGATCTGAACGTGACCGACGTGAGCTTTAAGCTGGGATATTCCAGCCTGAGCCATTTTATAAAACTGTTCAAAGAGCATACCGGAACCACACCTAAACAGTATCAGCTTAAGAAACAGGCCGGATGAGATCTTTTATCTCACAGATTGTACCCGGCCATGATTATGTTTACTGAAGAATCCACACATCATTGATAATTACATCTGTTGCCTCTTCATTTCTGATATAGTGTCTGTGCTCACCATTACGACTTTGACCGGCACGCAGTGTTTCGCCGGAGACATCAAAGAAATAACTGGTTCCGCTCACGGTAAGAATTTCAAAATAGACCTCATACTCTTCGATATCGGCAGCTTCGCTTGTGTTGGTTACTCGGTAATTCACATCCACGTGAGTTGAATCGCCATCCACATCATTAAACCAGGCTGTAATTTCAGCACGAAAGTCATCGGTTGTGGCAGTGGAATCTTCATCTTCGTCCACGGGGTTCATCAAAATTTTGGCAACGGCTGTTTGCCCGTCACGGACAGATACGCTCACTGATGCATTACTGTAATCTTTTTTACGCGCCTGGATGGTGTAGTTTCCTGTGGGAACATTTTGAATAGTAAACGTGCCGTCGCTCTCAGTAAAAATTGCGTTTGATGCCGGTGTGGTTGTAATATTTACAGTACCCAGCCCCGTCTCAGTCTCACTGTTGATGACAATGCCATCAATATCGCCAAAGGATTCAGCTTCAACCGACTCTTTTGCGCACGATCCGAAAATCAATCCCGATGCGGCAAGCATTGTCAGATAAAATACAATTCGTGACTTCATAATTTCTTCTGTAATGAAATGTTATGGGTAAACTTTTTCTGATGTAACAGGCGCTCTGTTTGCTCTACTTTAATACGTTTCGACCACTGCAGAAGCTCCATTGCCGAACTGTGAAATGTTCAGCGGGATACCCCGGCCGATCACCTGCAGGGCATGATTGCTGCCAATCTGCTCAAAACGCTGACGAACCCCCGATCCAGACTGCTGTACTTCCATCCGGTTGAAATCGCCGAGTTGAAGATATTCAAACTCATTCGCCGATCCAACCCATCTTACTGCAGCCTGGTTGTTATCGCCATTCTGAACAACCCCCGCTACATTATCGGCACCAATCAGATTTAGTATAGTCCGATTATTAAATCCGATTTGATTCAGAAGAGTCAGATTTCCTTTTCCCGATTGCAAAACACTTGCGTGGTGATCCCCATCACTGAAACTGGCCGAAAACTCCTCTTCTGGTTCAAATAGATGGCTGAACTCTCCGGTAAACTGAACGACTGCATCATTATGATTAAATGCTGCCTGTTCGATAAATACTTCGCCCGGATTTTGATGGGTCTGTGCAATTGCGGCCGGAAGGCCTGCAGCCAGTAAAAGAGCGATCCATATGAATATTTTCATTCCGGTTTCATTCGTTTTAGGTTTGCTCAATCCAAAAGATTGATAAACGAACGTATGACCGGTTGATCTCAGAGCTGGCGGAGCGTGATCAGGTTACCAGTTCCTTCCTGATTGATATCAGCTGATCCGTTATTCTGCTCCAGGGTTGTCGTGTTAAAATCACCATTTTGAGAAATATGTGCTGTGCTCTGTATTTGGCCGGCAATCACTGTATTCATCACACCGAACTGTTGGGATTGCACTTTGGATCC
The DNA here is from genome assembly GCF_003390325.1 of Rhodohalobacter sp. SW132. Taxonomy (NCBI): domain Bacteria; kingdom Pseudomonadati; phylum Balneolota; class Balneolia; order Balneolales; family Balneolaceae; genus Rhodohalobacter; species Rhodohalobacter sp. SW132. The sequence goes on along the minus strand of NZ_QUOK01000001.1, from coordinate 216,259 downwards.
ATCCTGTATGAAATCGGCTGCGTTAAAATCACCGGCTTGAGAAATATCAAGCCTGGAATCCCTGATCTGCTCCGTGGTAATTCTCGGGTTGATCCACTGGGTTTTATTACTTCCAAGCCTGTTTCCATAACCTTGCTGAGTGATTTGAGCGGTATTTCCGGATGCACTTTGCGTCAGTTGCACCACATTTCCGGAATCTCCCGACTGAATGATCTCCACATAATTATCGCGGTTCTCACTCCTTACATCCGCGGTATTTTCATCGCTTATCTGGAGAATCCTCACATGAGAACGACTCAGTTCCTGTTGCCCGGTCAATACGTCAATACGGGAACCAAACCCCGCTTCATCTCTCTTATCGGCACTTTCTAATTTTTGTAAAGCCGAGCCTTTGTTTACCCAGGGGTAGCTCTCCGTTAACCGGGTAAACGGAATGAATAAACGGGCAGATGTGGGTTTTACCTTATTTTCACTCTCATCTTCTGGTGGGCTCACTTGTTGATTTTCAACCTGTTCTCTTTCCACATTTTGTTTTTCTTCATCTTTACCCTGATCCGGCTCTGTTTTTAAAATCTGCTCTTCATCAAACGAAAGTGGATGTGTATCTCTTTTCTGATCCTTTTCCCCGCCGATAAATGGTGCCCGAAAGATTGGTGTGCCTATTCCAGATGGGGCCTTTTCCGTTTGATTTGAAGAAATCTCACCGAATTTCGGTAACTCAAACTGAAAATAAGAGGCATTATTTCCGTCGTTCAGCAGGTGATGAGTAAGCACGCCTGCAACGATCAGAAAAATGGTCAGAAGGGCGATATGGAACTCTTTGGTAGTCATTTATAGATTAGACCTGAGCAAAAAAACAGTTTTTTAATCTCTGTGTTTTTTATTGATGATCTGCCTCAACATCCCGGTTCAATTCCTCCGGTTATGTATTAGCTTTTTCATTCTTAATTTATTTGGATAAACAAATCCCCCACACGGCGTTCAAACCGTGCAGGGTTGCAAATGTACACTCAGAACAAATTTAGTTCTGGGTAATGGTCGCTGTATTGCTGTTTCCTGCTACGCTAACTGAAGCAGTGTTATAGTCTGAAAACTGTCCGATCGATACGGAGTTGGCATCACCTGCAATGCTTACGCCATCGCTTGTGTACCATGATGTTCCGAGTCGGTTACCAAGTCCGTCCTGTGCAACGGTTACGGTATTGTTATCACCGGCAATGCTTCCTGTGCTGTAGTTATTGCTGCCGGTTACATCAAGAGTAAGTGAGTTTCCTGTTGGCTGATGTGGCCATCCGAGTGAGCTGATTGCCCAGCTTCCGCGGTTTTCATCGCCTGCAACATCCATGCTTACAGAATTGTCTTCGCCGCGAACGCTTGCACGGTAGTAGTTATCATCTCCAAGCTGCGTACCGGTCACTCTGTTATCAACGGAACGAACCTGCTTGGTTTCGAAGTAGTTGCCATCGCCAATTTGGGTAAAGTCTGCAATGCTTGCAGTCGCACCGCCGTATACACCCTGCTCAATCAGAACTGAGTTTCCTACACCATTTTGACGTACAAAAGCTGTGTTATCATCACCATTTTGCGTGATATCAGCTGTTCCGGCTTGTCCTCTCTGAGAAACATCCACCAGGTTATCGCTTCCGGTTACATCCACATAGGCAGTCTGACGATTTGCGTTGTTGTTCGCTTTCTGATCGAGTACAACATCGTTGAAAGATCCGGTGAGAGATATATCTGCATATCCATGCTCTTGCAGGAGTCCTACCGTGTTACCGTCGCCAAGAATATCAAGCAGAAGAGTGTTGGTATTTTTCTGTGCTTCACCACGAAGGCTGTAAAGCGTATTATCATCTCCTTCCATCATCACATCAATGATGTTCAGTCCGTGATTCTGCAGAAACGCTGAACCGGCGCTTGTTCCCTGCACACTGTTGCCTGATCCAACTTGCGTGATGTTTGCAACATTATTGCCAAAAAAGTTTCTCTGACGGAGATTTACGCTGTTTTCTGATCCATCCTGAGTCACATCAGCTGTTCCAACGTCGCTGCCTTCCCTGCCGGCGTCAGCCGTTTGCAAAACATGTGCATCGTTTAAAGATCCGGTTTGGGAAATCATGGCATCGTGATCATCGCCCACTTGGTCGATCGAAGCGTCATTGCTTTGCGCAAGTGCGGTTCCTGCCGCGAAAAGCAGTGCAAATGATAGTGTGGTAAACTTATTCATAATTAACCTCTGTAGTCGTTTTTTTGTTTTAGGTACTTCTCTTGTTGTTCTGTGTAATTTGAGCCAATGGCGCCCGGTAATTTGAACCAGGCGCCCTGACATCAAAAGATTTAGTTACTTTGTGTGATTGTAGCTGTGTTGAAATCACCATCTTGCGAAATCACTCCACTGCTGTGGCTGGATGTTTCAATTGAGCCGAAGTTAGAATCACCGAACTGACTGATTTCATTAAATGAATGGCCGCCAGTTATGATGTACGCTTCATTGAAATCGCCTTCTTGCGTTGTGTTTGCATGAAAATTGCTATTTCCCTGCTCAACAATAGAAATGTTATCATCACCAACCTGTGACTGATTAATTCGGGCTGCATTTGTCAGGCCAAGTGCTTCTGCGAGGTTGCCATCACCAATTTGTGATTGATTGATAACACCATCACGGATGAATCTGAATCCAGGCTCTACATAAGCTGTATTGAAGTCACCTTCCTGATATTGGTCGACGTTCATAACTCGTCGAATACCATTTGGGTTGCCGCTTTCGCCTGTAGGGTCGCCTATCTGGGCATGGTTATAATTACCGATCTGTTCCTGGCTAAGATTTGCTCCTTCACGGCCAACAGCATAAGCGGTATTATTGTCACCAGTTTGAATCTGGGTTATGACTCCGCTTCGTCCATCCCAGTCACCCGATCGTCCGAGGTACAATGCTGTTGCACTGTTCTCATTTCCGGTTTGGGTTTGCGTTACAGAACTTTCAGTATCGGCTCCTACCTGAAGAGCTGTTGCGCTATTGTAATCTCCAATTTGTGTAACGGACGCCTCATGAGTGCCTGTCTGAGTTACATCAGCATCATTATCTGAGCCGACTTGAGAAATTGAAGCGTCATTACTTTGTGCGAATGCTGTTCCTGCTGCGAAGAACAGTGCGAGTGTAAATGTGCTTATTGTTTTCATGATTCTTTTTGTTTTGAGTTGTACGATTTGTTGATTTATGATATGTAACTGGTACTTTTCTTGTTTTTATACTGGCGTTTGAGTCTCAGCCGCCCGGCAATTAGAACCGGGCGTCCGGACATCAAAAGGATTTAGTTTCCTTGTGTGATTGTAGCTGAGTTGCTGTAGCCTTCTTGTGAAATAGTTGCGAAATCTCCGCTGCCGTGTGCAATTGAAGCCATATTACTGAGTCCAAACTGCTCAATTCCGGCGTAACTATTGTGTTGTCCGTTACTTGTAAATGTTGCGCTGTTGCCATCACCAAGCTGAAGAACGTCAACTGTATGCCCGGTAAAAGCACTGCTTCCTCTTTCGAGTGTTGCACTGTTATTCAACCCATACTGTCTCGTACTAAGTACATTTGAATGGCTTACATCTGAAATGTCACTTACATTTCCGCTACCAACCTGAATTTGTTCAATATCCAGATGACGGCCATTCCCACTCCAGATAGACAGAGAAGCTTCGTTGTTAAAACCCACTTGATATTGCTCCACTGAACTATTTTGATTTAATCGGGAACCTGTTTCCGCAATTAACGCCTCATTACCGGATCCAATTTGAGTCTGCTCTACATCAGATGAAGATGTAGCCCGCGCTACTGCACTGTTATTCAGGCCAGCCTGATACTGAGTAATTTCTCCGCTACCTGAATGGTCAGCTGAAGCAGTATTATAAAAGCCAACTTGTGTTATACTTATTTCACTGCTGTTGCTTGTACTATTCTGAACAGATGATGCAGTATTTGAAGATCCTGATTGATCGATGGCAGAAACTTGTCCGCTTCCGGTCTGTTCAATTGTTGCATCGTTGCTATTTCCTTCCTGATCAACTGTTGCATCATTGCTTTGTGCGAATGCGGTTCCTGCTGCGAAGAACAGTGCGAGTGTAAATGTGCTTATTGTTTTCATAGTTCTCTGTGTTTTGTTATGTACGATTTGTTGTTTGTTAATTTGAGCTGAACCTCTCGGTTCAGTGTAAATTTGCATTATTGTTGAGTAATGATGGCCCGATTGCCGTTGCCGTATTGCTCCAGGCGGGCGGAGTGCCCGTTACCGTATTGTCGGATGATGGCGGCATTGTCTGCGCCAAACTGCTCAATTAAAGCGCTGTTCTGTATGCCATCCTGCTCGATTTCGGCAAAGTTGCCGAGATCCAGTCCATCCTGCGTAACAGCTGCAGTGTTATAGCTTCCATGCTGCGTGATTTCAGCATAATGGGAGCCGTTTTGCGCCAGCGTGATTTCATTGCTGAAACCGTGCTGCATCAGCAGCGCAAAAGCGCCGCTTCCGAATTCCTCACCAAAAGAGGAAACTGTTGAATTACCTTGTGCCTGTGTCAGGTTAATTTGATTGCTGCCTTCTCCTGTCTGACTGATCTCTGCGATATGGCTTCCAAATTGATTTACTTCAACGTTATTTCCATCACCCGCCTGCTCGATTGTAGCTGAAGAAGCTCCCTCAATTCCAGACTGGCCACCGGCCCACTGGTTGATTTCGGCGCGATTATCTACACCATACTGAATCAACTGCGCACTGTTTGATCCTTCCTGATGAATGATTGCCTCGTTTCCGGCAACTTCCTGGATAACTAATGCACTATTTGTTGATCCAACCTGCTCTATAGAAGCTGAATGATCATCGCCGGCCTGCTCAATGATGGCATCATTGCCCTGGGCAAATAGCCCGGCTGTTGCCAGGAGCCAGATAAGCATAGAGAGAGTGTACATTTTCATTGTTTAATCCCGAATTCTGTAGTTTTTCTAAATCTTTGCCGGCAGCCAACTTGCCGACACTTTGTAACATTTGTTTTTGAAAATCAATAAAGATTCAATTTTTAAATATGTACATCATAGAATCATACCAATTGATTTCTTTGCTCCATCAAAGAAATGAAGAAGCTGTCATTGATCATAATTAGCGTTTCTTTATAGTTTGACCCTTAAAATTTTCATAACAATCTTAAGTTATTGTTTATAAGTTATTTAAGAGCATTAAAAAATCTAACGAATACGAATGGCCGTCTGTGTGTTATAGATTTTTAACTGCTTGACAGCTCCAAAAATTAGAAAAGAAGTGCGGTTTCTAATTCAAATCCTTCCGTTTTACCAGGAACCAAAATATCACTTTGAGATGTGCCTGAAATTAATCATGATATTAAAAACTATAGTATATAAAATGTATGACATAAAAATAACTGAATTCAAAACACACCTTAATATCAACTATAAAATCAAATTTCAGCGATTAGCAAAATCAAATCGGTGGATGACTGTATTCAAAAATCTCAATGAGGGCAGCCAGCCGGCAGATGGGTATTTCAAAGCCTTCTTAATCTGAGTTATTAAAGGAATTACAAAAAAGGATCAGAACCCTTCAAATACGTTTCTGGGAATTCATTAACCAAATGCTTTTCGACAGAGAAGAGAGGTTAGTACCGAAAAGAAAAGTGACCCGGATTTCCGAATACCTCCGGAGAGCTGGATCATCGGATGAGTTATCAATAAATCGAGTTGTGCTGATTTTAGTATATGATTCAGGGGCCTCATCCGAGGATCGATGTTGGAGAGCCCCCCCATTAAGAAGCAACAAATTACATCAACTATTTACTTCAGTAGTTTTCGATAATGACCGATGCGCCGTTGCCTCGCTGTTCAATCTGCATGGGTACACCGCCCCCGCCATTGTCAATTAGCTGGAGTGATAAATTTGCCCCGGTCTGGCTGAATGTTTGATTATGGGTATTTCCAATCAGGTCCATTCGCAAAAAGTTATTTTTTCCTGCCTGCATACCATCAACCAAACCATCACTGCCTTCCAGGTTGAGGATAAACCGATTACTATTTCCCCTTTGCTGCAGACCGGATCTGTTCCTGTCTCCCAGAATATTAACCATGGCAACATTTCCCCAGCCGGATTGTGTAACACTGGATTGGTTATCACTCCCATACAAATTCACGAATGCGGTGTTGGTCCGGCCATCAAACAAATCAACGGCGTCGAGACTCATATCGAAAAGTGCAGTAAAATCACTAGTAAACTGTTGGGCTGCCTCCGTATGATCAAAGTTCGCCTGCTGGATAAATACTTCACCCGGCCGCTGCCCTGTCTGCGCAAAGGCATTGCATGTGATAAAAAGGGTTACCAAAAACAGTATGTATAATTGTCTCATTTGTCTGACTCCTAAAGTTTTATGTTCTCCTGCCAGGGAACGGATACCGTATCCGTTCCCTGTCTTGCTACTGAAACCTAAGTTCTATCTATTTGTTCTCTCTTTTTGTAATTCACTGCTAAATCTTACCTGAAGCACTCTTACGTATACTTTATCATTCCTTTAACTGACACCGACCCTATTCAACTCGCCCGCTGTACTCCATTCCAGGGAAACACCATAATGCCTGATTTCATACGTTTTGTTCTGGTTTCTGTTCTGTAATTCGATGACTCACTGGTCAGGAGTGCCATCAATAAACTGCTGTTACTATAGCGACATTTACACCTTGTGTACATTTGCTTTAGTAGATTAAAGTCCCTTGCGGGTTATTTTTCAGATGCATATATGTTTGGTGAACCGCGTATTTACCGGCTTCCTGGATCATTTCATAACGGGGCTGCAGCCTCATTTTGAAAGTTTCCGTTTGATTCACCTTTACCATGATGGTTGTTCCCATGTTTGGTGAAGGCTGTTCATCCACCCGAATAGTGAAGTTGCCTGCTTCAGGCGGTGACTGCCAATGGGAATAGAATACATCGTAGAAATCGCGGCCCACCTTCGAACGCGTTTCGTCGTGCACCATTCCGTCGATCTCAATCAGCATCTGCCTCTCTGATTCTCTCTGTACCTGCTCCTGGTTGCTTTCTCTTTGATTTACCCTGGTCTCTCTCTGCAGTTCTTCTGCATGAAGTTCTGCCATTCTCTCCTGCTCTTTTTTCTCTGCTTCTTCTTTCTCCTGATGACGTTCTGCATTAGCTTTATTCTCTAAAAATGCTAAATCATAGCGTGTTATAAATCGATTTTGTACCTGCCTGTAAGGAAGCTCCGATAGTTTACAAAAGGGATTTTCAAGCACATCACTCATAGCCAGCTCATTCTGCTGATAGTACGCGATGTTGTATGGTATCCGAATTTGCTGCCCGGGGAAAATCAGGTTTGGATCGTTTAGTATATCTGCATTTGCCACATAGATCGACTCCCAAAAAAGGTAGCTTCCATAATGTGCGCTGATTTCATAGAGATTATCACCCTCTTTTACTTCGTAGATAACGTCAAGATCACTACACCGTTCCAGCTCTGAAACATCATCATTACCTGCCGGATGCCAACCGTTCAGCAATACTGCCAATACTATAAATATGATAATACGTTGTACCATTTGCCTGTGTTCTCTTTTTATCCCGATTGATGCTTTATATATATTGTATAAGCCAACTTTATTTTATTCATACATCGTATAAAGCAATCGCCTTAGAAGTAATGAACTTTACCTCTATAGTCAAAATTAGGAATCTTTTATAGTAGTGCTCTTAAATGTTTTATAATGATACTTAAGCCTAATAATTTAAGTAACTTAAAAATATTAAATTTGGCCCCGCTGCACCTGTTGCCAATCTCCGTTAATCTTTCCTAACCGCTTATACGCTTCGCAATATTTGCATCCGTAAAAATATCACAGACAGCAAGATGATTCGTTTGTCAATCATTCATCATACTGCATTGACCCGTTCTATAATTCCTAACTGAAAACCGCTCAAAGGAATTGACCAGAAATCCATAAGTGAACCGAATCTTTAAAAGATCAATCATGTTTCTGATTTGAACTTTGTATCTTTAAGATTGATTTGGTGTTCAGCTGAGCTCTCTTTTGGGGAGTTCATCAGAATTATAATTTTATGATCCAGCAGCTTTATGGCACGAAAGTCGTTCGACATCCCGAAAATGTACCGGTCACCGATCATCCGAAAAGTAAAGGAGGCGAACAAGGTTACCGATCCGCGTAAAAAAGACCTGGAGCCTTCAGAACTCAATTTTGGTCCGCTTACAGTGTTAATCCCGCGGCATTTTGGATTCTGCTACGGCGTGGAAAACGCTATCGATATCGCATACCGCACGGTGGAGGAGAATCCGGATAAAAATATCTACCTGCTCAGCGAGATGATCCACAATCCCACCGTAAACGAGGATCTGCTCGAAAAAGGTGTGAAATTTCTGTTTGATACGGATGGCACGGAGCGAATTCCAATCGAATCGCTCCATTCCGATGATATCGTGATTGTGCCCGCCTTCGGCACGACACTCGATATCCAGGAAAAACTTCAGCAGCAAGGGATCGATCCTTATCAATACAACACCACCTGCCCCTTTGTGGAGAAGGTGTGGAAGCGTGGAAAACAGCTCGGTAAAAAGGGATATAGCCTGGTGGTTCACGGGAAACACCGGCACGAGGAGACCCGGGCCACATTCTCTCACAGTGCCGATCATTCACCGGTAGTTGTTGTACTGAACCCGGAGGAGGCCCGTATCCTGGCTGAAATTATGACCGAAGAACGTCCGATTGAAGATTTTGAAAAATATTTTGGCCACAAAAGCACCGAAGGATTCGACCCGCTTAAAGATCTTGAATTTTTCGGGGTGATCAATCAAACCACCATGCTGGCTACCGAAACCCAGGAAGTGATGAATATCTTGAAGAATGCTTCCAAAAAACGATTTGGGGAAGCTAACGTGCAAAATCATTTTGCGGACACTTCAGATACGTTATGTTACGCCACGAACGAAAATCAGTCCGCCACGTATGCCCTCGCCGATGCAAAGCCGGATCTTGCAATTGTGGTTGGCGGTTACAACTCATCGAATACGATGCATCTTGTTGAAATCCTGGAGGATCATTGCCCTACGTTTCACGTGCGGGATGCAAATGAATTCGATTCACCTGAAGCAATTCTCCATTTTGACCAGTGGGAGAAGGAGATGAAAGAGACAAAAAACTGGCTGCCTGCAGATAAGAAGAATCTTAGAGTTGCACTAACTTCCGGAGCCTCATGTCCGGATGTGCTGGTGGATGAGGTTCTGTTGAAAATACTTTCGTTCTTTGACCAGACAAGAGAGGTGGATGACGTGATCGAACCGTTTGAGAAAACGATGGCAGCAGCTACCTAAAATATCCGGGCTTAATCAGAAAGAATATTGAAATAGGAAATACGGGTTGGCTGAAAACTTCTCAGGCGCACATCATATTCATCCGTTACCGTTTCGAGCTGTGGTGTAATCAGACCCGTGGTGTCGGCTTCGATTCTTTCGTAATCTACAAAAGCCACAAAGGGGCGGATATCCTGCACATCATTATACTGCTCAATCGGCACATCATACCGAACAAGTATCGAGGATGGCGAAAATGTAATGGCTACTCCTGAAGGAAGGTCTCGTGTACGGACGGGAATGCGAACCTGAGCTTCGGTAAATTCGGCTATATCAGCCCGTAATTGCACTTCAGAAGGGCTTACTGTCAAGCCGGATCCCGGTGATTCCAACTCCACATTCAGTTCAAGGTTCGTGCTTACATCAGCAATCGTTGATTCTTCAGTGCTCCATGACTCAATTTGTTCTACACGCGATGCGGGGCCTGTAACGGTAACGCTGTCTGGTATAAATCGGGGTGACCCCAAAATTCCGAACTGAGAGCGGGTAGAAAGGCTGATGTTCGATTCAACAGGTACTCGTTTTGTAATTCGCTGCTCTGTTTCAATCTCAATAAACATCGGATCAACCTGCATCACGCTCACAGTAGAAACCGATCCGATCTGCTGCCTCACCTGCTCAAACATATTTACCTGCTGATTATCCCCGCTGAGTGAGATGGTCGGAATGTTTGTATATAAATTAAACAGACTCCAGCCCTCACCACTTACGCTTACAGCTGCATGATTGGGAATTTCGCTGCTCAGAGCTACATCTTCAGGGATTTGTGCAATTTCGATGGGAATCATCATACTTACGTTATAATCTCGCCCCATATTTACAATCACCCAAAGGCTGATGGAAAGCAACATTGCAAATGCAAATCCGAGCACTTTTTGGCGGGAAAACATTTTGGTGTCGTCATCTTCATCGACGCCCCACCGCCCTGTCAGAAGTTCGGTTATTTTATCTTTTGTGGTTTTAAATATTCCCATAAAGTTCAATATGGTGGATTTACGCTGATCTCACAACAATTTCTTTCACGATTTTACTGCCGACCTTATCGTTCAGTTTTTTTGCAATTGAGAAGCGGTTCATATGTATTTCGTGGCGCCAGGCAGCGGTTTCTACTTCCACTACAAGACGACTGCCTTCAAAGTGCAGATTTTTACAAACGGAGTTGATCCGCTCGCCCACAATTTCCGGCCAGACGTGCAGAACCATTCCCCGCTGGAGTTTGGTGCGGTGTGGAATCCGCTTCATAAACTCTTTCAGCAGGTTGTCCATCGACTGAGGTTTATTTCCAAATGCCATATTAAGTCTCCGCTTTGGTTGCAATTTGCCCGTCTTCAACTCTAAACCACCGGTTTGTTACATGGTCTTTAAACTGAGATTCCAGAAAAGGTTTCTCAGCTGCAGAAGTTATAAACGTTTGCCCGGAGTGTTTAGTCAGTGTTTTCATGATAACGGATACTTTTTGTTGATCAAGATTGCCAAAAATATCATCCAACAGCATAATTGGCAGGTCATCCAGCTGATCGGAATAATAGAACAACTGAGCCATCTTCAGGGCCATGGAAAAAAGGCGGTGCTGACCCTGTGATCCATAGTTTCGAAGTTCCATATCATCAAGGTAAAAAACAACTTCATCGCGGTGCGGGCCGATCAGAGTTTGCTCACGGTCCATCTCTTTTTCTGAATTCTCTTCGAGCTGCTGCATGTATGTCTCGCGAATGTCGTCTTCGTCTTCGGTTTGATCCGTTATGGTTTGATAGCGGAGACCGGGCTTAAGCTTCAACTCGGAGATTGACTGATATTGAAATTCAAGATATCGCTTAAAACGTTCCAGTACTTCTGCCCGTTTGGCAATCAGGCGTGAGCCGGTTTCGGTTAGCTGCAGATTCCATGGCTCAAGATATCCCTCCAGAATCTCACGCGGCCCGCGAAATTCCTGCAGCAGTTTGTTACGCTGTTTTCGGATGTGACGGAATTTTATCAGATCACGAAGATATTTTGGGGAGATCTGGCTGATCATACTGTCGAGAAATGAGCGGCGCTCCGCCGGGCCTTCTGCAGTTAGTTTCAGATCTTCCGGACTCATCACTACAACCGGCACCATCCCGATCAGGTCAGACAGGCGGGAGAGCGGGCTGTCGTTCACAAATATTTTTTTCCCCTCCCCCCGCGAATAACTGCACGATACCTTGAACGACTGTCGGATCTCGCCTTCAAAATCGCCCTCGATCATAAAATATTTCTCTTCATTATTGGCCACGTACTGATCGCTGGACGCCACAAAACTGCGGCTCATGCAAAGGTAGTGAATGGCATCAATCACGTTGGTTTTTCCGGCGCCATTGGGACCTGTTATTAAATTCAGATGTGGTGCAAACTCCACCTCGGTATCGATGTGATTTCTGAAGTAGCGTAATTTTAGCCGGTTGATTCGCATTTGACCAAGATAGAAAAAAAATAGGTACCTGTATATCAATGCGGTTGATTCATCCGGTTATTTCAGCAGGTTATAATGGAAGAGTTCTATTGATCCCGTTATCACAAAAAAAGCCCCCTGTTTTGAGGCAGGGGGCCGGTTTTTATTCTTTGTTAGAACTTCTCAATTAGAAGAGAAGGTATCCCAATCGAGTTCACCTTGTGGCCGTCCGATATAGTTTGCGACACGTCCGCCATCAGCTGATGTATCAATCTGATCAAGCCGTTCATATCTTCGCATATCAACCCAACGGTGACCTTCGCCCCAAAGAGAGTAGCGGCGCTGTTTCAGCATCTCATCAATTAATGCTTCCTGATTAATAGTGCCGGTGTATGCACCGACTCCCCACGCCTCTCTGATGATGTTCAGCGCATCAACAGCGTTATCAAGACTTGCTGCATCACCGATTTGAATATTAGCCTCTGCATAAATAAGAAGTAACTCCTCGTTTCTGATAAACGGCATCGGGCTTGTTGCTGAGCTGAAACGGGCATCCTGGTAAGCTGACTCTAACCCGGTGATGTCGGGCGTAGTAGCCGGATTTTCTCGTTCTTCAAGCTTTCGCTCAAGCCGCAGGTCACCATTGTCAGCTTCATCTACAAATGCAGGACTCGGTACGATTAATAGGTTCTGGTCAGCATCTGGTACAAAATGGTATGGATTAAACAGGTCATTTCCACCACTGAATGTATGTTGAGGCCCTGCATAGAGTTCTGCTTCTCCCTGGCCGGGAGTAAGGTTCAGGAAAGAATCATCCAGCGCCGTCAGGGCACCTTGCCAATCTTCAGCGTAAATGGCATAACGGGCTGCAATCGCACGGTTTACTTCCATCATACCAGAAGGAGTATTAAATCCTTCAAAACCCTGAGATAGAGTAAATGCAAATTCGTTTCCTGCATTTTGCAAGTTGCTGTATCCCTGATCCAGAATGCCCCTTATTTCTGAGAGAGCGTCGTCATACGACAGGTAGCCGCCCGGATTAAGGGGTTCCTGGAATGTTACATCTACACGAATCCCGTTCTCGTACTGATGCATCAAAGGCATCTGGAACTGGTAGGCTTTGATGGTATTCGCAAACCCAAGATATCCGTTTCGCTGAGCTTCGGTAACGACATCTGTGTTATTAACAGACTCAATCACCAGATTTGCATGACGTATGGCAAAGTATGGTGTATTATAACCGCTGCCATCCACAAAGAAGTTGTTATCCTGTTCAGCGGGCACGGAGACGGGTGGAATTTGCAGCCAGGTGCCGGCAAAGCTGGGATCTGATGTGTTGATATAGTAGAGTTCGCGGCTAATTGTACCGGTAAGGCTCCACCACCCGCTTGTTGCACTATTATAGTTCCGATGTACGGATTCAAGTCCCGCAGCTAAATCCTGCAGTTGCCCCAAAGTGGCGTTTTCAAGAACAGCGGCGGAACTCGGGCTATTCGGATCCGTTACGGGATCTACTTCTACTAAATTACAGGATGTTGACAAATGCATTAATCCTGCTAAGACCATTATCTTAATTATTATATTTCTCATTGGATTTCTCAGTTTGGATTAAAAGTCAACTTGTACGGAAAACAGCACTTTTCGTGTAGAGGGATATGGAGTAATATCTACACGTGTGCCAAGTGCATTTCGCCCTGTGGCATTCACTTCAGGATCGTAACCCTGATAGTCGGTGAACATCAGTAAATTTGTGCCCGTAATTCCAAAACGGGCGTTATTTACTGTATTTCCGGTAAGTCGCTGTAAAACAGAGGCCGGGAGGGAATAGTATAGTGAAGCCTCTCTGAGCTTTACATACGATGCATCCTCAAGGTAGGAAAGCGTCCCCCCTTCGCGCTGTACACGGTTATTGTTGCTATCGAAAAAGTCGGGGGTATTACCGCCACTGTCAGTCAGCAATTCTGACAGGTTAATACCTTCCGCGCCCTGACTCCAATGAATAAGAAAACTTGCCGAGAAATTTCTCAGAAACGTAAATTCATTGGAAAAAGACATTTGAAAGTCGGGTTGGAGATCTCCAATTTCAACCTGATCTGTAACATCAGGATCCGGTATAAATCCGTAAATGGCCGTTGGTGAAACTCCCTCCTCAATTCTGCTCGCCCCAAAGTTAGGAGACGCATAAAATGTGTTGGTTCTTGGAGGAATGGCCAGATTGGTGATTTCTGACCTGTTGGTCCACCAGAGTATTCCCGAATTCCACACAAAATTTTCTCGCTGGAACGGGATAAGATTTAATCCAATCTCCGTACCGATATTTTCCAGCTCGGCAGCGTTTGTGGTTACATTGCTTACCCCGGTTGCCGGAGATGGCTGTAGCCCCAGGATCAGATCTTCAATGGTTTTGTTGTAACGCGTAAATTCCAGGGATGCACGACCGTTAAAAAGGGAGATATCAATACCGTACTCAAGTTCCTTTGCACGTTCTGGTTTAAGATCGGGGTCTACATCCGTTCCCGGTGCAGTTGCCCCTCCTAAATCTCCAATATTTGTACCTCCGAGACTGGAAAAGATACTCCCGAAATTGGGGAGCCCTCCGGTTTCACCATAGGCGATTCGGGGTTTGAGCTGTGTTACCCAATCCGTTTCCCAAAAATCGAAATTGGTTACGTTGATAGCGATAGACGCTTTTGGGTAGAAATAATATTGATCAACATCAAGGTTGAGAGTAGACTTATCCCACCGGCCGCCAACTGTAGCAATAACTCTATCAGCAAAATTGACTTCTTGTTGGGCAAAAAGCCCAAAATCGGTGATATCCACATTGTTCTGAGCCGAGGTCACCTGGGCGGCATTTCCCACGTTCGTCTGTCCGGGAAGAAGGCCCTGCCCCCTGATTCTGTCAAGCGATATCTGCTGCTCAAACCGCGTAGCACCAACCTGGGTTGTTAAATCTACATGGCCAAAATCGGTATTCAGATTTGTATTGTAGAGCAGTACTGCCTGAAGATTGGTATTGAGAACCTCTTCTGCAGAGTGGATTACATCTCCCGGAAATGTGGCTGATGTTCTCTGAAACTGCATAAATTCCGGAAAGTAGATCATTGATTTAGAGTTGGTATAGTCGAGACCACCTCTGAGATTTAGTGTAAAAATCGACTGATCATTATTGTAAAGAATGGATTCAAGGCTTAAAGACTGCAGAAAACGGTTTACTTTCTGTGTGTTTTCAGCAACTTCAATCAACCGAAGAGGATTTTCCCCGAAATATGGAGTGTCGTTAAACGACCCATCTTCGTTTTGCCGAATGATATCGTATGCGTAGTTCGGGTGGAAAGCCAGAGAATACCCTATCGAACCGCCTGTGTTATTTTGATTACCGGTAAATCCACGTCTTGAATCCGTATGGATGTAGCTTGAACTACTGTTTACCCGAAATTGCGGAGAAATGGTATGCTCCAGGTTGGCGCGCAGCGAGCGTCGGTCAAAGCCGGTGTTTCGCACTATACCATCTTCTGAATTCAGTCCACCCGATACGAAAAAGCGGGTATTTTCATCACCCCCGGAAACACTGAGCTGGGTATTGCGCACAACCCCGGTATGGCCATAAATCTCCTGTTCCAAATCTCGAACATTTCCGTTGGCTATTGCAGAATTCAGCCTTTGTTTTTCGAGTTCGGCACGGGCCGGGTTATTTCCATAAAAAATATCGATTCTCTCTTCCGTCCATTCTGTTCTTCCGAGAAGATTCAGGGCGTTGTTAAAACCTGCATCTTGTTTCAGGGAGACTTGAGTTGCTCCCGATCGGCCCTGCTTTGTGGTGATAATAACCACGCCGGCATTTGCGCGCTGACCATAGATGGCTGCGGCAGAGGCGCCCTTCAGTATTTCTACACTTTCGATATCATCCGGGTTAAGGTCGGCGAGGCGGTTAGCCGCCCCATCCTGTGTGGTGCCACCAGCCTGGCTCACAGTAGATCGCCCGGTAGTTAATACGTTATTATTTACATACACACCGTCGATAATGTAAAGTGGCTGAGATGCCCCGGCACCCAGTGTGCTCACACCACGGAGCTGAACGTTAAATCCACCACCTGGCGCTCCCGAATAGGAGTTGATCTGAACGCCCGGAATTTTCCCCTGAAGGGCCCTGTCGAGAGTTTGCGGATCGGAATTTCCGGTGAGTCTCTCCGCTGAGATGGATGACACGGAATTGGCAAGGTTCGATCGTCGTACCGTGCTTGCCAATCCGGTAACAACCAATTCATCGAGATTCGCCACATCAGATTGGAGCTCAACATCAAGCGTGATAGAATCTCCATCGGATCCTGTTACATCAATGTTGCGGGTAAGAAACCCAATTGAGGAAAATCGGAGAGTTACAGTCCCCGACGGAACCTGAAGTGTGTACTCTCCGTCGATTCCGGATGATGTACCGGTATTTGTTGCCGCATGGAAAACGGTAATTCCGGTCAGAGCTTCTCCGGTTGCAGCGTCACTTATTGTGCCGGATACCGTCATCTGAGCATACGATAACTGCCCGGACAAAGATATCACACAAAACACGATAATCCATTTAAGTAGTTTGTAACTATGTTTCATAATAGAAGTGTTACGGTTATGGTTGAAAAACTCCTGACATTGAAAGCTTTATCAGGAATTTTCTTGATGAGAAAAATAGAATTGAAATTACAGTGAGATTAAAAATTACTTATTGATGGAATTTACACTCTCTTAAATAATAGTCAAAATAATGTCGGAATTGATCAAAATATGTGTGGCATTTAAATTCCTTAATGCCAATAGTCGGCTTGATATAAGTACACACTTTGAAATATTGAGTGGATCTACCGAAACCCAACACAATAACATATAAAAGAACAGGTGGGATAATCACTTTTAAAATGAGTGCATAGTTCATTTATAGAATTGTTATTCGATCGAATATTCCTGAAGATTATCTCTGTAATTATCTCGCAAAAACTTAGCCGAATGAGGGCAGGATCTTGATCACGTAAATATGAGCAAAAAAAAGAGCCCCGATCTTTCGGGGCTCTATAGGAAAGATTTGTTATACAGCGCCTGAAATTACCCGGCAAACGTGTCTTTGCCTAAAAACACGGCTGCATCACCCAGCTCCTCTTCAATCCGGAGCAGCTGATTGTATTTGGCGATACGGTCGGTTCGGCTCATCGACCCGGTTTTAATCTGCCCGGCGTTTGTTGCAACCGCAAGGTCAGCAATGGTAGTGTCTTCCGTTTCTCCGGAGCGGTGTGAAATAACACTGCTATACCCGTTTTTGTGCGCCATTTCAATCGCATCGAGGGTTTCGGTGAGCGTACCAATCTGGTTCACTTTAATCAGAATAGAGTTGGCAATTCCCTCTTTGATTCCGCGCGCAAGACGCTCGGTGTTGGTTACAAAAAGGTCATCTCCCACGAGCTGAACTTTGTCACCAATCGCATCGGTGAGTGTTTTCCAGCCTTCCCAGTCATCTTCATACATTCCGTCTTCGATAGAAATAATCGGGTACTTTTCAACCCAGTTTGCCCAATACTCTACCATTTCTTCAGCGTTACGAACGGAGCCATCACTCCATTTGAACTCATACACTTTTTTCTCGGTGTTATAAAATTCAGAACTGGCGGGGTCGAGCGCAATCAGCACGTCATCGCCGGGTGTATAGCCCGCTTTTTCTACCGCGTTGAGGATTACTTCAATCGCTTCTTCGTTCGATTTCAGATCCGGTGCAAATCCACCTTCATCGCCCACGGAGGTGTTGTATCCCTTTGATGAGAGGACTTTTTTGAGATTGTGAAAGATCTCGGCTCCCATCCGCACAGCTTCACTGAATGTGCCGGCTCCTGCAGGCATAATCATAAATTCCTGCGGGTCAACGTTGTTATCTGCGTGAGATCCGCCATTGATAATGTTCATCATGGGCAGCGGCAGTACCTTGGAATTCACTCCGCCAAGATATCGCCAGAGCGGCAGCCCGGATGATTGAGCCGCCGCTTTCGCAACCGCCATCGATACACCCAGGAGTGCATTGGCTCCAAGGTTTGATTTATTTTCAGTTCCGTCAAGTTCAAGCATAATCTGGTCAATTTCGTTTTGCAGATATGCCGGATACCCTAAAAGTTCATCAGCAAGAACTTCGTTTACATTTTTTACTGCGTTTTTCACACTCTTGCCGAGGTAATAATCGTTATCTCCATCCCTCAGCTCCACCGCTTCAAATTCGCCGGTAGACGCTCCTGAGGGGACAGCTGCGCGCCCAACGATTCCGTTCTCAAGAATCACATCCACTTCAACAGTTGGGTTGCCACGTGAATCCAGGATCTGACGTGCTGAAATATCTTCAATTAAACTCATAGTTAGTTATTTATGTTAGTTAATTTGATAATTACCTAAATGTACTGTTTAATATGATTTGTATAAAGAAAATAAGATGATGCCTCAATCCAGACCAATCCTATTATATGATATTGACGGAACACTGCTAAATGTGAAGCGGGATTTCCTGTTATCCATCATTGCTGAACAGCTCGAAAGATTCGGAGTAGAAAAACCCGATGCGCGTCCGCAATCATTTGCGGGCCGAACAGATCGTGGAATTTTTATGGAATTGATCGGCGAAAGAGAAGACGGAGAAGAGATCTTTAAACGGCTGACGAAAAGTTATATGGATGCCATGAATGTGAATCTTACTTCAATGCATGTACATCAAATCGAGAAGGCTGTTGAATCCGTTCGTGCCGCCAAAAATCTGGATATTCCCATAGGCCTGTGCACTGGCAACTTCAGAAGTGTAGCTATGAAAAAGGTAGAAGCGGCCGGCCTCAACGGATTTTTTTCATTCGGGGGCTTTGGCGGGATCCATTCAGACAGAAATTTTCTGCCAGGAGAAGCCGCAAATGAGTATCAAGAGATCTTCGGAATAAAACCGGAATCTAATAGCTATGTGGTGATAGGCGATACGCCGAACGACATCCGGTGCGCGAAATATTTTGGTGCGTTATCGGTAGCCGTAACCACGGGGGGATTTACTGCCGCGCAACTGGAGCCGCACCGGCCGGATCTGATCCTCGACTCTCTTGACAATCCGCGCCATTGGCTAAGCAAACTTGGATTTGAATTATCATGATTTTAAAAACAAGATTACTTGAAGCTAAGTGATATTTAATTTTTCGGATATTTTGAAAATACCCTCATCCGCTGACTCCACGTCATCGGATGAGTTGATAGGAGTAAGATATTACACTATAAGATTATGCACTGGATAATGCTAAGGTTGGACAATTCATCCGGTGAAGATCCCAACCCAATACCCCCATCACTGCATCAATAACAAAACACAAAAATGCAGCAGCTTTTACCAGAGACGGCCAAATGTAATAGTGATTTGAGGTGTACCAAAGAATCGCTGGGCATCAAAAAACGGTTCTAAAATCAGCTCACCCTGCTCATCGTATTGAAATGGATTTTGGTTTGGCGCTACATTTTCCCGCAGATCCGGCTGCGTGGGCATCATCATCTGAATGCCGTCAGGAAAGAAATTAAAGTGATAACTAAATTCCACGCTTGTTACCCTGCTGAATGTCCGCCCGAAATCGAGACCAAACTTGAATTCACCCGCCGCACCGAAATGCCATTCGCCGCTGCTCCAGCCTGAAAATATATCGTTGATCGGCTCGAAATAATTATCAGGTCGCTCAATGCCCTGCTCTCTATAGCCATTATCATTTCGGTCGTCGAAATAGGGAAAAGCGAAAGCTGCTACGGGACCCGCAGAGAGTGTAACAAAAAACCGGTACTCTTCTTGAACCTTATCCGCAAAAAGACGCTGGCGCATACCGATCATGGCCGGAAACGCAAATGCACGCTGGTATTTGTTGGGGACAGCTTGTTGCCCGAAGAAGTCCGTAAACGTCTGCTCTGAGGCATCACGAAGTCCTGTAATTCTCGTGTTAAATACCCCTTCTGTCTGAGAGCCGATTACACGGCGGTATTCACCACCTAAACCAAATCCAAAATTATTGATAACAATATCGAACGTAAGGCCGGATCTGTAGTTATCGCTCAGCGGAACAGCCACACGATCCTCCACGCGCAGTTCCGGTTCGGTAACTTGTGCATCCGCCTGCTCCGCAACAGAAAACAGCAAGAAAGTGATTAAAAGTATGAAAGTACCTGTCAGAGATCTCATAAATAAATATTTAGTTCGATGGTGAAACGGTTTTCAGACGGATATCATTGCATTCGAACTTACGAATATATAAATGTTATCGCATTTCTTTACAGTCTCTATTTGATTATTGTTTGATTTTGGCTTTTATTCAGGCAGAAAATTGCACATTACCTTTATATTGATATACACAAAATCCGCCGGGTACGCACATGAGTACAGTAACAAAATATTTGGTTTATGGACCACAATCTACACTGCGCAGAATGGCGCCAAAACTTTTAGAGAGTGTAGAGCCCAAATTTCTGTATAAGTATCAATCACCTGCCAACAACGATGAAGTTTTTGTTGCTGTTTACGAACAGTTTGAAAAGCAGATAAATGCCACAATTACGCTCACCTGTATTATTGAATGCACAGCCACTCAAAACCGCGTAGAGCTGAAAAAGGCTGGCGGCAGGATGGGGTTCCGCGGCAGTTCACTTTCGGAAGAGCATAATATTGAAGCTGAAATCGTGAATTTTGTGATGGACTTTTCAAAACGATTTGGGCTTTCCCTCCAGGAAGAGCAGGAAAAACCAGCTACGGACGACGATAATTAGAAGGCAGTGACGCCAAATCCATTCCATGGCCAGCCAAAAAGAAGAGCTGTGGACCGTTCTGCGTATGCTGGAGTGGGCCACAGATTACTTTAAAAAGAAAGAGATTCCAGACCCGCGCCACAGCATCGAGTGGCTGCTCGCGGAAGTTTTGGAGTGCAAACGGCTGGATCTCTATCTAAAATATGATCGTCCGCTTTCTCAACAAGAGCTCGACTCCATCAGGCCGCTGGTTAAACGGAGAGCCAATCATGAGCCGCTGCAGTATATTATCGGTTATACCGATTTTATGAACGCAAGAATTGAAGTGAATCCATCCGTTCTGATTCCCCGCATAGAAACCGAACAGCTGGTTGAGCTCTTGCTTGATAAAACCGCCGGATTTCACGCCAACAAACTAAATGTTCTTGATATCGGAACTGGAAGCGGCTGTATTCCAATATCAATAAAGCAAGCCGTGCCGAACTGGAACTGCTGGGGAATGGACAACTCGGAGCCGGCCCTCGCCTGCGCAAAACAGAACGCCACGCTCAATTCTGTGGATGTTGTTTTTTTTGAGGGAGATCTTTTCGAGCCCGAGAACTCAGAGGCTGAAAACCTGGAACTGGATCTGGTTGTTTCAAACCCTCCCTATATACAGCCAGGTGAAAAACCGGCAATCGAAAAACAGGTTTCGGAATTTGAACCGGAATCTGCCCTGTTTCATGATAAGCCGCTCGAGGTATATCACTCAATTACCGCTTTCGCTCATCGTAAAAAAGCTCATCTTTTCCTCGAGCTTAACAATACACTGGCCGATGAAATACTCGGAATCGTGCAACAGTTTTATCCCGGTGCAAAAATCGAAAAAGACCTGGATCAAAACCCGCGTTTCATTCTGGCACTTATTGCCGGTTAAATCACTGCTTCACAAGCTCTTTTTTACACAAAATAGATTTGTTTTAGACCCATTGAATAGTTAACAGATTCATGTGGATAACTTGTGGAAAAGTTTTTAAGGGGTGCCTGCCCAACTTGTTTTTATTGTAAAACCATTGTTAGGGAATTGTTATGGCGTGTCAAGCCGAATGTGATGAAAATGTGAAAAAATATTTAACTCTTTGTGCGCCAATTTATTAACATGTTTAATCTAATGTGGATAACTTTTACACAGCCCCGTCATATTTTTTTGATTTCAGCCAAATAAATCGTGATTTTCTCTTCACCGCACGCAAAAAGATTGGGCAGTGCGTGTGGATAACTGAAGGGATATTTGTAACTATTTTAAGAATTTTGGAGGCCAGTACGTTTGGATACGGTAACCGCAGAAAATGCCTGGAATGATTGTTTGGAAATCATACAGGATAACATCAGCTATCAAAAATTTAAATCATGGTTTGAACCTATCAAACCTGTTAAACTTGATAGGGATACGTTAACGATTCAGGTACCGAGTCAGTTTTGGTATGAGTGGCTTGAAGAGCACTACTATAATATGCTTCGCTCTACGATTGCAAAAGTATTGGGTGAAAATGGAAAACTTGAATACTCAGTACTCGTTGAAAAATCTGATAAGCTTGAGGATAACCGCTCCATAAATCTCCCACAGCGGCCAGTTCCGCCGAGTAAGCCGCAGGAGATGAACTCGTACAGCGACTATCATCCCGGAAAAATTGAAAATCCGTTTGTGATTCCCGGTATTCGCAAAACGAATATCGACCCCAACCTGAACGACAGTTACATTTTTGAGCGGTATATCGAGGGAGACTGTAATCGCCTGGCGCGCTCTGCAGCGATGGCAATCGCCGAAAACCCCGGAAAAAATTCTTTCAACCCATTTTTTGTATACGGCACCACCGGGCTCGGTAAAACCCACCTTGTTCAGAGCATTGGAAATAAAATTAAACAAGATTTCGGAGATCAGTTTTCGGTCTTGTATGTCTCTTCGGAAACGTTCACCAATGAATTTGTTCAGGCGATACGGAATAACCGGGCCAGCGAATTTTCCATGTTTTACCGCAATATTGACGTGTTAATTGTGGATGATATTCAGTTCTTCAGCGGTAAGGAGAAAACACAGGAAGAATTTTTCCATATTTTTAACGCGCTTCACCAGGAAGGAAAACAGATAATTTTAAGCAGTGACCGCGCCCCCAAAGATGTACCCGACATTGAAGAGCGTCTGATTTCCCGTTTCAGCTGGGGTTTAAGCGCAGATCTGCAGATTCCGGAATACGAAACGCGGTATGCTATCCTGGAGAGAAAAGCGAGTGACAACGGCATCTCCATCGATCCGAAAATTGTTGAATTTATCGCTCACAATTTTAAATCGAATGTTCGCGACCTTGAAGGGGCGATCATTAAACTTTTGGCTACTGCATCTCTAAAAAATGTGGATGAAATTGATTTGATGATGGCCAAGACCGTATTGAAAGATATGGTGAAAAGTTCGCAGACACAGATATCCATCGAGGTCATCCAAAACTGCGTTTGTGAATATTTTGGGATCGATACAAACAAAGTGAGGGAGAAAACCAGGAAACAGGAGATTGTTGAAGCCAGGCAGGTTGCCATGTATCTCTCGAAAAAATATACTAAATCAAGCCTGAAAACGATCGGGCTTCAGTTTGGGGGTCGTGATCATTCTACGGTTATCCATGCCATTTCAACCATCGAAGAGAGAATGTCAACTAATCCGAAACACAAACGGATTCTGAATGAACTGGAGCAAAAACTGGAAGTGGCAACGATTTAATTCTTTATCGAATGCTGGATCGAATAACACTTAAATCGCTCGCCTACGAAGCGAAACACGGCTATTATGATGATGAACGTCGTGGCGGAAATCGTTTCGAAATCGATCTGACGGCATATGGTTCGTTCCGTGCAGCAGCCACAAATGACCATAATCTGGAAATTACTTTCGATTACGAACGGGCTGAACAGATTGTCAGTGAAGTGATGCACGGTGAACCAAAAAAACTAATTGAAACTTTATGCAGTGAGATCGGCAGTAAAATTTTTGAATCATTCCCGGTTGTAAAGCATTTAAACGTATCCGTTCGCAAGCTCAACCCGCCTATAAAAACCGAGGCATCATACGCTGAAGTCACCCTGGAATGGAAACGGTAATTATTGCAGCCGGAAGCAACCTGGGCGATCGCCATGCGGTGCTCCGGAAAGCAGGGGTGTTTCTCAATTCAATCTCATCATCAACGCCTCTCAAGTCATCCATTTGGGAATCTGAACCTGTGGGACCTTCGAAGTTTACTTTCCTCAATTCCGCCGCAAAAATCGAAACGGATATAAAGCCGGCTGCACTGCTTGCAAAACTGAAGTTATTCGAAAAAGAGATGGGACGTGATGAACAACGCATCCGCTGGGGCCCCAGAATTCTGGATCTCGATATCATCACCTACAGCAACTTGGTGATTCAGCAAGAGAACCTTATTATTCCACATCCGGAATACACGGTCAGACGTTTTGTTTTGCTTCCCATGAATGAGATTCTACAGGACTGGTCAGATCCTGTAACGGGCAGGCCGCTGAAAGACCTTATATCCGGGGCACCGGAAATGCAGATTCAAAAAACCAAACTGAACTGGTAAAAAATGCCAAACCGTTTTGACTTTATTGCCATTGAGGGCGTGATTGGTGCGGGGAAAACCTCACTTGCCAAACTTTTTTCGGAGCGCCACAATGCACGGCTGGTGTTGGAGGAATTTGAAGAGAATCCCTTTCTGCCAAAATTTTATGAAGATCGCGAACGTTTTGCATTTCAAACTCAGCTCGCGTTTCTCGCAAGCCGTTTTAAGCAGCAACAGAAGATGACCAACCGGGAACTTTTTGACGATTTTGTGATCTCAGATTACATTTTTGAAAAAGACCGGATTTTTGCGCGTCTCAACCTCGATGATGACGAACTTTCACTTTATGATAATATCTTTGGGATTATGACCGGGATATCGGCCAAGCCTGACTTAGTAATATATCTGCAAAACTCCGTTGAACGGCTGATGCATAACATAGAAATGCGGGGCCGGGATTACGAAAAAAATATCACTGAAGATTACCTGAAAGAGCTGTCCGATTCGTACAATCAATTTTTTTATCGGTATAATAAATCACCCCTCATCATAGTAAATGCAACGGAGATCGATTTTGTACATAATCCGGATCATTTATCGTATCTTGAGGAACAGATTTTCAATCAACCGATCCGTAGCAACACACATATTCACATTATTCCTGATTAATGCTTTTACGCGGACTATTTTTCGCACTTATTTTTTTTCTGCTCTATCGATATTTATCCAAAAAACTGAGCAGCTTTAACACTCCCCGTCAGAATAACCGGCCAGGCGGGGCACATTCACAAAGATCCGGTTCCAGCTCACAAAATGGCCGGCGCAGAAAAAATCTGGAACATATTGAAGAAGCTGAATTTGAAGATATAACTGAAAAAGAGAAGAAATAGATTATATATGAGTTTTGAAGAAAGACACAAAGAAGGGTATGAACTTCTGCACGAAAAAGACCTCGATAAAAGTCTGGATGTAGCGCGCTCACTACAGCGGCTGAATCCGGATGCACCGGAGGGTTTTACACTCGAAGGAGAAGTGATGCAGAAACTGAACCAGTGGGATACCAGCATTAAGTCGTTTGATGATGCGATCGAAAAAGATTCCGATAACGGACGACTCTACAACCTCAGGGGATATTCCTATCTGAATGTCGATAAACCAGACAAAGCAAAAAAGGATTTCGAACGGGCGATTGCCCTGGATAATTTACCTGCTGCACACAGGAACCTTGTCCTTTATAAACTTATGAATGGTGAAGGCCAGCAGGCAATTCAGTATCTGCTCGACCGCATTAAAAGTGATCCCAAAGACGTTGAAAACTGGATCCTGATGGGCGACCTGATGAAAAAAGGCGGCCATGATGCAAAAGCAAAAACGTACTATGAACAAGCTCTTAAGATGGATCCGGGCAATGAGTATGTGAAGAACCTACTGGAAGAGTAACCGGACGAATAAATTCGTGTGAGTGAGACTGGAGTGTTATGCATGAATTTCAGATCTGAAAACGTTTAAAGTTTTTTTTGCTGTATTGAACAGATGATGTTCACACCCCCAAAAATTCAACTTAAAACCACCTCATGTTATGTCTAAAAATATCACGCGGAAATCATTCCTGAAACATGCCGGTACGGCACTCACCATTGCCTCCGTAGGTTTTCCCTCAATTATTATTCCCCGTAAAAAGGAGAAGATAGGTGTTGCTCTCGTTGGTTTGGGGAGTTATGCAGGCGGCCAGCTTGCCCCTGCACTCCAGGAAACCGAATATTGCGAACTCCGGGGGATTGTAACCGGCACACCATCCAAAATTCCCGAGTGGCAGGAGCGGTACGGAATTCGGGATCAAAACGTATACAACTACGAAAACCTGCATGAAGTAGCCAATAACGATGATATTGACGTGATTTATATTGTCACTCCGCCGGGTGTCCATGCAAGAGACGCTATTGTTGCAGCCGAAGCGGGAAAGCATGTATGGTGTGAAAAGCCGATGGCAATGGATGAAGAGGAGTGTCAGAATATTATTGACGCAGCAAGTAAAAACGGAGTTCAGCTTACCATTGGGTATCGGATGCAGCATGAACCGAATACACAAACAGTCATAAAATTTGGCAGAGAAGAGACCTACGGAGTGATTACCGGTGTACAAACCGGAGCCGGATATAGCGGAGCTCATCGTGATCCGGAGAACTGGCGGCGCAATCCCGATCTCGGCGGCGGTGCACTGTATGATATGGGGGTATACCCGATCAATGCAGCGCGATTTGCTACCGGAATGGAACCCATCGCAGTAAAAGGCCGGCAATGGTCAGACCGCGAGGAGATGTATTCCGACGTTGATGAACACACAGATTTTGAGATGGAATTTCCAAATGGTGTCATTGCCACCGGAGAAACCAGTTTTGGCAACTCTACAAATTACTTAAATGTGGAGTGCACGGATGGATGGTACCGCCTGAGCCCGATGCAGAGCTATCGCGGTGTTCAGGGAGAAACCAGCGATGGAAGAGAGCTTCCGCCAGCGGGAATCAACCAGCAGGCGCGCCAGATGGATAACGACGCACGAGCGATTCTTGATGGTAAAGACCCGATCGTTCCGGGTGAAGATGGCCTGGCAGATATTCGGATTGTGAAGGCAATTATGGAATCATCGCAGCGCGGTGGTGAATGGATAGAGCTGTAAAGTTCTGATTCAGATCTTACGGTCATATTCATCCACGCAATGGGAATGCCGGTATGCTGATTTCCATATCTTTTGTTGACGAAATTTTACGTTTATTCAGCGATCTTTGCTTTTGAAACATTCAAATAATGCTGTATAGTTCTGTTTCTAAAATTTTTAAGATTTGAGTTTTAACATGTTCCTTTCGATGCGCTTTACAACTTTGCCGGTACTATTCATTTCAATTATACTTCTGCTTTCATTTCATTTCATGGGCTGCGCAGGATCAGAACAGATTGCCGACAATGAAACGGTTGAACATTCCCCGGATCGCAATCTTTCCAGTCTCGAAGAGATTTATTGGGCGCGTATCGACAGTTCCAGGATGAATTTTACACAGGCAGACGTGGTTTTTATGACCGGAATGATCGGGCATCATGCACAGGCATTGATTATGTCGCGCCTGGCTCCCGAAAACGATGCCAGCCGTTCCGTACAGGTGCTGGCGGCAAGAATTATTAATGCACAGGGTGATGAAATCCGGTTGATGCAGCAATGGCTTGCCGATCGGAACCAGCCGGTACCCGAAGTTCATATCGACGGCCTGAACCTGATGATTCACATGCCGGATATGGAACATAACGGTGGCGGCCATCACGGGCATCATGATCACCATGGAGGAATGCATGACCACAGCGACATGCCGGGAATGCTCACCCAGGAGCAGCTTGAAGAACTCGCCGAGGCACAAGGGCGTGAGTTCGACAGACTTTTTTTGCTCTATATGATCGAACATCATGAGGGCGCTATAACAATGGTT
The DNA here is from genome assembly GCF_003390325.1 of Rhodohalobacter sp. SW132. Taxonomy (NCBI): domain Bacteria; kingdom Pseudomonadati; phylum Balneolota; class Balneolia; order Balneolales; family Balneolaceae; genus Rhodohalobacter; species Rhodohalobacter sp. SW132. The sequence goes on along the minus strand of NZ_QUOK01000001.1, from coordinate 188,606 downwards.
GAAACCCTGTTTAACGCTAATGGCGCCGCCGGCGATCGCGAAATGTTCGACCTCGCATCCGGTATTAATGCTGAACAAATTACCGAAATCAACCGCATGCAGTCGATGCTGGAAGAGATGGAAGGCTCCTGAATCAAAAGGGAATCAAGATTTTAAAGTCGGCATTGATGAACAATGTCTTGCAACTATTTTATTTACGAACACAAAAAACATCAATCATTCAATACGTATGAAAAAACTACTACCAGGATTGCTACTTACTTTTGCCGCCATATTTGGCGTCTATAGTTGCGCATCATCCGATATCACACAACAAGAAAATGATCAGCCAACCATCCAGCCGCTCTCTGAGATTGAGCGCCCCAGCCCCGACCCTCGTGTAGGACTTCAGGCAGGGCTATTTGATGCGGAGGAAACAATCTGGAATCTGAACCTTTTATCCGCAACTCCCCCGCCCGAAGCGTTTCTCGGATCCTGGGGAACCGACCTTGCATTTAAAGATAATTACGCAATCCAGGGAAATTATGATGGATTTATCGTCTGGAATATCAGTGACCCTGCTAATCCTGAGGTAGCTATTGATTTCAAATGCCCGGCATCACAAAGTGATGTTTCCGTTTACGGAGATCTGCTTTTTGTATCCGGTGAAGGATTGGGCGGCCGGTTAGATTGCGGTACGGAAGGCGTACGGGAGACCGTAAGTGCCGACCGGCTGCGCGGTATCCGAATATTCGATATTTCTGATATGTACAATCCCGAGTACATTGCAAATGTTCAAACCTGCCGGGGATCACACACCCACTCTGTTTTGGTCGACCCGAATGATGACGAAAACGTATATGTGTATGTTTCCGGATCTGCACCGGTCCGTCCCGAAGAAGAGCTTCCCGGCTGTACTACCGCCTTTCCTGATGAAGATCCCGATAGTCCGCTTTTCAGAATTGAGGTTATTAAGGTACCGCTTGCAAATCCACAGGATGCCGCAATTGCAAACTCACCCCGGATTTTTGACGGCCTTGAAGCACCCCCCGTTCGGGAACTCACTGCAGAAGAGCAGGAGCGAATCGAACAGGCTCGTGAACAGGGACGTTTCGTAGGCGAAATGATGGGCCGCGAACGAGTCATTCCGAACGGTATGGCCCGAGGGTTTCTGCAGAGACTGGTCAGCGAAAGAGACGGCGAGGGTGAACCCACTGCAGCCGACAGCGCAGCCTTACAAGAACGCCTGCCTGAATTTATTGACGAGATGTTAGCCGCAAGAGGTCGAGGTTCTGAAGCACTCGGACCCAACCAATGTCACGACATTACGCTCTACCCGGAAATTGGTCTCGCAGGTGGTGCGTGTGAAGGGCTGGGACTTTTACTCGATATCTCAGACCCGGTGAATCCTGTTCGGATTGATGCAGTAGCCGATTCAAATTTCTCTTACTGGCACTCTGCTACCTTTAACAATGATGGCACAACCGTACTCTTTACGGATGAATGGGGCGGCGGTACACAGCCAAAGTGCCGCGAGGAAGATCCCTACGAATGGGGAGCAAACGCTATCTATAGCATAGAAAACGGCGAGATGGTTTTTCAAAGCTATTTCAAAATGGATGCACCGCAGACCGAAACAGAGAATTGTGTAGCTCATAACGGCTCGATGATTCCAATCCCCGACCGTGATATTATGGTGCAGTCGTGGTACCAGGGCGGGATCAATGTGTTTGATTTTACCGATCCAAAAAATCCAGTAGAGATTGCGTTTCACGATCGCGGACCAATCAGCGCTGAACGAGTGGAAACCGGTGGCAGCTGGTCGATTTACTGGTACAACGGATACCTGGTAAACTCAGAGATTGCACGCGGACTTGATATTTTTGAACTGGTTCCAAGTGAATTTATTACCCAGAATGAAATCGATGCCATGCATACAGTCTCCATGGATTATTTCAATCCCCAGGGTCAGCCTAAATACTCATTCCCGTCATCTTTTGCGCTGGCGAAAGCTTATCTCGATCAGCTTGAGCGAAATCGTGAACTGGATATTTCCGCTATTAACAGCATCCGCAGAGGTGTACAGGAAGCGGAAAATACCAACGGTTCAGCACAAAGACGTATGCTTACTGAGCTCGCCGGAGAACTTGAAAATCATGCCGGATCTTCCTCCAATGGGGATAAAGTGACAAAAATTGCAAACACACTTCGTGATCTTGCATCAGCCTCTTAACGATGGCTGATTTCAGAAATTAAAAAAGCCGCTCCGAAGATATTCGGGGCGGCTTTTTTTATGCACATCAATTTTCAAACGTAAGTTCGATTCTTAAAATTGTCAAATTTCACCAAACAGATCAGGGCGTAACCACGAGTTTACCGCGTGTATGAAGTTTTTCAATCTGTGAAAGCGCCTGCGGAACCTCCTCGAGGGTGAATGTTTCAGAAACCGGAACGGTGATTTTACCGCTGTCCACAAGTTCCCGGATGTGATCCAGCTGCCGGGCATTTGGCTCCACAAAAACATACTGAAAGTGAATGTCATCTCTCACTTCAGGTTTACTCTTTGTGATAGATACAAGATGCCCGCCTTTTTTCAGCGTACCCATACTTTGGCTCAGGGAATCACCCCGCGAGCAGTGAAAAATCATATCCACCCCGTCCGGATGAAGTTTACGTACGGCTTCTCCCACATTCCCGTCACTATAATCAATTGTTTCGTCTGCACCCAGCTCTTTCATGTAGGCGTGATTTTTTTCGCTCGCCACGCCGATCACCTTTGCATCCACGCTCTTTGCAAGCTGAATGGCAAGCGTGCCCACTCCGCCGGACCCGCCGAGAATGAGTACGGTTTGACCTTCCCGTAAATTTCCAGCATCAAAAAGTGACTGATAAGCGGTCAGCCCAACCAGCGGTATCCCGCCTGCTTGTTCCATTGTAATCGACTCTGGCTTTTTCGAGAGATAGCTCTCCGGTATAGATATGTACTCGGCAAATGTACCGTGCTGTATTACCGGCCGGCGGGCATAGGCATAAACTTCATCCCCCTCGCTAAAACGCCGTGCGGAAAAACCACGCTTTTCAACTTCCCCTGCAAGGTCCCATCCCGGGATTACCGGAAATTCAGTTGGAATGGCATCTTTAAGCATCCCGCGCACCACAGCCGCGTCTACAGGGTTAACACCGGCCGCCCGAATTCGAACCAGTACCTCACCCTCTTTGAGTTCGGGGTCCGGTAATTCACCGGTTTTTATTTGATCGAGTTCATTGAATGATTCGAAATACGATGCTTTCATGGTTTTACTCACTATCTAAATGGATTTTATTCTGATGATGTTTTTAAAACAAGAGCGAATGAGATAGCGTTTCGGTATTTATTTTCTTTCTCCCTGTTATCTGAATCTTTTCAATAAAAATTATTCTATTGAGCTATGGACTATTACGTACCAAATTGTAGAGTAACGACTGCACCCCTGTTTCTGTGCACAACATTCAAGGCAGATTACGTTCCCGAGCTTTTTCTATTGAGATATTGGTAATAAACAACAAATATAAGAGCGTGAATTAGCATGAGGTTGCTGTCGAGCAGGGCGCCTCCATAGAATTGATAGAAGAGAGTGTAGGCTGCAAAAGCGGTTAATAGAGTGGTGGCAATTACTTTTTCAAACGGAGTGACGGCAAGCTTTACATTCTGCCAGGCGTGGTAGCTCATCACATAGAGATAAAACAGGTAGAAAAAGAGTCCGGCCAACCCGAGTTCCGCCATCATGGTATAGGTGATATTATGCGGTTCATACACCCCAATCGATTCCTGAAGCGTAAAGTAATTCGTAAACCTCTCAGAAAACCCATCAAACCCGACACCGATCATGTAAGAGTCTATAAACATTTGTATTCCTGCAATTCCAAGCATCACACGAATACCTGAGGAGTCATCTCTCGTTCCAAACAACACTTCTATCACGCGTTCCACATTCAGAAAAAGGGCGTCCCGGAGTTGGGGAATCAATAGAATCACAACAAGCCCGGCCAGACTGAAAAGTGAGAACATTTTCCAGTTTTTATACAAACCAACTGTTGTAAGAATGATTACCACAAAAGAAAGTAACCCGCTGCGGGAGAAAGTGGAAAAAAGTCCGGCAAGCAACACTACAAAAAAGAACGCAGAAATCACTTTGTACTTCAGTTCAAGCTGGGAATTGATCACCGCAAAAGTGAAAGCAGCCGGCATAAAAAGAATAGCAGCAAATCGGTTTGGATCGTGATATAGGGCACCGACCGATGCCCGCCGTACATTTATGCCACCACCAGTAAGGTTTTCTATGGCAATCTGCGGATTAAGAATCGTTTCCGTGACGGCAAACGCAGATAGTATCACGGCAATAAGCGTAAGCATCGCAATTATGGCAGCCGTAAGTTTTGCGGAGGAGAGTGAATTGATAACATAGCCTGCAAATATTAACAGAAAGACAAATCGGAGAGCGTTTACAAGCCCGGATTCCCGGTCGGGACTGTAAATCAGAGAAAGAAAAATCAGGGCTAAAAAGAGAAATACCGGAAGTTCATAACCTGTATAACGGATCTCGAAAGAGTTAAACCAGAGTTTGTGAAGCAGGTAAAGTGCAAGTGCGGAAAAAAGGAAAAACTGGAAGAGGGTAACCGGCAGGAAAAAATCTTCGGCAAAATAGAATAGCGAGCCCATGTAGGATCCGGCTGCGACCAAAAATACCATTATCCACGGTTTCTGAAAAGCAAGAAATACCCCGGCAATTCCGGCACCGGCTGCGATAAAAAGCGCAAATGGCAGGAGGGAAGACATCGCAAGACTGGCCAGTAAAAGAGCCGTGCAAACAAGTGCTGCGGTAACAGGAGCGGCAATATTGCGAATGGAAAGATTCAAAGCGATTACTCTTTTCTAAAGAGCAATTCCCGCTTAATCTCGCGGATTTTAACGGTTGTTTCCGACTCCGGATCCTTTGTCATCTCTTTATAAAACACAATGACCATCGCCAAGAATATAGAAAAGAAGAAACCTGCCAGTACGATATAGGCCCTTTTGGGTCCGTATTTATACGTGGGAAAATCGGGTTCGTCGACCACCTGGATTCCGCTGCCGCTGTTTTCCTGCATCAGCCGCTGCTGTTCAAGCTGGGGGAAGAGCGTTTCCTGGATCCGTTGCTGAATTTCCACTTCACGCTGAAGGCGCACAAAATCGAGAAGCAGATCGGGCATATCAAAAAGTGTAAAGTAGGAGTCTTCAATCTGTGACAGACTTTCACTTCGCCGAACCTGTGATTGAAATGCACTGCGAAGTTCTTCGAGCTCCACCAGCTTGGAACGGTAAATGGATGTATTCGGATTGACATTCCGCTCAATCACGGCGAGTTCAACTTCCCGCTCGGTTATCGTAGCTTTGATTTCGGCGAGGTTCATGATCAGTGCTTCAATTTGAGCCGGGGCTTCAATAATTCCGTATTCATTTTGAAATTCATTTAGAGCCTGTTCCGCTTCGTTGAGGTCGCTGATATTCTGGCTATATCGTGATTCAAGCACTGTCAGTGATTCGGTCGTGGACCGGCGATTGAGAAGTTCCAGCGTGCGGTTGAGTTCATCCAGTATAAACTGGTTCATATCCCGCGCGCGTTCCGGATCTTTATCAATGACTCCAATTTTGACGGATACCACCGGATTAAAGCCAAATCCGCCTTCCCGCACTTCCTCAATTGTAAGATTATTGTTGAGCGTTTTACGAACTTCTTCAATAATTGAGGATTCATAAACTTCAAACAGATCGAACTCATTAATGAGGTTATCCCGCAGCGTCTGGCTGTTTAATACTACAAGAATGGTCTCTCCGCCTACTTTTCCGCCGGAGATATTAAAGGGTGCAAGATTCTGAAGCAAGCCGCCGACTGATGGCGCGCCCGATTCCTGAACCTGTACAATTTCAGAGCCTGACCTGAACGTTTGCGGCCATATCAGACTGATGATAAGTGCAACCAGGGTCAGCGATACTACCAAAGTGAGGATCGTGATCTTGTACTTCAGAAGGGTTAACAGTACATCCAGGAAATTAACCGTTTGCTTACTCACGTATTCGACATTAAATTGATTTGTCTGCAAAAAATTTCAGGTTTGCATAATACAAAAAGTTCGCAAACTTGTTGAATGAATTAAATCCGATAAGTGGAAAAAATCCCCTTGAAGATTGCGGTAATTAGTCACTCCTACCCTACGACGGATGATCCGGGGAGGTCAATTTTCATTAAAAATGAAGCACATCTGATCTCCTCAGATCACCATCCGGAGATTCATTTACCTTCAGTTTTATCACTGCCATTTCACAAAGCTTATAGCCGAAACCGGAATCCGCTGGAAGATAAATTACCTTTCCATCCATCCGTGTACTTTTCAATTCCAAGGCGTCGTCTTAGTTCGATTACGCAGCGATCGCTATCATCAAGTCTGTTAAAAACAGTGAGAAAACAAGATCCGGATGTTGTGCACCTGCATGCGCTTTATCCCATCGGACTGGCTGCAAACAAGTTAAAAAAAGCAGGCTACCCGGTGATTCTTACCATTCACGGAGGCGACTGGTACTACAATTTGAGGCACAAAAGGCTGATGCCGCGCCTTATAAATTCTCTCGATCATTGCGACAAAATTCTCTGCGTTGGAAAAAAGCTTCTTCAGGATATTGCGCAATACGAACCGCGAATTGAAAAAAAACTTTATCATCTGCCACACGGAGTGGATACCGACCTGTTTTGCCCCGAAAAAAATCCCGGCAGTTCAAAAAAGAAACTCGGGTGGGATTTTGATAAAACGCATCTGCTTGCAGTTGGAAATTTATTCAGGGTAAAAGGTTACGACATTCTGCTCCGTGCTTTTTCAAAAATAAAATCGCAAAAAGATTGCAGGCTTCATATCGTGGCGCCACGCTCTGATTTCGATGCAAAAAGGGAAACACAGAAATTGATGGATACACTCAATCTTCGGGACCGTGTGACATTTTATGACCAAAAATCTCCGGGTCAGCTTGTGGAATTCTACAGGGCATCAGATTTGCTGGTCTCATCCAGCCGAAAAGAGGGTTTCGGGCTTGTGGTCGCTGAAGCTCTTGCATGCGGAATCCCGGTTGTTGCCACACGCTCCGGCGGGCCTGAAGAAATTGTAACAGAGGAAACCGGAACGCTGGTTGCACCGGAACATCCGGGTGAGTTGAGGACGGCTCTGGAAGAGATGATCACCTCGAAAGAACGGTATATACCGGAAAATCTACACCAGTACATTGCGGAGAATTTCAGCTTATCCTCAAAAAGAGAGAAACTGAATGCGGTTTACCGGGAGGTGTACTGATGAAGAGAATTGTAAATGAACAGGAAAGAATCCCATTCAAAAGCGTCGCAAATTGCAAAACTGATCCTTATAACAGATGAAATTTAACCTGTTAGGGAAAGATTTTTATAAAGATGTATTTACACTCATGGGCGGAATTGGCATCGCTCAGGTGATACCTATTGCGGTTTCTCCAATTTTAACCCGGCTCTATACTCCGGAAGAGTTTGGCCTGCTGGCTTTTTATGCTGCCTGGATTGCCATCATAGGAGTGGTTGCTACAGGCCGGTATGAAATGGCAATCCTGATGCCCGAAAACGACAGTAAGGCAAAGAATTTAGCTGCATTTGCGATACTACTTGTAGCCGGAGCCGCTTTGATTACCCTGTTTGTATTTCTGCTATTTGGAAAAGACATCATCGCATACCTTGGATTTGAGGGTTTTGACCTGCTGATCGTATTGATACCGGCCGGAGTTTTGGGTATCGCGCTCTTTCAGGTATTTATCTACCTGCTGAACAGAACGCGTGATTACAAAGGAATGGCAACCGCAAAAATCTGCCGTTCAGGGGGGGGATCAGGAGTTCAGCTTCTTTTGGGGTATGCATCTTTCTCAACGTATGGATTGCTCTTCGGTAAGCTTTTTGGTGATTTAATCAGTACGGCATACGGCTGGTGGCTTTCACGGAAAAATGAACGATTGAAGGATGTGCACCTGAACTGGGGTGAAATGAAAAATCAGGCAAAAAAATATCGCGAATTCCCAAAAGTAAACGCACCTCACGCACTAACCAACACCTCATCAAGCAGTCTTCCGAATATACTTCTCGCATCATTTTTTTCATCTGGAGTTGCCGGTTTTTACAGCCTGAGCCATCGAATGTGTTTTGCACCGGTTCAGCTAATCTCAAGTTCCGTCCAGCAGGTTTACAGTCGTACTCTAACCGAAAGATACAATCGCGACGAAGAGATTCACGATTTTTCACTTTCGGTATGTAAACAGCTTTCATTGGCTGCAGTGGTTCCTTTCGGGATCTTACTGCTGTTTGCCCCCGCACTGTTTGAATTTGTTTTTGGTGAATCGTGGCGTGAGGCAGGTGTCTATTCCCAGATTCTTACTCCTTTCCTGTTCCTGGTATTTATTGTGTCGCCACTGACCTATATTCCACTTTTGCTGAATGAACAGCGAAAAGCGTTTAAGATTGATATTGTATACCTGTTTCTCCGGGTGGCAGCACTAACGGGCGGTCTTCTCGCGGGAAGCGCTTGGATTGCAATCGCTGCCTTCAGTGCCGTAGGTGTAGCCGTTCAGCTGTACCTGTTATTTTGGATTTTATCACTTACTAAAACAGCAAACTGATGGCCGGTATTTACGGGTTTTACAGCAAATCCCCGATTCACTTAAAAGATAACTATACACGCTTTTTTAGCTGCAAACTTGAAGGTGTTCAGAATGAAGAGCACCGATTGAGTAATTTTGTTTACGGACGAAGCGTGCCGGCCAAATTTTTGGATGACCGGTTTTTATATGAAAATGATCAGGTTGTGATTGGAATCGAGGGAATTATCTATTCACAGGATAATCCAAAGCATGATATCCCGGAGATGTATCGTAAACAGGGTGTGAATTTTGCAGAAAATCTTAAGGGGAGTTTTTCAGGTTTTATTTTCGATAAAACGGAAAAGAAGCTGCATCTGCTGACTGATATCCTGGCTACAAAATCGATCTATATATATTCAAATCCTGCGGAAGAGCATCTTTTTTTCGCATCGGAATTAAAAGTATTAACAAGCTTGCTAAGAGACCTGAAAATACCTTTTGAGCCTGACTCAGACGGTTTTAACTGTCTTTTGACGCTTGGCTACATGCTAAACGACCTTACACTGGTACGCGAAATACGAAGGCTTGAACATGCTACGATTGCAACATTCGATCTTCAAACCGGATCGTGTAAACAGCGAAAGTATTTTGATTTCACGGCTGAAGAGCAGAATATTCCGATGGATCGTGCTATTGAGCAGACCGATAAACTTCTTACCAATGCCGTTGACATGGAATGGAAGAAAGACAAGCAGGAGTCGTCCCGTTCACTCACATTTATCAGCGGCGGACTGGACGCGAGGGTAAACGCTCTGCTTGCGGCTGAACTGGGGTATGGTGAGGTCACTGCACTCAATTTTTCACAAACCGGGGCACCGGATCACCTGATTGCAAAAGAGATTTCGGAAGGTGAAAGGTTTCGCTATCGTTTCTACCCGCTGGATGGCGGAAAGTATTTCCTGGATTCATTTGAAGAGTTAGTTGCTGCGAATGACGGCATGGTGACCGTAAGCGGGGGATCTCATATGTATCGTGCACTGCAGTATATTGAAGCTGAACAGTTTGGTATGGCCCACTCCGGGCAAATCGGAGATGTGCTCTTTGGATCATTCAATCGAACCGGGTTTGATTTGCAGAAAAATGTTGGGAGACTCGGGTATGTAAATGATCAGAAAGTGCTTGATCAAATCTCCATTTTACCTGAAATCACGGAGAGGTACCGCAATACCGTAGAGCAATTCTCCTATGAACAACGGCAGATCAATGGAACACTGAATGGAGATCGGCTCTGCTCGCACATTATCGATATACAATCACCATTTTACAACAAAGAGCTGATCCATTTTTGCCTGGGATTGCCTGAACCGCTTAAGCATAAAAAATTACTCTACACTGAATGGATTCGAAATAAGCACCCACATTTTTTCAATTATCGGTGGGACAGCACAGGAATAGCACCAAAGAACAGAGCGTTAACTAAACTTTTTATGAAGTTGAACAGGGCACAATCACTTTTTAAACGTCTGTTGGGGAGAGACCGAAGTTCAATGAATCCATTTGATGACTGGTTCAGCGAAAATAAAGTGCTCAGAGACCAGGTTCACCACTTGTTTCAATCCGGGTTGAAAAATATGCCAAACAATGAGATAAAAAGAAATACAAACCATATTTTTGCACAGTACAAAGCAAGAGGTAAATGCAATGCACTAACCTGCGTTCTTGCTTATAAACTTCATTTTATTTTCGAAGATAATGAAGAGTACCGGCAATAATTGCGCAGAACTTATAAAGATGTACAGGTAAAAAAATGACAGTGGCTAAGCTGAAAACGATAACACTGCAAATTAATACAGCCCCGACCGATAACCGGTTTCTGCGGTCTCTTTTGAAGCATCAGATTTCCGTTTTGGGGAACCAGGTGAATGAGATTCACATTACCGCCGATATTCGCCCCAGCCGAAAGGGAAGGTTTCATTTTAGTGATGAGCAGATCACGGAATTCAAGCAAATTCTTGAGGATGTAGAACAGCAATATGACAAAGCTGTAGTACATTATGTCGATTACAGTGATGAAGCCATAAAAGAGGTGGCACAAGAGATTTGGGGGAGAGATTCACTCCCGGTGAAAGATTATCGCGGCGGACCGTTCTATAGCTACATTTATGGACTCCACAGGGCTGAGACTGATTATGTCTTTCATCTGGATTCCGATATTTTTCTGGGCGGCGGGCACCCTGACTGGTGCAGCAATGCTATTGAACTGTTGAAAGACGATCCAGAGATTGCAATCATCAAACCGCTTTCGGGTCCGCCAATGAAAGACCGGTCCGCACCCCATCAGTTTGGCGAGCCGCTGTTTCCGTACCAGGATCTGGCAGCCGCATTTTTTTCCGATAATTTTACAACACGGGTTTACCTGACCGAAAAAAAGCGCCTGACGGGAATTCTAAAAGAGATCACTCTCGATAAACCGGATTTGCTGCGATCTCTCATCGGCCGTTGGCAGCGTAATCCCGCTGTGAAAACACCGGCGCAGCTCTTGAGCGACTACCTGGCTAAGACAGAGTATTGCCGGCTTGATTACCTTGGCGCAGAACCCGGGCTCTGGACCCTGCATCCGCCATTCAGATCGGAAGAGTTCTACAGCAAACTGGATGATATCATTGAAGCTGTGGAAAATAATAAAGTACCCGATGCCCAGCGCGGCCACTATGATATCAACCACGCATTTGTTGACTGGAGCAGTGCGATTGATAATTTACCCGTGTACAGGAGAAAAAAAGCCAGGCAGCGATTTCAGTGATCTCCAACGAATAATACAGGGTTTTAAGGGAGGTTTATTCCGATGTGGGTGATCTATATAACCGATGCCTTAAAAATTGTTCGTCACAGGCTTACGCCCGCTTCGGGGCTTATGATTTCTCCTTCGATTCCATAATCACGGGGCGGTGCCCCGTGCTGATGCCCGCGCCCCGTTGGGGCTGGTAATGGCATCCATTTACATCATCATGAGACAATACTAAAGACTTTTTTATCCGGAGATGTTGCATATCCCATTTCAACGCGACCCAGAACCGATAAAAGAGAGTAAATAATAGAAAAACTGTAAGGAATCACCCTTTTTTAGCTCTTATATGTGGAGTTAGGTATAAACCTAATTAAGGGGTCCGCCCTGAAAGGGCCCAAAGCAACAGCACAGGGCACAGCCCTGTGAACAAAAATGAAACCATACAGAAATCAGCCCGGAACGGGCGAAAGCCTCTCAAAACAATGCCGTGGTCTAATCTCTGATGATTTCCCCCATCAATTCGATGCCCGCAGGGAGGCGCCAAGTGCTATTGTCCACTAACGTAAGGGCTGATGATGGCATCCGTTCACATCATCCTGAGGGTATAGTGAGAGCTTTTTGCCACTCTTTGTTGCGGGTCTCTTTTTTTCAAAATGAATTTAACCCATTTCAAAAGTCCGCCCTGAAAGGGCCTCAGCAACAGCGCAGGGCACCCGCCCTGTGAACAAAAATGAAACCATACAGAAATCAGCCCGGAACGGGCGAAAGCCTCTCAAAACAATGCCTTGGTCTAATCTCTGATGATTTTCCCCCTCAATTCGATGATCACGGAATGGTACCTGGTGCGGTTGCCCACTAACATTGCTAATGGTTTGCTAACCAACATGATCATGAAACTTCACTGAGGTTTTTTATCCAGAGATTGTTCATGTCTCATTTCAACGCGACCCAGAACCGATAAAAGAGAGTAAATAATAGAAAAACTGTAAGGGATCACCCTTTTTTAGCTCTTATATGTGGAGTTAGGTAAAAACCTAATTAAGGAGTCCGCCCTGAAAGGGCCTAAAGAAACAACACAGGGCACCGCCCTGTGAACAAGAATAAAACCATGCAGAAGACAGCCCAGAACGGGCGAAAGTCAAATCTATATCCCCGAAGAAATGCCACAATCATTATCTAAAGTTTACATACACATTATTTTTAGCACAAAGCACCGGAGAAAACTGATTGATGAAGAGATCCAGCCATTGTTATTCGACTATCTTGGAGGAATCTGTAAAGGTTTGGAATGCTATCCTGTACAGGTGGGTGGATATCTTGATCATGTACATATTTTATGCCTGCATTCCAGGAAGATTACGCAAATGAATCTTCTTGAAGAGGTGAAGAAACGATCCTCGAAATGGATAAAGACAAAAGGAGAAAAGTATTCTGGATTTTATTGGCAAAATGGGTACGGAATTTTTTCTGTGACACCCCGCAATATTGATAAAACCGCTGCCTACATCAGGAATCAAAAAAATCATCATAAAAAGATAGCGTTTAAAGAAGAGTACAGGAAAATACTAAAATCGTACGATGTTGATTATGATGAAAAATATGTTTGGGATTGACCCCGACCAGAATTCGAAAAAGGGTATTGTTTTGGCTTGCGCCCGCTTCGGGGCTGATGATTTCTCCTTCGATTCCATCAGCACGGGGCGGTGCCCCGTGCTGATGCCCACGCCCCGTTGGGGCTGATTATCGGTTTGCTGACCAAAGTCATCGTGAGAATACATTGAAGTTATTCTCATCCGAAGGTGTTGCTTATCTCTTTACAATACAACCCATAATGGGGAAATGAGTGCTGTTGCTCTCGCCCCTTTGGGGCTGGTAATGGTAACCATTTTTATCATCCTGAGAATAAAATTAGGACTTTTTGCCCGGCTCTTAACTCGAATTATTAGCGCAAACCAAATCCGAATTTGAAGATGATTTAATTTCTGATAAAACTGATAAAATCATTCTCTTTTAGCTCATAAAAGTAGATTCAAGTAAAAATCCATTTCAAGAGTCCGCCCTGAAAGGGCCTCAGCAATAGCGCAGGGCACCGCCCTGTGAACAAGAATGACATCACGTAGATGTCAGCCCGAAACGGGCGAAAGCCTCTCAAAACAATGCCGTGGTCAATCCCTGATGGTAAGCCTGTACGCCTTTTCCCCAAACCATTTCCCAATATAGAACCGGCAGATCAGTCCGCGAAGTTTTAGCCGCATTTTGAGCCAAAAAAGGAACCCAATTTGCCTATAACGTTCATCGTGTTTCTTGAAAAGATATTTCGCACCCGCCATCTTTTTATCAAAATTGAGGCTTATTTGATCGGATGATCTGTTTTTACGGCTCAGTATCTTATCAACATAATCAACTGTAAACAGTTCAGAAACTCTTAGAAAAAGATCGTATTCCTGGCTGGACTGAAGGTTTTCATCAAACCCACCAACCTCATCAAATACGGATCGTTTAAATAGCATCGATTCGGTACCCGCTATTGCAAATTTTGAGAGAAGTAAGCGATAAACGTCACCATTTACTCTATTTCGGACTATTTGCTTGTTTCCTGAACGATAATCTTCAAGATGGCAGGTTACCATGCCTAAATTTGGATCAGCCGACCTTTGAAATTTTTGGATCTGCAATGCAATTTTATCCGGATACAGTTCATCATCGTCATCCAAAAAATTGATGTAATCACCGGATGCAATTTCCAAACCCCGGTTTCTTGAAAAGCATGCGCCCCTGTTATCACTGTTTTTGTATAACTTTACTGCAGGGAATTCTTCACGGAACTGATCAAGATCCAAGTCAGAACAATCATCCACAACTATGATTTCGATGTTTTCATAGGTCTGACGCAATGCGGATTCTATGGCTCTCACCAGGTGACCCGGTCTGTTATACGTTGGAATGACAATGCTTACAAGTGGCGAGTTCAACTTTTTTGGATTGATTGATTTAAGCTGAAAGATCTTGTTTTGTGGTTTTTAGTTCTAAAACCGTAATCCACGCGTATTTTTTCAGAAACGGGAGAGTTTTAAAAAGAACCGAATCGAGTCCGTTTAGCGGACGGGCGAGAGCTGATTGAAGGAAAGCGACGGGGACAAAGGAGGCACCGATGGAGGTTAGGTGAAAAAATGCGGGGTTGACCTCGTCAAAGTATTTTTCGGCCAGTTCAAAATCTTCATTCAGCAGAGGATGTTCGTCATCGGTTCGAAGGCCGGGTGTCATGTTTCGGTAAAGATTGATTAGCGGATTATAGCCCATCGGCTCAAAAAAGATTCCGTTGCCGCCCGGTATCAGTACGCGCTTCAGCTCCGGGTAGCAGCGCTCAAGGTCCAGGTGGTGCAAAATTCCGCTGCCGCATACCCGGTTGAAGCTGTTTTTATCAAATGATAGGTCCTCTCCGTCCATCACAAAGCATTCGATCTCAACACCTTGCCGGTCGGCCTCCTTTTTAGTCTGCTCAATCGCCACGTCAGAAATGTCGATCGCGGTAATGCTGGCTCCCGCTTTTGCCAAGTCAAAGGCCTGGCTGCCCGGCCCGCAGCCATATTCAAGAACAGATAACCCAGCAACGTTTTCGTGTATCTTTTCCCGATAAAAACTCTTGCTTAGATCGGTGGTTTTGTAGTATTTCTTTACATTCTTCCGCTTGCCAGTGGCGAACGCCTCATTGTGAAACTCTTTTTCCCGGTCGAGTCTGTCCCTGTCTGGCATATTATATATGATACTTTCTCAGAATGATTGAAAATTTAAGAATAAATCAAGACAAACGATGGGGTAAATTATCTGATTAAAACATTGGGACTATGTTATTTTTTATAAATGCAAAAATTAAGCTGAGGCTGTCTAAAAAAAGGGGGTTCAATAAGAATGTTCATCATCGGTATCGTCATACCGGACCCCGATCCGCTCATTTTTTCCCCGCGGAGCGATATCTCCTGACTTTACCAAAGAGAGGAGATCCCGCATCGAGCGCGGGATGACGCCCTTTTTGGAGAGCCTCACTTTTGGGCCCCTAAAAAGCACATTTTTTAATCGAACTCAGGTTATGGAATTCCATCACTCCAAAGAGTTACCTGTTTCCCCAGTAGATGAGGCCGGAATTCCGGAGCAGCGATATGCTGAATCAGCATAATTATTATATGCGGCGCAATACCTGCCCCTGGCCGGAATATCCTGGGTTAGTGGCGGATCACTCACATGCAGCCTCGGACCTATCGGAGGCCACGTATAATTCTGGTTCCAGGAATCTTTCCGGGTAATAAAGGCCGGTATTCCGTGATGATATAAGGAGGTGATATCGAGCAAATAATCAGGGTTTGAATAGCCTGAGGATGAATTTTCATGAGTGGAAGTTTCAGAACCCAGAAATGCGTACAGATCAGCTTTTATCGACAATGGATCATGATTCCCATTAAATTCACCTTGATTGCCTATAAAGTAATTCTCAATACCTCCTTCATTTTCCAGGTAGTTGTAGTAGGTCGAATTTCGAAAATATGCATTCTTGTAGGCTGTATAGGTTTGTTCATGATACGTATCATTCAAAATCCTGTCCAATATATTGCCTTCAGCCAGGTTGCCGCTGTCATACATATTTCGGCTGGACAGGTCACCGCGGATGGAAGAACCGGTTTGTGCAGCTATTTCACGGGAGT
The DNA here is from genome assembly GCF_003390325.1 of Rhodohalobacter sp. SW132. Classification (NCBI taxonomy): domain Bacteria; kingdom Pseudomonadati; phylum Balneolota; class Balneolia; order Balneolales; family Balneolaceae; genus Rhodohalobacter; species Rhodohalobacter sp. SW132. The sequence goes on along the minus strand of NZ_QUOK01000001.1, from coordinate 172,486 downwards.
AATTATATCCGAACACATTTTTATGAACTCCCCTGCTAAACACTAACGATCTCCGCAGATCGCGGAAAATATTGTTCTCGACCAGGTTCAGTGTGTTTTTTCTCCACAAATTTACACCATATCCATGCCCCCCAGAACATCCATGACGGTAAATTGCACCATCAAAAAAGCTATCTGATATGGTATTATGAAAGGATTCAATCATATAAATATGATGAGCGATTGGCCTGTAACTATATAAATCCTGAAGACTGGCATTATAAACCCTGAATGCTAAAATATGATGCCCATGAGGAGAACGGTTTGCTGACGGCTCATCTTTACACACAAAATGATCAGGTAGCGGGTCCGAAATATAGCCCGTTGTTTCTAATCCCAGTGAGGAGATTCCCACATTTTGCAAAGCATCTATTTTATGAACTTCTAAATTGAGACCTCCGTACACTTCCTGCTGTTCCCAGGTCAGGCTGAAATCGTGCTCTAATTCAATCACAAGGGGAGAATGGCTGATGATCTTCCCGATTCGATTCATCTGCCCCATGCACGGATATGCCCCGCAGCCACTCGCCAAGTTAGACCGCACCCGAATGATATCACCCGGTGAAAGATTATTTTCAGCTCCAGAAATTGTAATCCGGTTATTAGATGGATCAAAATCTGTAACTTTGCCAATGGTTACATCAGGCCCTCCGCGAAAAGCAATGGCCGCGTTGATTCCGCCATAAGCCGGCACCCTGAATTTATCCGGGTCTGAAAAATCGAACTTCAGAATGGTTGATAGGCCGGAATTCATCAGATGGTTGGGCCCGACGCCTTTTATATAGACATTATCGTGCGTGCCGGCTTTTAAAATCAACGGATTGGCAAGCAGGTATGTGCCCTCTTCCAGAAGCACGAGGTTCGTCCCGCTTGATGCCCCGGCTGAATCGATCGCGGATTGAATGAGCAACCAATCGTTTGATGCTGATGGAGGCGGAACACGGTAGATACGGTCAAATTCTGTACTGTCTGGAAATGGATTTACAGCCCCGGCTTTGTCCCATTCTATATTTTTGGGGTGATTTATATCCTGGGAAAAGACATTAGTTGTCAATAAAAAACAAACCAGGAGAACTGTGAGAGAAGTTATCTTCATTTACTGTTTTAGCTGGTGTTTCGGTAGTGAACTGTACATGTAACCTTATGTCATTACCCCTGCCACTACACATCTTGGGTTATGTGTATGCAACGACGCCGGCAATCTTTTCATGCTTTTAAACATTTATCTGTTTTACAAAATAAGTAAAATTTAATGGTACTGACTTAAAAACTCAGGTGGTGAGTGTACTGGAATTGATGCTTTTTTAAAATCAGACACATTTCTCGTTACAATAGCATCACATTTTACTTCAATTGCGCAGTGATATTGAATTGCATCCTCAAAATCTGTCCAAGCGGAATTCAATGCAGAATCTATCACCGAATGTCCTACCGCTGCAATTTGTACGACGGATCTGAGATCTTTCAAAACGCTGATTGCCTTAGCCGGGTTTGACAGTTTACGCAGGATATAAAACATGTTCGAAAATGATTCTGCTGTAACTAATGCTTCTATGGTATTCTCTTCTGCCAACTGAAGAATCTTATCTGCATTCACAGAAAAGGGATACCGACTGGTAATAGAGTCCAGACATACATCACTGTCAATCAGAATCTTTTTCATATTTGTGCTTTTCTAAAAGCGCCTCTTCAAGAATTTCATCATAATCTCTGTTATCCTTTACCGGAATGCTGCCAGATAGTTTTGCCACAACAGAGCCTTTTTTCGGTTTCCAGTCTTCGCTCTTTTTAGATAGGGTTTTTAGATACGTTTCAACCATTCCGGAGATACTCACACCCTGTTTCTTTGCAAGCTCCCTGGCCTGTTTCTTTACCTCTTTATCAATTGTAAGGGTGAGTTTCTCTTTCATAGGCGTAGATAAGTAGATAAATACGTGTATAAAATAATTAATACACGTGTAATGATCAATGATTTATCGAGCCAAAACAACACGCAGTTAACAAAAAGTCCTTAAACTATTTGACAGACGGCCAAAGGCCACGAAGTGCCCCCTACTATGGGCATACGTCAGCCGGGATTTTAAACCCGGGTACCGCCGCTCAGCAAATACATGATGGCCATTCGCACGGCTACGCCATTGGTTACCTGGTTGAGGATGACGGCGCGGTCGCTGTCGGCCACGTCGCTCTCCATCTCCACGCCGCGGTTGATCGGGCCGGGGTGCATCAGGATGAAGTCGGGATATTTTTCCAGGTGACTCATTTTTATCCCGAACGTCTCATGATATTCACGCAGGCTTGGGATCAGGTCGATCCCCCCGCCGATTCGTTCCATCTGAATGCGAAGCGCCATCGCAATATCACACCAGGCAAGGGTTTCGTCGAGATCGTGTGATACTTCCACGCCGAGAGATTTCACGAAAATCGGCATCAGAGATTTCGGGCCGCAAACGGTCACCTTAGCACCAAGTTTTGTAAGGCCGATGATGTTGGAACGCACCACGCGGCTGTGCGATATATCACCGATAATCGCCACTTTTTTCCCTTTCAGATCGGGAAAGGTCTGCTGCATGGTGAACATATCGAGCAGTGCCTGGGTGGGGTGCTCGTGTGCTCCATCTCCGGCATTGATGATGGAGGCGTCAACACAGCGCGTGAGAAAGTGGGGTACTCCGGGACTTTCATGTCTCGATACCACCATATCGATCTTCATGGAGCTGATGTTTCGGATGGTATCTTTCAGAGATTCCCCTTTTTTGGTGCTGGATGTTCCCGCCGAAAAATTGACCACATCAGCACTCATTCGCTTTTGTGCAAGCTCGAAGGACAGGCGTGTCCGCGTGCTGTTTTCGTAGAAGAGGTTCACTATAGTTTTATCGCGGAGAGTGGGAATTTTCGGAACGGGACGGTCGAGGACTTCACGAAAGGTTTTTGCCTGTTCCAGAACGTAGGCAATCTCTTCGGCTGAATAATCGGCAAGCCCGAGCAGGTGCTTCTGGTTAAAACTGAATAGTTCGGTTTGTTTTACACTCATGAATTTGCCTCCTCTTCATGTTCCACAAGATAGACGGCATCTTCGCCATCAAGCTCTTTTACTTTTACGGCTACTTCTTCCTTCGCGTAGGTGGGGATGGTCATCCCGATAAAATCGGCTGAAACCGGCAGTTCTCGGTGGCCGCGGTCAATCATGCAGCAGAATTTTATGCTTCTTGGCCGTCCGAATGCCATCAGCGCATCGAGTGCCGAACGAACTGTGCGGCCGGTATAAAGTACATCATCCACAAGGATCACATCACGATTGTAGAGGTCAAACGGGATTTCAGTTACTTTTACCTCCGGCATTTTCAGCTTTGTGCGAAAATCATCGCGGTAGAAGGTTACATCAAGCACGCCAAAATCGGGTGCTGCGTTAAACTGTTTTTTAATGATCTGCAAAACTCTGCGCCCCATATGCACGCCGCGCGTCTGCATTCCTATGATGGCGGGTTCGGTGGGATCATCATACGGTTCAAGAAACTGATGAGCAAACCGCATATAAGTGCGATTCAGATCCTCTTCCGTCATGATTTTTGTCTGTTCCAAGAAAATACCTCGCGATACTTTTTGAGTGCAAAATTAGGGATCGCAGGGATGGTTTACAATTCTGAATCTGAAATCCTGCGTTTGATTCTGTTTAATCCTGTGGAAAAGTGATGTATCGAAATACGGCGCCGGTATCGGTATGCGTAACGGTGTAGATCCCGCCATTCTGATCGGCGGCCATCGTGAACGGGTAGTGGTCAAGCCGGTAGGCAGCCACCAGGTTCAGGTCGTGATCCAGCAGATGAATAATCCCCGCACGAAACCGTTCCTGCTGCGACTGGATCTCACCCGAGTAGAGTCCGTACATATACTCATCATCAGCATCGGCCCAAAGGTAGCCGTAGATGCTGCCGTCATCCACCGGCCAGGTCTGCCCGTCTACCGTTTCAAGCTGCATTCTCGGGTAGGGATTTTCCTGGCCCATCACAGACTGAAGAAGATCACCGGATTGGAGATCATACGTTTCGATATGGTCTGAATTAGAGGAGAAAAGCGCAATCCAGTCCTCATCAGGAGAGATAGCAGAAAAACTGTACCACGAAATGGCCAGTTCCCTGCCTGAAAAACTGTCATCAAACGATGTGAGGTCACCTATCCGGCGTTTGATAGCTCCCTCGTCATCAAAAACCTGAATCCTTTCATCTGCATAAAGTCCGGAGGAGACAAACGAACCATTCGAAAGGTGATACACCGCAAGAGGGTGCCCGCCTGTTTCGAGGTAAATCTCATCCACAGGTTCCGGGTTGAAATCATTTTCAAAACCGGTAAGCTTCAGCTGCTGACCATCATAAATGTAGATGAGCGAGCCGGCATCCGCAAAATCTTCAATCATCAGAAATTCTCCGGGACCATCGCCCTCTGTTCCCAAACCGCGGGTGTAGGTCAGTTCTCCATCGGTTTCTGCACTCAGTTCGTGGAATGCCGGGCGGTTGCTGAAATCGGAAACGAATAGCCGTCCATCTATCACTCTCATCTTTCGCGGCTGATGAATCTCTTCGAACGACATTTCATGCTGAACGACGGGGGTCAGGTATTCATGGGATGTATCAAAAAAAGTCTCTTCACGATTTTCTTCAGCGCAAGAGATAAGAAGGATTAGAATCAGGAAAAATGAAAGTGTTACTTTGTGAACCATCGGGTGATTACGTTACATTTAGGTGTAGCAAGTTGGCTAAACAGATCGAAATTTACACGGGCGCTGGCGGTCAGAATGATTTGCAATCCGGAATCTATTTGAACATCATCCCGTTCTCTTAACGATTAAATCCATAATAACTGATGAATATCATTCGAACCATTGCCGTGGTTGGAGCCACAGGAATGCTTGGGGCGCCGGTTACCAAGGTACTAAAAAAACAGGGTTATTCGGTAACGGCAGTCGTCCGCAATATGCAGAAAGTGCATCAAAAACTTGGTGCGGGAATGCATCTGTTTAAAGGTGATTTGAAAGATAAGAGAAGCCTTCGCTCCGCGTTTGCCGATATAGATTTTGTGTATCTCAACCTAAGCACTACACCGGATGAAAAGAAAAATGAATTTAAAACTGAGATTGACGGCCTGCAGAATGTAATTGAGGCGGCAAAATCGGCCCGTGTGAAACGTATCGGATTTCTGTCATCGCTGGTGAAAGATTATAGCGAAACCGATTGGTGGGTTTTTGATATCAAAAGAGAAGCGTGCAGGATTCTAAAAGAGGCCGATATTCCGGTGACGATCTTCTACCCGTCGAGTTTTTATGAGAACCTGGCCCATCTGCAGATGAAGGGAAATCGCGTATACCTTGCCGGTGACCAGGTAACAAAAAGCTGGTGGATCAGCGCGGAAGATTACGGGATGCAGGTTGCAAACGCTTTTCGGAAAGATCTTGAAAGTCATGAAGATTTTGAATACTCCATCCAGGGACCGGAACCGTATAACATGGAAGAGGCGGCTGATATTTTCATCCGGCATCACCCCAATCCTAAGCTGAAAAAAGCGAAAGCACCGCTTGGCCTGTTCCGGCTGATGAAACCGTTTTCATCTACTATCGACTTTCAGTACAACATTCTCTATGCCATCAATCATTACGATGAAAAATTTCAATCAGAACAGACCTGGAGCAAGCTGGGTAAACCGGAACTGTCCCTCGCGGAGTGGGCGGAAAAACAGGGGTGAAATCGTAATGTTGGCGCAGTTTTCAGGGAGTGCCACCATTTTCCGGGACTGATATTTACAAATAGTGGATACTTATTTAATTAGAGTCTGTGAGTTAAATTATTGAATCATTTTGACCCATAACTTTTTAGTTACGTATGAAGTTTATTCAGGGGTGTCCCCCTTTTGCCATAGGCATCCTTTTGGGGAAGGGGGCAATGGGGGATAGTTGGTTTTGGATCAAAGCCAAGAATTGGACAATTCTGAACTCAGAAAGTCATCCCCCAGCTCTCTCCGTTCGCTTTCGCTTACGCGTTCAAAAAATGAGCCCCTTCGAAGGGGGACTTTTATCTTTTCCGACTCAAAGGGTCGGGGGAATTAACCCACTTTTCAATAAAAATGACGACCCATCAACCCGGAATCTGCTTTGTTTTTAATCCATCTGCCAACGGCGGCAAGGCGGAAAAAATGAGAGAGGAAATCCGGGACAAAACAAAACGTTTATGGCCGCACCGGACGTGGATGGAAACAGAGCCGGATCCGCAGTTTTGGGTCCATCTTGCAGAGCAGGCAAAAAACTTCGATCTGATGGTAGCCTGCGGCGGTGACGGGACGGTTCACAAAACGGGATCGATCGCGGCCGACACGGGCACTACTCTTGGAGTGATTCCGCTTGGCAGCGGCAACGATTTTGCGATGATGAATAACATACCGGAATCTCCGGCCGATGCCCTGAACCTTATCGCAGCTAATCATCTCACAAAAATTGATCTGATCCGGTGCAGCGGTGATGTAAACGGCTGGTGTCTTAATACGGCCGGAATTGGCCTCGACGGACTGGCAAATGTATACACGAACGAATTTAAAAAAACGGTTGGGCGATTAGGCTACGTTCTGGGAGCGCTGAAAGCGATCTTTAAAACATCCGCATGTGAGGTCGTAATACGCGCTGACAACAATGAACCTGAAAAAAAATTGCTCATGATGATTACCGCATGTGCAGGTAAAAGAGAGGGTGGGGCTTTTATCGTGGCACCGGATGCAGATAACCGGGATGGGAAGCTGGATCTGCTGACGGTATCAAAAATGAACAAACTAAAACTATTGATTGCGCTGCCTCAGTTCCTGTTTCGGTTTCCGGAAAACATGAAGGAAATACGACATGAACAGTTTCAAAAGGTTGAACTTCATACAGCCATCCCGTTACATATTCATATTGATGGCGAACTGGCCGGTACAAAAATTAGTGATCTGAAGTTTGAAGTTCATAAACACGCACTTCAAATTATATCAGGGCCGATTGTGTAGGATTGTAACGGGTTACTGCATCTGGTAATACTCTTCGTAAACATAATTCCAAAGCCCTGCAAGATCGGAACCTTTGTTATGCGGATTTTTAGACGTGGATGATTTCATTGCATCAATACAGGCTCGTTCCCTGGCGCTATGAATTGCTTTTAACTGATGCTTCGTCGGGTTCTCAATCATCTCTTCGAACTTATCCACTTCTTTTTCCTCTTCCATAAGTTAAAAGTAAAAATTTTCGGGTTAATAGGATAAAAATGATACTTTTTATGAAGATATCAAGTTTTTATTCGACACAGCTACACATTAAACACCTATTTGTACGAATATGTTCCGTTATTTACATCTCTCCCTTATTTTTATTCTGGTTTTGCTGGGGTGCAGCACCAGTTCAGATTCTGAAAAATTTGAGTATACCGCCTGCGAAAACGGAACGAGTGAAGGTTATCCGTGCAGTAATATAGATTTTTACGCTCATCTGACACCGGAGGATCTGGGCGGTGACCGGCTAAATGATATCTGGGGCTGGATCGATCCGGAAACAGGCCGTGAATATGCTCTTGTAGGGCTTACGGACGGAATCTCTTTTGTGGATGTATCGAATCCCGCCGAACCGGTTGTTGTGGGAAAACTCCTGGAATCAACTGTGGATCAGCAGCAGAAACACCCTCCGCTATTAGCCCATCCTGAGGAAGGAGAATTTAAAGATGCATCGGATTGGAGGGATATGAAGGTGTATCAGAATACCATGTATGTGGTAAGTGAACAGGGAACGCACGGCATGCAGGTGTTTGATCTGACCCGGCTGCGAAACGTTCAGAATCCGCCGGAAGAGTTCAGGGAAGATTATCTCTATTCCCGGTTTGGTAATGCACACAATATCGCAATTAACGAGGAGAGCGGGTACGCTTATGTCATCGGAGCAACCACCGGCGAAATCTGTGCCTCGAACGGCGGGCTTCATATCATCAACCTGCATGAAAATCCAATGCAGCCAACCTACGCCGGCTGCCATGTTGAGCCGGATGCGGGCGGGGTGATCCGGGACGGATATATTCACGACACCCAATGCGTAATCTACAACGGCCCCGATTCGAGATACAGCGACGAGGAAATCTGCTTCAGTTCGGCAGAGCTCACTTTTTTGATATCTGGCGTAACGGATAAAGAAAATCCTGTAACGATATCGAATACGGCGTATGAGGGTGCCGAATATTCACACCAGGGCTGGCTGACGGAAGATCAGCGCTACTTTTTTATGAATGATGAGCTGGATGAAATCAGAAATGGAATTAACACCCGCACTTTAATCTGGGATGTAATGAATCTCGAAGAGCCGGAATTGATAGGGTATTATGAACACGATACCATCGCCGTGACACACAACCTTTATATCCGTGGAGATCTGATGTACCAGGCTAACTACACCGCCGGTCTGCGGATACTGGATGTATCCAGCCCCCTCCCTCAAGATGTTCGCACCCTGGGGTATTTTAACACAACTCCCCTTACCAATCAGCCCGTATTTGCTGGTTTATGGTCGGTTTACCCGTATCTGCACGGCGATAAAATACTTGTAAGTGATATTGAAAACGGACTTTTTGTACTGCGCTACAGCCGCTAACCTATTTTAAAATCAACCCACCGATTCATTGAAAAGAATTGCATATCACGCCGACGGCCCTGGAGGCTCAGCCATAGCAGCAGGCCTTTGGAGATCAGACAGCTGGAACTACTCACCGCAGGAACTTCTGAACTGGATTGAGTCCGCACTGGAGATTGGAATTACCACGTTTGATCACGCCGATATCTACGGATTATATACCAATGAGGCCCGTTTTGGGGAAGCACTGAAGATAAATCCATCGCTGCGGGAAAAAATGGAGATCGTAACCAAGTGCGACATCTGCCTGGTTTGTGATCAGAAACCGGAGTACCGGATCAATCACTACAATACCACACCGGAACACATCCGGCAATCGGTTGAAAATTCACTCCGGAATCTTCAAACCGATTATATCGATTTGCTGCTGCTGCATCGTCCCGATCCCCTGATGGATGCCGATTCAACAGCTGGAACCCTGGACGAGTTGATCAAAAGCGGGAAAGTCCGGCATGCGGGAGTTTCAAATTTCTCACCCTCCCAGTTCGATTTGCTGCAAAGCCGTCTTGATGCGCCACTGGTAACGAACCAGGTGGAGTGTTCACTTCACCACCTCGAACCCATATTTGATGGTACATTTGATCATGCACAGATGAACCGGATCACCCCAATGATCTGGTCTCCATTTGCCGGCGGTGCGCTCTTTTGGGGTGATGATGAACGCGCTCAAAGGGTAAGGCATACGATCGGCCAACTAACTGAAAAATATAGTGCTTCGGCCGCACAGATTGTAATCGCCTGGCTTCTTGCTCTGCCTTGCAACCCGCAGCCGGTGCTTGGAACGGGGAAAGCAGAACGGCTGCAGGAAGCTGCCGCTGCGCTTGAGATTAAGCTGGATCGGCAGGACTGGTTTGAACTTCTGGTCGCTTCACAAGGACATCCTGTACCATAAATTGCCCCCTTAATCTCCCACATCTTTTTGACATGGGGCTCAATTTCCGTACATTTTTTGAGTTTTGTGTCTGAACCCTGCGATTTAGATGCACTTCAGGATAATGACTAACTGACAATGATTTTATGGATCTTTTTGACAAACTCGAAGGACGACCGAGTCCTTTAGGAGAATTCACATCTGACGGCTACGGGTACTACACTTTTCCACGACTTGAAGGGCCTCTGGGCCCGGTTATGAAATTTAATGGCAAAGATATGGTCGTTTGGAGTGTAAACGATTATCTGAGCCTTGGAAATCATCCTGAAGTTCGCGAAGCGGATGCTCAATCTGCTGAAGAGTATGGCCTGAGCGTGCCGATGGGGGCCAGGCTAATGACCGGAAATTCAACGGAGCATGAAGCACTCGAAAAGGAGCTTGCCGATTTTGTTCATAAAGAGGAAGCGCTGCTGCTGAATTACGGCTACCAGGGCATTATGAGCGTGATCCATGCTCTGGTTGACCGAAATGATTTTTTGATATATGACGAACTTAGTCACGCCTGCATTGTAGACGGCAAACAGCTTGCCATGGCGGAGAAGTCTGTGTTCAAACACAACGATATTGAGAGCCTTGAAAAGCAGCTCGCACGCGCCGATCGCCGCAGAAAACCGAATTCATCTATCTTAGTAGTTACTGAAGGTGTATTCGGAATGACAGGGGATCTCGGCAAGCTGAAAGAGATTATCGCTCTGAAGGAGAAGTACGATTTTCGTCTTTTAGTGGATGATGCGCACGGACTGGGAACCCTCGGCGATGACGGATCAGGAACCGGAACACAGCTCGGCTGTCAGGATGGGATTGATGTTTATTTCGGAACCTTTGCCAAGTCTTTTGCACTGATTGGAGCTTTTATCGCATCTGAACCCAGGGTCGTAGAGTTTTTAAAGGCAAATACCCGAAGCCAGATTTTTGCAAAATCACTGCCGATGCCGATCGTAGTATCCGCCAGGAAACGTCTTGATCTGATCCGAAAACATCCTGAATGGAGAGAAAAGTTGTGGGAAAATACAATGGCACTTCGTGAAGGGTTGATAGATATCGGCTACAACGTCCTGCCTTCAGAAAGCCCTGTAACACCCGTACTAACGAAAGGCAGTACGGAGCTTTGCACAACCATTATGCGAACACTGCGCGAAGACTACGGCGTGTTTGTGAGCGGCGTGGCATATCCTGTGGTTCCGAGAGGAATGGTGCTGATCCGGCTGATTCCTACTGCCGGCCACACCAAGGAACATATCGAAAAAACACTCCACGCTTTTGAGTCGATTAAAGATCTTGCGCTCAAAAATGTGGAAGAACGCGTTTCGGCCTGAGGTAAAGCTAAAGCGAATTTGTTAAAAACCGGGCAGCCGAAGATTGTTGTCCGGCCATTATAACATCAGTCGTGAAAAGGAGTATTATTTTTCGCGTGTTTCGTTAGCAGACCTGCCGGTTTGAACCGGTCACCCAGTTCGGTTTGAAGAATCTCCATTCTTTCGACAATCGCCCCGGATCCTTCACGATCGATATACCGGAACGGTCCGCCCAAAAACGGCGGAAATCCAAGGCCAAGAATAGCACCCAGGTCGCCATCGGTGGCATTATCAAGAATCCCTTCTCCCAGGCAGTGAACGGCCTCGTTAACCATCACCAGCGCAAGGCGCTGCTGAATTTCGATCTCCTTAAACTCCTTTCGGGTTGTGCCGCCAAAGAACTTGTAGATCTCCTCGTTGATTTCCTTTTTCTTCGAGCCGTCTCCATATTTGTAGAATCCTTTGTTATTTTTTCGACCTTTGTAGCCGGCCTCCATCAGTTCTGCTGCTTTCTTGCTCGTTTTGGCGCCTCGCTCTTCAAATGTGTCGCTCAGCACACCCGCCACATGTGCGCCCACATCAATGCCCACCTCATCCAGCAGCGCAACCGGGCCTACAGGGAACCCAAACTGTTTCATCGCCTTATCCAGCTGTTCGATGGATGCACCCTCTTCGAGCATCAATAAAGCTTCGTTAATGAAAGGTGCAAGAATGCGCGTTGTGTAAAATCCGGGTCCGTCTTCCACCACTATGACTGTTTTACCCTGACGCAGCCCCACTTCGTACGCCGTAGCGATCACCCAATCGGCTGTTTTTTCCGTTTTAATGATTTCCAGCAGCGGCATCTTTTGTACGGGCGAGAAGTAGTGCATTCCCAGGATGTTTTCCGGGCGTTTGGCTTTGGCTGCAATATCGCTGATCGGCAGCGAGGATGTGTTAGATGCAAAAATCGTATGTTCAGATGAATTCTCTTCCACCTCTTTCACAATCTTCTGTTTCAGTTCCAGATCCTCAAAAACTGCCTCGATTACCAAATCGATCTGGTCAAAATTTTCATAGCTGGTGGTCGGATGGATCCGGCTCATCAGCTCATCTTTTTCAAAGGATGAAATAATCTTTTTATCGATTTTCTCCTGAAGGTTTTCATCAATATCTGCCTCGCCTTTCGCCGCATTTTCAAGCGACTGATCTTTCAGCCAGACGTGAATTCCATCCTCAACTGAAACTTCGGTGATGCCTGATCCCATCAGCCCGGCACCAAGCACTCCTATATTTTTAACCTCTTTTGCTTTCTTTTCAAACGGGTTTTTCTTCGCCCTGTTCATCGCGAAGAAGAGCTGCACGAGCGCACGGGATTCCGGCGTAACGGCCAGCTCTCCAAACAGTTTCGATTCATTTTTCAAGCCTTTTTCGAACCCGTTTTTGTAACCGTACTCCACAGATTCAATAATTTTAAACGGTGCGGGATAATTACCCCTGGTCTTTCCAATCGTCTGTTTTCGTGCCTGTGAAAAGATCACTTTCCGGGTAAGCGGATTGCTTTCAAGCGCCTTTTCGGCCAGCGACCGTTTATCCGGATGTTTTGCAGTTTTCTCAGTTCGTTTATTAACCACACTTATTCCTGCATCCTTTAAGGCGTGGCGATGTACGACTTCATTGGCGAATCCGGTTCGGCGGGCGTGTCGCGGGTACATATTTTTGCCGGTGAGCAGGTAGGGCAGAGCTTTTTGCAGGCCAATCAGCCGGGGCAGGCGCTGCGTTCCTCCCATTCCGGGAAGGAGTCCAAGTTTTACTTCCGGCAGACCGATTTTAGTATCGGAGTGATCGGATACGATCCGGTAATGACAAGCCAGGGCCAGTTCAGTGCCGCCGCCCATGCACGATCCGTGAATTCCCGCGACGATCGGCTTTTTGCACTGCTCCACCCGCAACAGAATTTCATGTCCCGTCCAGCTAAGCTCCGCAAGCTCTTCGGACGTCTCCCGGGTTTTAAACATTTCAATATCAGCCCCGGCGATAAAATTCTCATCCTTGCCGCTCAGGAGCACGGCCCCTTTCAGCTCCTCATCCGATTCAAGCTGGTCAAGAAACCCGGAAAACTCCTCAATCAGGGCCTCATTCAATTTGTTCACCTTTTCATCTGGCGTATCCAGCGTTACAATTGCTACTCCGCTGATGATTTCCGTATTGAGAATCGATTTATGTTTGGCCATGGGTTTAGGTATTTGAATTTGAATAAAAACTCTCCCCTTGAGGGGAGAAAATCTTGCGCGTTCAGCGCAATGATTTGAGGGGTGTCCACGAATTCTGACCCACCCCCGGCCCCTCCCTATGTCGAAAAGCACTCCACATGGAGGGGAGCTCAATAAATCATTCACAGTCAGATAAAAATATCAGCCACTACATTTAAATTTTCAGAGATAGATTGTCTACTTCCGTTTATAAAAAAACCTGAACACCCCTCAGAAAAGCTCCGACCGAACGGAGCTTATTCATCTCCCCTCCAGGGGAGATTTTCTCACAACTGTCATCTCACACCTTACTCCTCATACCTCTCAATTAACATCGCATGACCCTGTCCGCCGGCAGCACAGGCAGCGATGAGGGCGTATGTACCACCGTTGTCGATCAGGCGATTGGCGGCGGTGGTGACCATTCGCACGCCGGTTGCCGCAAAAGGGTGGCCGATTGATAGAGATCCGCCACGGCTGTTAAGCAGATCATACGGTACTTTTCCAACGGCTTTGCTTTTACCAAGGCGTTCTTTGGCAAAGTCATCACTGGCGAGAGCTTTCAGAACTGTAAGCATCTGCCCCGCGAATGCCTCATGGAATTCAAAAACATCAATTTCGTCCAGTTTCAGCTTCATATCATCCAAGACTTTGGGTACCGCGAATGCCGGACCAATCAATAATTCATCACCCGGACGCCGGGCAACGTAGCTGTATGATCTTAGAATCGCTTTTGGCTTGTAACCGTTTTCGAGGGCAAAATCTCGATCCATCACCAGCCCGGCAGAGGCGCCATCCGTAAGAAACGAGGCATTCCCTGCCGTAACGGTTCCGTGCGGTTTGATGAAAGCCGGTTTGAGTGATGCCAGCTTTTCAGGAGAACTGTCTCCGCGAATGCCGTTATCCTCTTTAACAATACTCTCGCCCTTATTCAGCGAAACCGGGAAAATCTCTTTTAAAAGTTGATCCCGTGACTGGTCTGCTTTCAGGTGTGAACGCAGAGCATAGGCATCCTGCTCCTCGCGGGAAATATCATACTTCGCCGCCATCTTATCGCAGCTTTGTCCCATTGTTTCACCGGTGGAAAATTCTGCGATGGAAGGAATTTCGGGCAGCAGGTCAGATGGTTTCAGGTTTTTAAAGAACTTCAGGTAGTCTGCCGGAGATTTATAACGCTGCGTTTCCAGCAGTTTCTGGCGAAATTTCTTTCTGAACCGGATCGGGATATCGCTCATCACTTCGGTTCCGCCCACAATGGCTGCCCGGGCATTACCGGTTTCGATCGTGTCTTTTGCCATGGTGAGCGCCATATTTGAGGAGATACATGCCATGGAGACCGTCGTTGCGGGAATGCTTTCGGGCAGACCTGCAGCAAGGGAAGATTCCCGCGCCACATTACTGGTATTAATATCCTGGATCACATTACCGTAAAATACACGGTCGATATGTTCTCCATCCAGTTTGGTCCTGCTGATTAGCCCTGCGATAGCCCTGCGCCCGAGATCATACGCGCTCAGCTTTTTAAATTCGGTTCCGGCACGAAGAAAAGGTGTTCGTCCGCCATCAATAAATACAACTTCTTTTCCCTTCTTGGATTGAGCCATAGTATTCTCCTGTTAGGCTTAATTTTGCTTCAATTCAAATTACATGCTCATTCAAACATATATCGCAATAATCCTGTACAGAATTATCGTAAACGCTGACGCCGGTATTTCACATCTAAGTGCTTGTTAATCAAACCATAAAACAGTATCAGATCGTTCAACTTAACAGCGTTAACCTGCTTATAGATAATAAAAAATCAGATGCTGTGAAAGTTGAATATTACAGGCAAATCGATTCTTTAGCGGATGTTGCTCAAAAACCGAATACTTCATTGAATGTCTCGATATTAAAAATTAATTCTGAACTTTATTTAGTTGATAACGCCAGTAATTCCAAAACGATAGTGGCTGTTCCGGCATGTTGGGCCTTGAAATTTTTGGGGAATCATAAAAAACTATTTTGTCTGAATCGTTTACCTTCTTATCTTTGATGCTCTGTTGAAAAACACGGGCGCTTAGCTCAGTTGGTTTAGAGCATCTCGTTTACACCGAGGGGGTCGGGGGTTCGAATCCCTCAGCGCCCACTAAAACCCATGTAAGTCATTGATTTGCATGGGTTTTTGTTTTTATGGTGCAAACATTAGTGAAAACAGTTTAGATTTTTTCTGAGAGTTTCAAAGCTTCAGATTCCATATATCTCCTTTCTCTTTTTAAAAGCTTGTTTACTTCCCTCTAAAATATTACAAGTGATATTTTTTGTTTCTGTATTATCAATTGACCCAGAATCAATTAGATGAGCTCTCTGGCTTGTACTTTTAAATGGTATAATTAATTCTGCATCACCTAAAACTGCAATATTTGCATTATGCGTGACTATTATCACTTGTCTTATTTCTTTAACCCGCCTTAAATTCTTAACGATAGTCTTATAAATGAACTCACTGTCCAAATTATCTTCTGGTTGATCTATGAGAAGTGGGTATTTATTATCTGAGTAAAGTAATATGGATAGTAAAATCGACTGCTGCTGACCAAGTGATAAGTTAGTAAAGTTTTTAGTTCTCAGTACTTTTTTACCACTTTCATCTCTCTCTTCTTTTGTCACTAATAATCTTGGAAAGTCATCAAATTTAATTGTTTTAATTCTGTTCAGAACATGAGGCTTGCTCAAAGAAACTATACTATCTACTTCAGTCTTGGAGAATAATCTACCTCCCTCTGGACTTTCCATTTTTTCAAATTCTTTTCTGTCTTTACTTCTTAAAATTTTAAGCAATTCATATGGAGGATAAGTCTCAATTATAGCCCTCATTTTTGGTGTCTTAGTGTGATACCAATTTATTTCAGTCATCAAATATTGAATTAAATCTTCTGAGAATTTTCCTTCATTAAATTTAATCGAAATACTATAATCAGTTACCGTTTCTGCTAGTAGCTGATTTATTTTATCCGCCCACACTTTCCTGTATAGATAAATTCTGTTTTTTAATTGTTTTCTCTCTTTAATAAGTTCTCTTTCATTTTTCAACTCCTTCAAATATTGCTTTTTCTTAACTCTTAATTGAGTTAGCTTTTTATCAATTTTGACATTTTGCTTTGTTAGAGACTTTATAAAAGCCAAATCAAACCTAATGCCCTTTTCCTCTAACTCTTTCTTTTTTTCTTCAATTCTTGATAGAATTTTGGATTCTTCGAGTCTCCAAGATTTCAAATTACCTTTAATGGATTTGATCATCTCTTTAGACTCGGAATCAATTTTCAACCCAGCCTTTTCTATAATCTTTTCTATTTTTTGGACATCATTAAGAATTTCATCTAATTCTGATTTCCCAACTTCAATTGAATCAAAGTCCTGTTCTTTAATTTGATTAAAGTATGTTTTATCGGATAACACCTTTCTCACAGTCGTAATCGCATTGTTTAGATCCTCTATCAAATCAGTTCTAAACTCTCGACCCTTTTGTAAGTTCTGTTCAAGTTTTATCAATTCATCTAGTTTGTTTTTTGCTTGAACTTCAAGTTTTCTTTCGACTTCTTTTTTTTGCCCCTTAAGTTCCTCAATTTTATTTACTTCATTTCTAAGATGATCTATTAAGTCTATCTTATCTATCAGATCTACCCTAACTTTTTCTTCCTCTTCTTTTAACTCTTCAAACACTATAAACTCATCAAAAAATTCTAGAAGAACGTCTGGTTTATCATTAGCATGCTGTATCAAATCAGCAGTTCTACCTTGTGTATAACTTTCTATTGGTACACATTTGATTCCATCTTCTTGATCTGTCTTGTTATAAGTTTCCTCATCAATATCTCTTTGAAAAACATGATATTCTCCAACTTCATCTCTGAATACTAATTCAATTTCTTCTGGCCAAACTGAGGAATCGACAATTTTACTACTCTGAGATTGGTTGCCAGAAGCTTCTCTTATAGACTCTAAAAGTGTTGACTTACCTGCACCTCTTCCACCTATAATGCATGTGAGGTTAGGGCTAAATTTTATAAGTTGATTATGTAGAAACCCTCCTTTAACTCTAACACCGTAAAAATGCGGTACATTTTCTGGAACAAATTCTTCAATACGTATTCTTGAGAATGAATCAAGGAAGGCATGTTTTAAAGATTCAAATGTTAAAGTATCCATTTTAAATCTTGTAATTTTCTTATCATCTGCTGCATTTCTTCCAAGTCTTGAAAGACTATGAGAATCTGAGTTCATGACTACCGCAATAGGATATCCTTTTTCTTTTGAAAGTTCTTTGTTCCTTTTCTTTAAGAAGTTAATCCTTTCAATTTCTGTATCATTTATAGTGTAAAATTTACTTGAATCTTTTTTGACAATCTCTAAACCAAGTAAATTAGGATGTTTAATTATGTTTTCTTTATCAGGGTTGTAGTTTTTAATTTCAGTTTCGAAACCTTTTGGTCCATCAATATGTGCCGCCACTCCAAACCCATCGTAAATCCCAGCCAATTCTAAGCACTCGACAAATCCTTTAAAACAGGTTTTTCTGTCTTCACTCACATCAATCTTTCCAAAGAAATCATCCAGATTTTTGAATGTTGGAAAATATACAAGTAAGTGACCCTGTGTCGTTGAAAACTCAACTCCAGGTATGACTAAAATATTCTTATCGTTTGCATAATCTATTGCAATTTCAGCATTTCGTATATCATTATGATCAGTTATGCTAATTACTTCAAGTCCTTCTTCTAAGGCTTTATCTACAATAGCTTTAGGAGTCATTGTAGTATCTATTACATCATAGGAACCATATCTTTCACCATAAGAATGTATATGTAAATCGCCTCTTCTAAATTTTGCTCCGTATCCAATTTCGTCTAATTCTTGTTGAATATTTGCCATTTTTTAGTAGTTATTTTTTTTGTCAGCGAAGTATGGGACTATAAACTAGCCCATAGTCCCATAATTATTTCCTTATTTCAATAACACATTTAAGCTACACCGATATAGTTAATATTCAAGTAGTTAGTTCTTTAGTGCATTAAAAGAGTGCAATTGAATACTAGAACAATTTTACTAAGGTGAGTTCGGCTTAAGTATTGTAGCCTAATACGCTTGTTCAACCCAATTAAGAGCATCTATAAAACTACCCCATTAGCCAAAAATGGTAAGATTTAAAGGAAGGGTTATCATCTTAGCCATTCGCGCGTTATTCTTTTTGGTGAGTTTCTTAACTAATCGTCTGAATTGGACGAGCTGTCTCCCTGTAAGTTCCGCTTCGTGCATGAGATCACCCCAGTTACGTGAGCATCCCCAGTAGCGACCTTGATTCTTAGATTCATCAGATAACTCCTTATTCAGGTACTTAAAGGGATAATGAGCAGTAGATCGAGTATTCTTGATTTTCTGTACTTCCGTATCGGCTGATAAGTAATTCTCTTGTTTTTTCATCCCAAAAGCCTTGAGTGACTTCAAACCAGCAATTACTTAACCAATGTTTAAAATATTCATGTTTGTAAAGTTTTGGCAGTCCTACAATGATGTGATAGTGTGGAGCACCCTGCTTTTGAAATTCCAATTTCCACAACTATGTGACATCATCACCCGAAAGATACTGTTGGCCGGGTGGATACTTTTATTCAGACATACAGAATCTGCCGATAAACATTCATCGGGCATTTTTTGTAACCTTTTTGCACGATCAAGATAATTGGTTTACTATCCGATAGAAATCAGGGTCTAAAGCCCTGAAATGAATTATATGTTATAAAGCGGAAAACAACTTGTGTTCATTCAAGACTTAAAATCTTACAGATATGCTAATAGATAATGAAACGATAAGCCTACGAACCGTGCTAAAAGAATGGATAAATAAAGCTGACGAGGTGTTAATTTGCTCTCCATTTATTGCATCTAACGATGTTCTATTCGATCTCATGGAACGTAGTGTGAAATTCACCTTAATTTGTAGGTTATCTTATCCAGCTACACCTGAATTATTTCAAAGACTTTTAGATTTAAAAACTTCACAAAAATCTATTTCAGTTTATGATACAAGCTCACTTCACTCAAAAGTGTATTACTTCAAGAAAAATGGGCTGGGATTATGTGCAATAATCGGGTCTTCCAATTTTACAAATAGCGGGATAGGTAGCAACAAGGAATTGAATGTTTTAACAACTGACAATCTTGATTTTATAGCAAATTACCTTCATAAACTAAAACAAGAAGCATTCAGCGAATTGGATCTAAAGACTATTACTTACTATCGAACATTCTACAAGAAAATTGAGGTTAACGAGAGATACAAAAGAGCAAGAATTTCGAAAACACATTCAAGTAACTATTCAAGAATTCTTGAAAAACACTTATTCGTCAAGGGAATATTAGAGCATTTAAACAATACTGAACTGCCATTTACATACACATTTGATGCTTTTTGTCACTTCTTCAAAACAAAAATTGTTAAAGATTATAGTTTGACTAACTATTCTCGTTTCGACAAGAAAGAACTACAGAAGTATTTTGAAATTTTTATATCCAAATATATAGAAGAAAAAGACTTCAATTGGAGATTGGAAAGATATTTGAAGTCAAAACACATTGCCGAAAACCTTCAAACCGTAGATGAGCAAGAAATTAGAGAATTCTTTTTGGGTATCCATAGCATTTCGAGTGGTTCAGGTTCAGGAAAAAGAATGCAAAATATTAAGTCTATAAATGCTGAGTCATTGAGAAAACTACTTGAATTTCTTGTTTTTGAGAAATTAGACATGTCGCATAAATATTCAATTGCTTTGACCAAAAAAGAGAAAAATGGATTAAAAATTGACTACATAGGAAAATCATCAATTGGAGAAATACCCGGTTGGCTAATGCCAGAAGAATATCCAATTAAGAATGGTAAACTTGAATACATATTTGATTTTTTTAAAATTGACGATTTGTCTAAATAATATTCCTAAAACCGCTTTATAACAACCATTTCAACGCGGACTTGGCCACGTAAGGCATGTTTTCACGCCTCTGCTCTTGTTTTAGTTGTTAGTTTTCCTCACTTTATTCGCATCAATGGCCAAGCCGGTTAAATGGCTCTCCGTTAGCGCTATAAAAAAATTATAATAACCTTTGTGGCCAGCCTGTTCTTCTTTTGTGCTTCACTGCAGGCTCAGGATATGAGTCTTGAGGTAGAATACCTTTTTACAGTAGGTGAAGATCTTGAATTCGGTGAGCCCGGATATCTATACAATCCGGTTGGTGTAAGTACTGACAGCCACGGCAATATTATTGTGGCAGACCACCGGGGCAGAGCGATTCATAAATACACACCCGATGGCAAATATCTTCAGAGCGTAGGCGCCCAGGGCAGAGGTCCGGGAGAATTTAATAGAATTACAGAAATAGCCGTTGATGAAAATGATAATTTACTAGTATTGGATCGTTTTCAGTTCAAAGTGGCTAAATTTAATATGGAAGCAGGCAGCGTTGAGGAGTTTATCTACAAAGACATGCCCGATATGACAACTATGACACTGGCGCCTCTCAAAAACGATAAATTTGCGACAATCTATGTAGGTTCAGGTGTACCCGGCAGTACTGATGTGACTGCAAACGCACTGAGAGTTTACGAACTTGGTGAAGAGGAAAACATTTCATCTCACTTTCCAATATTTAAATATCAATTTGATAACAAGATCCCCATCGAAGAGAATATGGGCAGGACAATAGGTCATAAACTCATTTCAGTTGATGGCAACAGGGTTGTTGCAGGCCACACAGTTTACAAAGGCAACCTTTTTTAATTGATACGGTCTCAGGTGATGTTAAAGTAGTCGGAAATCCAACTATTGAAGCTCCGTACTATGTAGAATACGATGTAGATTCAATATCTGAATTGCAGGATATGAATGGATTGGTGAGCTCTTCTGGCAGAGGCGGGAATTATAGATATCAAATTTTGTACTACTCTATGTTATTGGATGTCAATGATAATTATTTCTACCACATTTATCGGCAAAATGAGAAAGAAGCATTGACCATAGGAGATTATATTGAAGTCTTCGCTCTGGATGGCACTTTTATTGATCAGTTTTCGCTGTCTGACCATATAGAGTATGGTGAAGATGTGAAATTATTTCATAGTCATATAGACAATGAAAATCGTCTGTTTGTGAGAAGATATTTTGATGATCGCGATCCGGATGTGCGGGTTTACAGGCTTAACATCCACTAAGCAGACGCAGAATCAGTGGCCTCATTTTCTTTTCAGGAACTCTTCAACCCACTTCATATGCTCTTGTATTCTCACAAAACCGGCTAAAGAACAGCAAGTCAGCTATTTTTCAGCGCTGACAATGTAAATCAACCGGACGCGATTACGTTTAGCTGTTTACATTTAAAACTTTACCACCCCGGTTAAGCACCAAACAGTTATCAGACTTAAAATTATACTCAAACATAAATTTTTATGTCGTAATTGCCCTGTGATAGTGTCGCATTTCCACCGTAGAATTGGCCTATCCAGTCGATATATTACAGGTCTCAGGATAGAGTATTAAACCTAAAAGGTGAATAAATGAAGAGAAAAATAATCGTCATATCAATGATCACATTGGATGGAGTGATGCAGGCTCCCGGCGGACCTGAAGAAGATACATCAGGCGGCTTCAAATTTGGCGGCTGGGCTGCACCTAATTCTGACGAAGTCGGTAATAAGATTATGGAAGAACTGATGAACCCTGCAGAATATCTCCTGGGCAGAAAAACATTTGAAATTTGGGAAGGCTATTGGCCTGAACATGAAGATAATTGGCCGGGCATCAATGATGGCACCAAATTCGTCATGTCCAGGACCAGAGAAAAGTCAGACTGGAAGAACACAGTTTTCCTCAAAAACATAGCCGGTATCAAAAAGCTCAAAAATTCAGAAGGTCCTGATCTTCAGGTTTGGGGCAGCGGCAAACTCGTTCAACAGCTCCTAAAGAATGATTTAGTAGACGAACTCTGGCTTATCATACACCCGCTGACTCTTGGTAAAGGTAAAAAGTTGTTTGATGATGGCCCAATTCCGGCAGCATTTACATTAACAAAAAGTACGATTACACCATACGGGGTTATTATTTCCAATTACAAGCGAGCCGGGGAAGTGGAGACAGGTACTCTTGGAGCTTAATATTGCTAATCTACCCTATAACTTATAAATAAACACCAGCTCGTTATAAAGCAGGAAAGCCCGTAACAAAATTTGGCATTTCTATTCATTCAGGTACAGATTCGGGGATTCCCGCAACGACATTATCCCCGAACTCAGTTTTTTAGTTAAACGTAATTGGATCTGATCTCCAATCTTCTCACCACGGTCATTTATTAAACTTCAGAGTTTTTTGACAGTTCATACGTATTTCCTGCGCTTTCTATTCTTAAAGTCTCAATCTTTATGTAAAGCTTGACTGTTGGTAGCTGAGAGATTTTGTGAAATTAACACGAATTGGCATTCATCAATCTCTTTATAAATGGATCAAACAAAAGCTATCATACCGGCACTATTCTTTTCTTTATTAATGCTTATTGCGGCGGGTTTGCCTGTTGCTGAGGCACAGTTCATTCAGCATGGAAATCCATTAACAGAGGATACAGGCTGGACAGGAGATTTTGGTTTCGGAACCGATGGCCAGATTAATGATCTGGCAGAAGGCCCGGACGGAGAGCTGTATGTAGGCGGAAATTTTGATCATGCGGGAGCCCTGGAAGCCGGGAATATTGCACTCTGGACCGGAGAGGAGTGGCAGAATATCGGAGATCTGAATGGTACCGTTGCTGCCTTGTATACGCATGAGGATGTCTTATATGTAGGCGGATCCTTTACCGAAATCAACCCGGCAGATGGTTCAGCTTTCAGTGCCCTTGGAATTGCGCAATATAATACCAGCAGCGGTCAATGGAGCACAATGGGTGCGGGATTTACGTTAGGAGGTGTTACCACACTTGAAATGAACAACAGCGGCACACTCTACGCCGGCGGATGTTTTTCTCAGTCGGGTGGCGAATCGTTCAATGGAATTTCGGCCTGGACTGGAAACGAATGGGTTCCTTTCACGGTGGGTTCAGAGGATTATGAATATACCGGTCTGTGGGGCGGATGTGTTAGTGCGATTTATTACGATGAGGTTTCCAACAGTCTGTACGTAGGAGGCGGTTTCCGGAATGCCCGGATTTATGATAGTGATTATGAATCCTTTGATGGATATCGCGATACACCGGTAGGCGGAATCGTGCGCTGGTCAGGCGGCAACTGGCATATGGTCGGCGGCGGTACATGGCGGAGAGCCGGAGCGGTAGAAAATGTATCAACCGGGTTTGTTCAAACGATCACTCGTCATCCTGATTCAGGCCGGCTCTATATTGGCGGCAGTTTCGATCATCTTATTGAAGAAGAGCTGATGGACATGGCCGATATCGACCAAAACAACGCCACACATGCCACCAGTTTCGCATACCGTGAAAACGGGTCCTGGCACGGCTTCGAAACCACCTCGTTAAGTACTCGCAAAAATCCCTTAAACAGCCAGGGACGTGCCACCCTGAGACATATGTTTATTGACGGGGAGCACATCTATATATTTGGAAATGTCGTAACGCTGGGTACTCAGAACCAGGGCAGTTTTACGGTAGGCGGAGTAGCTGTCTTTAACGATACCAACATGGAATATGAGCTGGACAGCGAAGGGTACAGTATTCTGGGTAACGGAGCATGGCACAGATCGGCAAGGACTGTACCGGGTTCACGCCCGACACGGGTTGGGTTAAAAATGGGCGACGATATCTTCATAGCCGGCGAATTCAATGCCTTTCACCGCGGCACTACAACCGGAACACTGCTGGATATGGAAAACATTACCCGCTTTGATGGCGAAACCTTTCACCAACTCGGTTTTGGTATTGATGGCGGCGGGGTCACCGCCCTGGCTATGGCGGACGGGCTGCTCTATTTGGGTGTTGGAGGCAATTTTAGGCGGGCATACGCGGGATCGAAAACGTATGATGCCTCACTGGCCATTGCCTACGATCCGGAAGCCCGCGATTTTGTTCCGCTGCAGGGTGGTATCTCCCGATCGGGTGTGGGCACTCCCGGCGCGCAGATTCATACAATTATTGAAGATCCGGACACCGGTGACATCTATTTCGGCGGTAATTTCATTTATGGCATCAACGAGGACGGACTGACGGAGGCGACACGCAGCCTCATCCGCTGGGACGGTACACAATGGCAAGAGGTGCAGAACCTCACCGGGGGTACCGCTATGTGGAATCCGATGGTCAACGACCTGCATATCAAAAACGGCCAGCTCTATATTGCCGGTTACTTCTCCACCATCCCCGACCGGGCGGATCATCAGCTTAACCTGATGCAGCTTGATCTCACCAGCGGGGAGTCGGCGTCTATCGATTTTCCGGAGGAGTGGGCGCTGCGGGACCGAAATTTCATCTCCCTTGAAAGCGACGATGAACATCTCTATATCACAGCTAATATCTACAATGTTAATGATAATGAAACGGGTACCCTGTTTCGAAAAAACCTGGAGACTGGTGCAGTGAGCCAGTTAAACGGTCGTCTGCGGGGGAATTCAGCTAATAGCTCTAACGAAACGATGATGCGTGACGGAGAATTTCTGTATATCGCCGGTGGTTTTTTGAATTTCCGGCAATGGGATGAGGATGGTCAACTAATCCAGCGGGATTCTCCCCGCACCTTGATGATTGTTCATCCCGAAACGGATACTTGGTTTTATCCGCCCGAAGCGGTGAAACCGCCCGGCAACAGGATCCGGGATATCTATAAATCCGGCAACACTATCTATTATGCCAATCAAACAAGTGATGAAGACAGGGGAATCCGGTTGGATATCGGTACCGGTCAGGCTCATCAGGTCGGGGACGGACTCAACGGCAACCCTCGTGCATTTGCCAGACAAGGGGATGATCTTTGGGTTGGCGGATCGTTCAGCCAGCGGCTGGCCCGGACGACGATTGTTGATTCCGATCCGGCACCGGTCGCCATGGCACAGCTTTCAACGGCAAATGCATTCACGCGCAGCGGAGAAGAGGAGACGATTTATCTTTATGTAGCCAATATCGGTGATGCCGATCTGACCTGGGATGTGACCGTCTCTTACACTGATGAGCACGGATTTGGCCTGCCCGATGGATTGGTGGTACCGGATTTGGGAAACGGGTCGGTAGAACCGGCAACGGCGGGCGTGATACCGCTTCAACTTGAGGGCGGTTCGAATACAACCGGAACCTATCGAGTTGAGGTCGAAGTTACCACAAATGATGCCAGCGAGCCGTTCCTTCTGGAGCTGGACGTGACCATCAACAGCCTTTTTACAGCTACGAATCCGGAACCTGCGCCCGATACGGTGGATGTAGACGTAAATACTACACTACAATGGTCCGGAGATGAAAACGCTGACGAGATTACCGTCTATTTTGGCACCCATCCCGAATTAGGTGCCGATGAGATTATCTATCAGGGCGCACCAGTTGCCGCTCTCGACTCAACCTACTACAGCGGGCCGCTGGATTGGTACACCGAATATTACTGGATGGTTACCAAATCAAACGAAATTTCCGATTCCCAAAGCCCGGTTTGGTCATTCCGAACCATGGATAACCCGGTACACGGAACGTGGACGCTGGTGGAAAGCGACGTTATTGAAGGCAATTTTTTCAAAACACACTTCAACTCGCCGCAGGTCGGATGGATTCTGGGCTATTCTCAAATCTTCCGGACTACGGATGGCGGCGAGTCATTTGACGAGGTGGTGCCGGCTGACGAAGACCCGCAATATGAATGGCAGCGATATTATCAGGATATCTACTTTTCGGATGATCAGACCGGATGGATCATCAGCAGATATGAGGGGATTTTTCGCACGGAAGATGGTGGTGATACCTGGGACCGGATCGCAGACGGAACGGATCACTCGATCAACTCTGCATGGTTTCATGGACCCGATACCGGCTGGCTTGCGGGAAACAGCGGAGAAATCAGGCGAACCGGTGATGGCGGAGAAACCTGGGAGGAGCTCGGTTCAGGAACCGATGAGTCGCTCAACGAAATCCGTTTTGCCGACAATCAGACCGGCTGGGCAGTAGGAGACGAAGGCACGATTATTCGGACTACGGACGGAGGTGATACCTGGCAGGAGCAAAATTCCGGTACAGATCACGATCTTGAGGGATTGGCTGTTCATGATGCACAAACGGCCTGGGCGGCTGGCGAAGATGAGATCATCCTTTTTACCGATGACGGCGGGACTACCTGGTCAACCCAGCATTTGGCTGAAGATATTAGCTTCAGAACCCCCGATCTCGAAACTGTTTTTGCCATTGACCGGGACACGGTTTGGGCGGTCGGCGGCCGATCGAGCCAGGTTGCGCTGACCATGTTTTCAACCGACGGCGGGCTAACCTGGGCTCGTGTGCCCGTGCCAACGGAGAGATCTATTATGGACGCCCATTTCACAAGTGCACAGAGCGGCTGGGCAGTGGCAAACAATGGCACACTTCTAAAGTATACAGGCCCGGAGGGAGAGTCTGAAACCCCGGTTTCCGTTCATCCCGATGAACCGTCTGAACTTGTTACAGATCTGGAGCTGGATCAAAACTACCCGAATCCATTTAATCCAACTACCCAGATTCGTTTCTCATTACCGGAACAATCGAACGTTAGACTTGATATATACAATATGCTGGGGCAGCGGGTGGCGGTACTGGTAAATGAAGGGAAAAGTTCGGGCAGACATACCGTTCGTTTTGATGCATCCGGTCTGTCAAGCGGAGTGTATTTCTATCGGCTTCAAACAGACTCACAGACCCTGGCAAGGCAGATGATGCTGATAAAATAGGGAGCAACCGGATAACTTGTGGTCAGGGGTCTGAATTCCCTGACTTTAATAAAAAAGGGGAGTCGTATAATACTCTCCGGTGGTAACAGGTTCCAGGTAATCTATCAGTGCAAAATTCCTCAATTCAGCGATAAAATCCGGATCTGCCGGTATTTCAGCCGTTATAGATGGACTCAGCCTGAATTCATGTAAGATTTGAACACCCATATCCCGGAGTCTGACTTTTCCACATAATACGGTTTCATCGGAAACAGTAACGTTTCCATTATCATCCCTGCCGGCAAGCTGATCCGGTTCTCTGAAACCTATATGTACTTGTCCATCCGTTAACATTTCCCAGGGAATCAACGGGAGAGTATGTACTGATCCTTCCTTAATATTCACAATATCCGGTAAATGTCAAATTTACAGTGATTTAGCTATCACCTTGTAACTCCTTGATTTGCCTTTTGACAGGGAAATTGCCTGTTCTAAACTGTCGTTCGGCACAATAGTTTTTAGCCTTTTTGGATTAGATTCTTACGAACCAAATGAGTCAGTAATTAGACGGATTTTCCCACCAATTATCAAAATCTTTCAAACCTGAGTTCGATTCTTAAATAATGATCTTTAAAAGCCCCCCTTAGAGAGTGTGTGAGGAAATACTTAATCAAAGATATCGGCCATTTATTTTTACCACGCCCCGCAAGGGGTCCTCAGGGAAAGACGCAAAGCCACGAGGGTACACGAAGTATAACAAAATCAAATTACTAGACTTCGTGATTCTTCGTGTCATCGTGACCTTCGTGGCCAAATAAAAGGAGTTTTTTTACTTGTTGATTTATTTTCTCACAGCCTTTAAAACAGGGCTCCTCTTTTTTCCCGCATCAGCTGGTGTATTTCCAGTCCCGACTTTCGAGACGAGATTGAGGAGGATGTTCATCTGATTGTGGAAAAACCGATGGACACCCCTCTGTATCTCCCCTTGTTAGGGGAGACTTAATACCGAATAAATGAAATTATCTATAAATCGAACTGAAGTTTCAAAGATCCACTGAGATGCGGACCTTTGAAGATTTAGATTCATTTTACAAATGGTTTGTTAGTTTGATGCGGCTCCGCTGATGGTATCCCCGAAAAATACGGCGTTCATCAGCAGTTTATTTGTACCGAACCAGAACGCCCGGAATGCCGGGTTATCAATCATACTGATCACGCGTCCTCTTCCGTAACTGCTAACAATAATGGATGCGGTATCGCCGATGAGTTCGAGATTTTCATCTGATATGTAGCCGCTTGCGAGTGGATCCGACGTATACCGGAGCGGTGTTGCGTATGGATTCTCTGCAGGTTTCATGAACGTATTGGAGTTTCTGAAAACGGTGATGTCCTCACGGTTATAGCCATAGGCCAGCGGGTGGGTGAGATCCAGCTCACCGTGAAATATCGAGCCGCCGATGACCTGTGCTCCGCGTGCATCACTCAGTTCGGCATAGGGTCTTTTTTCAGAGTCGTCGGACGGCCGCTCTACGAATTCAACATTTGCAAGTCCTTCCCGAACGCCCCAGTTTACAGCCGATTTGTTGAGAATCAGCGTGCCGCCCCTGCGAACCCACCGCTTGATTTCATCTACATCGTTGGATGAAAGATCGTTGTAGTTTCCTTGCACGAGTATCATCGTGTTATAGCGGCTTAGATCCGATCGACCGACACGGTCTTTCTCAAGAATTGTAATCGGCATGTGAAAACGCTGATCAAACAGATGCCAGATTTCACCGACATCATTACCGCGAACACCGGATCCTCCCAAAATAACCGTTTCCGGTTTCTCCAGAATGCTGAAGCTGGGGCTGCCAAGGTCAATTCCGCTCGGGTTCAATCCGCGGCCAACGCTGTAGATATCCAAACCGTCTTCCTGAGCAGCTTGCTGCATCATCCGAAAGATCTCCATTTCATCAACGTCCTGTATGCCGAGCGGAACCAGGATTGTGCCGTAATCAAAATCACGAACTCCTCCGGTTGTGACGGATTGAAATGTTGTGCCGGAGACTTTGGTCTTTACACCGGCGTTTTGCAAGCGATGAAGAGCTCTTGGCGCATAATATCCATCCCATTCGAACAGGTAGGCATACTGACTTCTGCCGCCAATCACACGCCCTTCTGGAAATTCAGGGGATTCGATTCGGTCGCCCATCAGCGAGCTGCTGAACTGGCGCTGTGAAAGTTCAGCGAACGGAAGGTTGAACGCGTATGGAAGTGTCCAGGTGGAAACATCATAGAAAAGGCTGTCAGGGAATTCGGTTCGCTGTTCAAATATGCCTTCCAGGAATTTAAACTGAGTCTGCTCCATCGGAATCACAATTGCCTCCCCCGCACTGAATGAGGTGCCATTATTTTCAAAATCTTCTGCCAGCGTATACATCTCGATATCATGGAAACTGAGCAGATCAGCGAGGTGCCAGGTTCGTGCGCGATCGTACGAATCACCAACAACAATTCCCTTCACTGATGAACCGGACGCTTCATTTTCTGCCTCCCGGTAGAAGGTTCTCATATGATCGAGCAGCTCTTCACGAAGTTCGATGGACGCTTTCACCGTTGAAAACGATGTGGTGACCTGGTTGAGAATCGTGTATGGAAACTCAATCACGCCGTGAATACTCTCCTGCGCATGCCCCCTGGAGCTGGCCTGTTCAAACAGGATGCCAACGGACCCAAAAATATCGGGGTAGGTGGAACCTTTGCCGTAATAAAAATCATCAAATCGTTCGCGAGTGTAATAGAGCTCTTGCCTGTCATCCAGTGCATCGGCATGATATTCTGCAATGGCCATCGTCAGATCCTGGTTCCGCTGCGGCGTGAGCGGGTGGGTTCGTTCCGGTACTCCCGGCTGGAAAAAGTAGGTGGCGTTGGTTCCCATCTCATGAAAATCAGTAAGTACATTCGGCATCCATTCCTGGAAAAGCTGAATGCGTCCCCGGCTTGATGGATGCTGCACAGGCATCCAGTCCCGGTTCAGGTCGAACCAGTAGTGATTGGTTCTTCCGCCGGGCCACACTTCACCATACTCGCGGCTCGATGGATCGGTAACGGTTCCGTGAATACTTTTGTGCTGATTGGCCCATGTTGAAAATCGCTGCAGGCCATCAGGATTCAGACTCGGATCGAGCAGGATTACTGAATTTTCAAGAATTTCGTCGATCTCATCACCCTGAGCAGCAGCATAGTAGTAGGCCATCAGCAGGGATGCGTTTGAACCACTCGGCTCGTTTCCGTGTACGCTGTACCCAAGATTGATAATCACGGGCATTGTGCTCAGATCCAGATCACCCGATTCCGCAGGCGATTTCAGCCGGTGATGATTCTCTTTTATCCGGTCGAGGGAAGAGTGGTTTTCGGGAGAAGTGATCGTCAGCATAACCAGCGGCCGATCTTCGTATGTGTATGCAAATTCCTGGTATGTAACCCGGTCGGACGCTTCAGCAACGGCGCGCATATAAAAAACGAGCTTATCGTGTGTGATGTGCCATTCGCCAACCTGGTGGCCAATCACCTCTTCGGGTGTGGGAACCGCTGGATTATATGTAATGTCATCGGGCAGGTAATAGTCGAGAGAGACCTGGCTGATAGCGAGTTGTGGGATTATGAAAAGAAAAAGAAGGGTTAACGCAGTTGTATATCGTTTCATCATAAGTTGTAATGCATTGAAGTTGCAGATCGTCTGTTTCCAAACGGAGATCGGTATTGCAGTAATATTTACGGTGCCGTGAAAATCCGCTCGTAATCTAACACAGCCAGTTGAAAAAATCTGTGAAGATTGAAGATGATTTTTGGGTTGTTACCTGAGATCGTTTGATAATCCATTTCTTTTATCCTGTATTAAGTTCCCTCTTTTCTAATCTACCGTGTGAACAAATTTTGAATTGTGGTTATGATATATATCGTATGAAGGCACATTTTTTGAGGTGACGGTCAAAAAGTCCCCTCTTGAGAGGGGATTTAGGGGTGTGTTCCGAAGAGCATTGGTCAAAATTGAAGTTACTTTTTAGATCATGCACCCTACCAACACACCCCTCGGCTTGAAAATCTGCGTTCCGCAGTTTTCAAATCCATTTCCCCTCTCAAGAGGGGACTTTTATCATCAACCTAAAATTTCCAGCTATACGCGATACTTCAAGAACTGCTTTTAAGTTTCGGAAGCTCAAGTTCAAACCGTACGGAAATCACACGGATCAGCACTGTGCTGATGATTCCAGTGATTTGAGCCCAGAATAGCGATCCGGTAAAGTGCAGCGTTCCGGCAAAAAGAAGCCCTCCGATCACAGCGGCAGATGCGTAGATCTCTTTTCTGAAAATAAGCGGTTTGATGCCTGCCAGCACATCACGGATCACGCCGCCAAAACAGCCGGTAATCGTGCCCAGCGTTACCGAAATACCAACGCCCATGCCGGATGCAAGCCCGATTTGGGTGCCGGTTACAGTAAAAAGCCCGAGCCCGGCGGCATCAAAAAAGAAGAGCCAGCCATCCCATTTACCAATCCGTTTTCTAAAAATCAGTGCGAATATAAAGCCGGTGAGTATCGACCAGATGGTAATCGTGTCGGTCAGCCAGTTGACCGGGGTGTTACCGATCAGCAGGTCGCGGATGGTACCTCCGCCGATTGCTGTTACAAATGCGAGAACGAGAATGCCAAAAATATCGTACCGGCTGCGGATAGCGGCTGTAGCACCGGAAACAGCAAATGCAAATGTGCCGATTGCATCGATTGTCGTGAAGAGATCAAACTGCAGCAACCGTTTCTCCGTGCGGTGATAGGTTAAGAGTTGTAGTAAGGGAGCTACTCAAGCATCATTTTTTTGAGAAAGCCTTCCCTGGTTTCGGGCTTGTCGAGCTTTTCCTCGTGGTGATCGGTATCTACATGGTCGAGTTCTATTTTCACCTCTTCAACCATTTCAAGGCCAAAACTCTTCAGCCCAACGCGTTTTACCGGGTTGTTGGTAAGCAGCCGAAGCTTCCGGATGCCAAGCTGATGCAGAATTTGCGCCCCCACACCGTAATCCCTCGCATCCATCTTAAGCCCGAGTTTCTTGCGAATCTCATCTTTACTCATCCCTTCTTCCTGCATGCGGATAGCGGTAATCTGGTCGATAATTGTGTATTCACTGCTCATTTGATCCATATAGAGCACCACACCGCGGTTCGATTTTTCCACCATACTGAGAGATTGCTGAAGCACAGCCGTTTTATCACTTCGCTTACTGCCAAAAATATCAGCGAGCGGATTGGCCGAATGAACCCGGACCAATACGGGATCATCTTCGCCCCACGTTCCCTTGGTAAATGCCAGGTGATCTTCGCCGGTGAGTTTGTCCTGGAAAACCTGCAGCTTGAAATCACCGTAAATTGTGGGCATATCCACAGTGAGAATCTGTTTTACCAGCGATTCGTTTTCCATCCGGTAGGCGATCAGATCTTTAATCGTCACCAGCTTCATCCCGAATTTCTTTTTCAGCTCGATCAGCTCGGGCAGACGCGCCATCTCGCCATCATCATGCATTATTTCACAAATAATTCCGGCGGGCTGGCAACCGGCAAGACGTGCAAAATCGATGGCTGCTTCGGTATGTCCGGCCCGGCGGAGTACACCGCCATTTACACCGATAAGCGGGAATATATGCCCCGGCCGGCGGAAGTCAGTTGGAGAAGCATCGGGATTGATCAGCTCGCGAATCGTATTGGCGCGGTCGGGTGCGGAAATTCCGGTGGTGGTCAGCTCTTTGTGATCTACCGAAATGGTGAATGCTGCCTCATCGGGATCGGCACCTTCCGTGACCATGTAATCCAGCTCAAGTTCATGAGCACGTTCTTTCGTGATCGGCACACAGACCAGGCCACGTGCATGCTTCACCATGATATTCACCGCATCGGGGGTAACTTTATCAGCCGCCATAAGAAAATCACCCTCGTTTTCACGGTCTTCATCGTCCACTACGATCACAATTTTTCCATTGCGGATATCCTCAATGGCCTCGGGGATGGTATCGAACGTTTTGTCTGACATCACAAAAAATGATAGGTATGATTGCCGAAAATAGAAATTGGCCGGATTGCGAACATCCGGCCGGATAAAGTATGTTGCAAAATTTACTTTTTACCGGGGTTTACATCGGTAATAGACCCTTTTTGGAATCGTGCTTTCACGCCGCTGTCGATCTCTAACAATACAGTTTCTTCGTCGATTGTGTTCACGATGCCAATCATTCCGCCGCCAGTAA
This sequence comes from Rhodohalobacter sp. SW132, assembly GCF_003390325.1. Classification (NCBI taxonomy): domain Bacteria; kingdom Pseudomonadati; phylum Balneolota; class Balneolia; order Balneolales; family Balneolaceae; genus Rhodohalobacter; species Rhodohalobacter sp. SW132. The sequence goes on along the minus strand of NZ_QUOK01000001.1, from coordinate 139,133 downwards.
CCACTTTATCGCCTTTTTTCATTTCAGAAACTTTTTTCTGTATCTCTTTCTGACGTTTGCTCTGGGGACGAATAATAAAAAAGTAGAATACAAAAAAGAGTGCACCCAGGAAGAGCAGATTGATCAGGGCGCCGTCTCCGCCGCCGTCAGGGGATCCCATCATAAAAAACGCGTGTAGTAAAGTCATAAAAAATGGTAGTTATTTTGATTGATTATACAGCTTCGTAAGATAGGATAATTTTGAACGGCCTACAACGATGATCAGCTTTGGTGATATCTGCATTTTATCCATCTGCCGCTGCTTTTTTATACCGCCATTTTTTCTATTTTCAGACCAAATTCAGCAGATTCTACCGAAAACAAATATTTACTTATGAAACGTATTCTACTGCCGGTCATCATTGCGATGATAGTTGTACCCTTTTTTGACGCGCCACTTGCACAGGCGGACGAACCAGACCGCCTGACTCTTGAAAATATTTTCCTGGAACCGGTGATCCCCGGTATTCGCCCTTCGCTCCACTCTTTTGCAGGTGACCAGCAGTCAGTCTACATCTCCTGGAATGATTCCGCATATTTTGATACCGGGCTCTATAAACTTGATCTCGATGGCGGGACTCCCGAGCCAGCAGAGGATGTCAATCGCGTATTTCACTCCCAAAACAACCGACTGATTGCATATACAAAAGATGGTGATCTGTATATTTCGAATGCTGATGGATCCGCTGAGCGAAATCTGTTTTCGTCTGAAGATAACGTATACAGTATTCAGTGGTCGCCGAATGGACGGAGTATCGCATTTGGAAAAAGTGGGGATATTTGGGTTACCCAGGTTTCGCGTCCGGGACTTCAGCAGGTAACCCGCAAAAGCAGTGACGAACCAAACTTTTCACTCAACGGCTGGGCCGGCAACCAGGCGCTGATCATTTCGCAATCAGACCATTCCGATTCACGAACCATATATTTCCCCACTTATCTCGGAGATTTTGTATCACCGGGCGGAACAACCCGGGGAATTCCAGCCGTTACGGTTCAGCGTGCAGATCTTGAAACCGGAGAGCGAAAAACGTTAGTGGATGGCGTTCACCGGTCATCAACCAGTGCTTCTGCATCCGGACGATTTATTGCGGTGGATCATGCTGATGCAGCTCTGAAAGAGAGAAAGCTCAAAATTTTTGATACCCATGGTGATACCACAGCATCCGTTCTTTTTGAAGATTCTACGGACGGATGGCTTCACGGTCATTCTATGGAATTTGCCCCATCTGATGAAAAACTGATGTTTCTTTCTGAACAGAGCGGCTGGAATCACATGTACATCGCCGATCTCCGCACCGGAAGTGTTGAGCAGCACACTGACGGTGATTTTGAAATCACATGGGCCAGCTGGATCGGCAACAATACAATTGTATATGCAAACAACGAAGCAGATTATGGAGAACGACACCTGTTTGTATACAATACTCAAAACGGAACCGCAGAGCAGCTTACCGAACGGGAGGCATACCGATACCAGTTTTCGCTCAGCCCGGATAAATCAACCCTGATTTATGCGAAAACCTATTTCAACGAACCGTATGATCTGTTCAAAATAGATCTCTCAAATCCTTCCGGAGAGATTCAGCTCACAAATTCCGTTCCTGAACAATTTCAGGTGATTGACTGGCAAGAAGAGGAGTACATTCGGTTCACCGGAAGAGATGGCGAGACCGGCCTCTCGATGTCAGTTCTCTACCCGGAAGGCTACAATCCTGAAAATACGTATCCCGTGGTGGTTTTTGCTCACGGGGCGGGCTCACTTCAGAACGTATACAAAGGGTGGTCGAACAATTACTGGCGGGAATATATGTTTCATCAATATCTCACGTACCACGACTACATTGTCGTAGAGGTTGATTTTCGCCACAGTACAGGATACGGCCGGAAGTTTCGGGAAGATGTGACCAACTGGATGGGCAAGTATGAAACAATAGATATTGTGGACGGCCTCGACTGGCTGCAGGAAGAGACCGGCGGCGCACTGGACCTCGACAACGTGGGTATTTATGGCGGAAGTTACGGCGGATTTATGGCGCTTTATGTGCTGACCGACAAACCCGATCGTTTTCACGCCGGTGCTGCTTTGCGAAAAGTGTCGAACTGGAGAAATTACTACTATGCCAATCCGTGGTATACACTTCCGCGGCTTGGAGATCCGGATGAAGTGCCGGAACATTATGACCGAAGCTCACCGCTCACGCACGCTTCCGAACTAGAACACCCGGTGATTCTCCTTCACGGTTTGATAGATGATAATGTGGGTTCACAGGATGCATTCCAGTATGCGGAAGAGTTAATCCAGAGCGGGCATGAACAATTCGAGATGATGATCTACCCATCAGAACGTCACGGTTTTACCAGCCCGAATTCATGGTATGATGAATACCGAAGAATCTTTGAGTTTTTTGAAGAGCATTTGAAATCTGAGTCTGAATAACATTTTTTATACAAATTATAAAATTGAACCCAGGTATTAAAAAAGCTCCAAACAACCCCCGGAGGCGGGTGAAAGAAACTGTAGCCCCACGTTTCAACGTGGGGTGGTGAAGACAAACAACAATCAACCATCGGGCTAAATCTTGTGTAGGGTTTGAAACTGTATCCGATGGTTACCCGACAGAAGTCAAATCAACGATATACCTTTTAAGAATCATTTTCAGAACCATCGACACTCAAACTATCTACGTTGGTCTGAAAATTCAGCTCTATATAAAAGGGGGGCGGTGTTTGAACAATGGTATCTCACCTTTCTTCAAACTCCCCAAGGGATCCCGGGAAAAAGGGCACTCACAACCCGAAGTTCGTGAAATGGACGGTACTACGTAGGTATTTCAAAGTTGATTACTGTTTACAAAGATGAATTAACAATAAATCCCAAATCACAACAATTCTTTCACCGCATCCAGAAGTGTATCATAGGGCCGGATGGAGTGTTTTTTCAGCCATGCTTTGTCCTGTTTGGGTTCATGCCTTGATCGGATAAAAATGGGCTTCATACCCAGTTTAATTGCGGGTTGGAGATCTGAAATTTTATCACCCGCCATAAACGAACCGTTAAAGCGGAGCCCAAGATTTTCAGCGGCCTTATCAAACATACCAGTATCGGGCTTTCGGTCTTCAGACGGCCAGGTGTGCGGTTTTGGATCGTATTCGGGATGATGCGGCGCCATATGCCAGGCATCAACCGATAGCCCTTCTTCACTGAGTTGTTCATCAACCCATTTGTGGAGCTGTATAACGTCCTCTTCCGTATAACGCGCTCTGGCGATCCCAGACTGGTTTGTTACAACCACAATTTTAAACCCCTGATCCTGAATAATCCGCAGTGCTTCCAGGGCACCATCACACCAGGCCCACTCCTCTTTTGTATGTACATAATTGTAATCAACATTGAGTGTTCCGTCGCGGTCAAGAAAAAATGCTTTCTGTTTCATTTGGAAGTTTATTGGATTGCTGGATTATTGGAGTTTGATGTGACTCATAACTTTTTGGTCAATACAAAGCTTATTTTGATGTGTCACCCTTCGAGAAGGTGTGAGGAAATACTTAATCAAAGATATCGGCCATTTTTTTTACCACGAAGACGCAAAGTCACGAGGGTACACGAAGTATAACAAAATCAAATTCCTAACCTTCGTGAATCTTCGTGTCATCGTGACCTCGTGGTCAAATAGAAGGAGTTTTTTAATGCTGTTGATATATTTCCTCACAGCCTCTCGAAGAGAGACTTTTTTATTTTTTCCAACCCAGAGGATCGGGGAATTAAACCACATATGATTAATGCCTTAATATTCATCGGACGAGTCGTCAACGAATTCATCATATCATTTTGTTTATCAAATTAACAACAAAAAAACTCGTCCAATGAAGATTTCGAGTCCAGCTCTAAACAAAGGCCTGATCTCCGGCTTTCCAGCCTGACCAGAGTTTTAAAAAGCTGAAGAGCAGCAACATCCCCAGGGGAACGGTCCATACCTGTGCGATATCAAATACCGCACCGAAAAGCGCCGGGCCTGTTGCGGCCAGTGTGTAACCAACCGACTGTGAAATTCCTGATAGTTCGTTGGCAGAATCGGAATCCCGGGTTCTGAGTACGATAAAGAGGAGGGCCATTCCAAAACTGCCCCCCATGCTGAAACCGAGCAGCGATACAATCACGCCGGTGAATGCCGTGCCGGGAATCATCAGCCAGAGAAGACTGAGAATTTCCAAAATGATCAGAACGAGAATCGGAATGTGCTGATTTTCGAGTCTTTCGGCCCAGGCGGGCATAAAAAATGTACCCAACACTCCCATGCCCTGGCAAAGCGAAAGCATCCACCCAGCCTCCATTGCGCTGATTCCGCGATCCTGCAATACCTCCGGAAGCCACGCAATGATGATATAAAACGTAAACGACTGAAAACCCATAAAAAGAGACACATTCCACGCGAGTCCCGACTGGCTGAGTTGTTTAAGGGCGTTTCCGAGCGGACGTTTGGCAATCACCTGGAAATTTCGTTTTAGCTGAGGGAACCAGGTAAGCACCGCAATGCTTGAAAAAAGTGCCCAGAATCCAAGAGCCCATCGCCAGCCAAACCCCGCGTTTTCACTTAGCGGCACGCTCACTCCGGAAGAGAGCGCGGCGCCGATTCCCAGCATCCCGGAGTAGATTCCGGTTACCAAACCTGTTTTGGTTGGAAACTGTTTTTTTACAATTCCCGGTAACAGTACATTTCCCAGGGCAATTCCAGCCCCCAGGATGATGGTTCCGCCAAAGAGCATGAGCGAACCGGGAATCACACGAAGCAGAATTCCGGCCGTTAGAATAATCAGCGCAAGCATCATGGTTCCCTCTGTACCCAGCCGTTTGGTAAACAGCGGTGTAAATACCGAGAGAATACCGAAAGCGAGTACGGGCAACGTGGTGAGCATTCCCAGGAGCGAGTTGGAGAGTCCGGTGTCGCTGCGAATTTCAGAGATCAGCGGACCGACTGCAGAGATGGATGGGCGCAGGTTGAATGCGATTACGGCAATCGCGAGTATCAGTAAAATTTTACGGTTTTGTTCAGGTGACATTCCGGAAGTTTAAAAAGAGGCACAAGATACAAAAGATGTGACTCAGGTGTGGCATCGACCAACAGGATAAAATCCGGGTTCATTCATTTTTTCCAGATCATGTCAAATCTGGAGTTGGCAGGTCCCCCATCCGCTGACTCCACGTCATCGGATGAGTGGATTGGGCTAGTATTACTCTGTCTGGTTATGCATTGGATAATGAAAAAGCCGGGCAATTCACCGGATGAAGCGAATTCATTCGGTGAAGATCCTCATCCAATCCCCCCATCACTTCATCAGTGATATGACACGAATCAGAAGCATTTCACGTGATCCATTCCGGAAATTCTTCCTGATTTGTTCAATTATCACTCTCCAATCCAGCGAATCACAACGCGGTCACCCCGGGAGAAGCCGGCTGTTTCAACTGCATTTTCGAAGTTGCGGGCCACCAGGATTCTGTCATCCGCCGTGGGAAACGCCACCCATTCACCCTCCGCCACATCACCGTAGGAGTCGCCGTAAAAAATTTCAAAGCTGGCGTCACCGGTCTCCAGGATAAAATAATCGCCGGGGAAAATTCCGATATCCCCCAATTCTACAGGGTGAAATCCAAGAATTGCGTTACCAAAATAGGGATCGGTCTCCTCAACACGGTTGATGAGTTCACCGTCATCTACAGTTGTATTTGTTTCACGCACAGGTACCGAACGTGTTCCTTCGCTGATTAGCGAAACCGTGCCGGAGCTGATCCAGTTATTCAGATCATTAAACGCATCAAGACGCTCTACCCAGTTGACATTCACGTGTCCGGGGCGCAATAATGGACGTAATGCGGGTCTAACATCGGCATCTTCCGAAATCGCAGTATACGCCACCGGCTCATCAAGTTCAGTGAGGTTGCTCATCAGAATAGCGGGAATTTTAGGTGTGCCTTCCAGGTAAGAGTCGGCATCTTCATCGTGAATATTTACAAAAGCTCCTTTGGCGATAACTCCATCGGCAAGTCCGGGTTCGATCTCCGCAATTCGAAGCACGAGAGATCCGGCTGTGGATTCACCCTCCAATATTACCCGACCGACAGTTCCCAGTTCGCTATCAATCCACCCGCGCAGCTCAGTGATGGCACGGATGTGCGCCTCGTTATCCACCCCGTTTTCGTAATAGGCGGTTCGGGCAACGGCCCATCCCATCTCCAGGAGTTCGCGATAAAATGGATTTTCCGGGTTAAGATTCGCTTCATGCGGTGCATCGGCGGGCCGCCAGCCGTGCAGGTGAAAAAACAGGTTTCCATCCTGCCAGTTTTCCGGTACGGCAACTTTGTATGGGGCGCCATTTAACTCCCCTTCATGGATTGAGTAATTTTCACCGCTGTTTGATTGTGCATGACTATCCATTGGCAGCAGAAGCAATGAACTGATCATAGCCGATAAAAGAACTGCAGAGAGACTGAAAGGCCCGGGTTGAGTCAGCTTTTCAAGTAGAATCATACAGTGGGCGATTTAATTTTGAGTATATATTTATGGATGAGGGATGTTACTAAAAACCTGAATTCAATCTTGCTATGCTTTGCTTATTTTTTCGAGGTTGTTGATCAGATGATGGAGGTGAGACTCAATGGTGTCGAACGGACGGTAACCGCGCGTCATCAGGCTGGTTTGATCGCCGATACGAATCAGCAGTGCGGGAAATCCAGTCGCGCCGGATTCTCTGCTCCACCGGATCTCTTCCTGCAGAATCTTCGCGGTTTTATCGCTTTTGAAAAGCTCCATGAACCGGTCCGGATCGATATCAAACTCTTCAATCAGTTCAGGATATGTATCAGCTTGATTTAAATTTTTTCCTTCTGCAAAAATCGCGTGGTGCAGCTTACCGGCAAAATCCAGGGCATGATCTGGCGAAATCATGTTAACTGCGACCTGGGCACGGCAGGGTGGTTCGGAATTGAAGTGATAACTCCCCTCTTCAGCTAATAGCCTGAAGTTTTTACCAAACTCGGCGCCGGTTCTCTTTTCAACCTGGTTTAATGCCGAATGTAGATCTGAAAAGTGTTCGGATATCGGACCGGCCCCCTCGCCAATGGCCAGGCCGCCGGGCTTGACTTCAAGATTCATCTGCCCATTAAAACGCTTTTTAATTTTTTGGACGACCGGATGAAAACCGAAACACCATCCGCAGAGAGGGTCGTATACGTAAATTAATGTGATCTTATTCACCATTATGCTCCGACTTTTTTATTTTCACATCGATGGCGGGAGGCTCATCCACAAGGTCAGCACTCAGCTCAGCCAGTTTTTCTCCTGCCTCTTTAATTGGAATTGAGACAGCACTGGCTCCGGCCTCTTGCATTATAATGGCTTCTTCTTCACGCATTGTTAATACATAAATTAAACCTTCAAATCCACTTGTTCGAAGCGTGCGGGTGGCATTTTCCTTCACTTCCGTATTCCCCATTGCAATCATAACCGACCGGATTTTATCCATTTCGATATTAGTCCACAGATCCGTGTCTTGTATATCACCGTAAAGAACCCGTCGTCCCGCATCAATATTACGTTCAATCCGATCAGGATCAATATCCATACCGACTACGGGCTTCCCTTGTTCCTTGAGTTTATCGTAAGCTGCCCTGCCGGCATTCCCCATACCTACAATGAGGAACTCTGCAGAACCAAGGGAGACGGTTTGATGTTCAGGATGTCTTACATCTCTTTCAAAGGTTAGCAGAAAACCCTGCCATTTTTTCCAAATCTTCTCTTCATTCATAGTAATAGGTGCATTAATAGCGTACGATATAGCGGTTAATAAACCTAAAACAACGATGGTTTCCTCAGGTATAAACCCGCCGGCGCTCGCTACAACTCCAGCGATAAGAGTAAATTCACTATATGCTGTGAGAGATACTGAAGCCAAAAAGCCGGTTCTTGCCCTGAATTTGAAAAACATGAATAATCCATAAAACATAATAGATTTCAGGGGAAGTAGAAGCAGTAGTACAGCAATGAAATAATATCCCTCCAGTGAGGGAAAACCGGTTAATCCTACTTCAAGGAAAAATCCTACAAGAAAAGCTTCTTTAACACCCCACATTTTTTTGGCAATTTCATCTGCTCTTTCATCAGATGCCAATAACATACCCGCGGCAAGTGCCCCGAGCTCTCCGGATAAGTTGAAAAATTCAAATAGTGAAGCTCCGCCAAGAGCCAGCCCAAGCCCGAACAGCATCCAAAGCTCTTCATCTTTTAAAATATCCAAACACTTTAGGAGCAGAGGGCGTATCAACGGAAGTGCTAATATGGAAATCCCCCAAAAAGAAGGGATGCCGCCACCGGTATATGCAATAATTCCAATTGCAACTAAATCCTGGATAATCAGAATACCGATCGCGGCACGACCGTATAAAGCTCCAAGCTCATTTCTGCGTTCTAAATTTTTCGCAGTAAGTACGGTGCTTGAAAAGCCCAGTGTAATGGATATGATGATCGCAGCCTGAAGGTCATAACCAAAATAAAGTGAAATCGGGGTAAATATGGCCGTTGATACAGCAAGGTGGGTCAGTCCGATACCCAGAATATCATAGCGTAGGATATTTCTCAACCGGATATGAAGCCCGACTGTGAACAAGAGAAATATCACTCCAAGGTGAGAGATCTCTTGCAACATTTCTCCGGCTTCATAACCGAATGCGGCAAGCGCTAATCCGGCAGCAAGGTATCCAACTAACGGAGGTAAATGAAGTCGGGCAACTCCCATCCCAAATACCAATGCGAATCCAACCCAAATGATATCCATTGACAGCTATTATTTTAAATTGATCTGATCAATCGGGTAAAGTAAGGATTACTTACGCTTCAGTCACGTTCTGTATCAACTTTTGAATTTCCAGAATCTCATCTTCATTAACCGTGTGCCCCATCCCTTTATAAATTTTCTTGTTCACATCACCATTGAGTGAGTTGAAAATTTCTTCCGATTCATCTACGCGCTCTTTCGGGATGTGCGGATCGATATTGCTGCAGCCGAAAAATAGAGGCGTTTTTTCCAGGTCGCCGCTATAGCTATCAGGTGGTACGTGATCTCCTTTCCCAATGAGCCCTCCGCTCAGAGCAGCAAGTCCGCCATATTTTGCGGGGTGGCGGGCAACAAATTCAGAAGCAAGACACGCACCCTGTGAGAATCCCAGGATGATGATTTTCTCTTTTGGTATGCCTGATTCTCCGAGATCAGAAACGAGGTCGTAGATCATCTGCAAACCGGAGGAGAGCCCCGGTTCATTTTTTTCTGACGGGGCTAAAAACGAATTCGGGTACCACTGATGGTCGTTCGCCTGCGGCGCCACGTAGTGCAGGTCGGGGTCGCTAAATTCGTTTGCCAGTGTTAAAATACTCTGGGCTGACGCACCTCTGCCGTGAATTAAAATCATTGCCGCTTTCGCATTCTCTTTCGATGCACCCGCTGTCGCTGTCTGCTGATTTTGATGAGGACCCTGGAAATTCGACTTTTTATCTGCACGGAACATGATTCTGTCTCTGTTTTGATTTATGATTTACTTGGTTTTCACTATCAAAACAGAAGATAATTCTTTTTCGTTTAATATTAAATGAAGTCTCGTCAGTAAGTCATTTAATCATCGTCATCATTCGGGATGTTTGCATGCCGCCAGCCTCGAGTTTGTACAGATAGATTCCGCTGGCGAGCATAGCTGCATCGAACGTGATGCTGTGGGATCCGGCATTTTGAACGCCATCATAAAGCACGGTCACCTTCCTGCCGTCGAGCGAGTAAATTGTAAGAGTGATGTGATCCCGTTCCGGAATGGAATAGCGTATTTGGGTAGATGGATTAAACGGGTTCGGGTAATTTTGATCGAGCTGAAGTGAGGAAGGAGTTTCGTTCTTTAGCTCTTCTTCCCGCGAGGTAATAATCGAGGTGACGGAAGCGTACGCATCCAGTGTACCCCAACCGGTATATCTATTCCAGCTATTATCGCCCCGTGCTTGCGTGATCAGAATATTTTTAACTTCAGCCGGAGTCAGTGATGGATTTACGGAAAGCATCAGCCCAACTACACCGGCAACCATCGGCGCAGCCTGTGATGTTCCGCACCAGTATGATGCACCTTCGGGATTGGAATGGCTAAGACCGAGAACAAACTCTCCAGGCGCGACCAGGTCGATATGTTCGCCGTAGTTACTGCCGCTATCCTCCGACCAGCAAAACGGCGCGGCACGGTTCCCCTCGTTGTTAATTGCGCCAACTGAAATTACGCCATCATATCCAGCCGGATAATACATAACATCATCATTTGTATTCATTGTGCAGGCGATTACATGAACTCCCTCACCGATGGCCCACTCAACGGCCTCTTCCATAAGCTGACTGACCTGCGATCCGCCAACGCTCATATTTAAAATGTCGGCACCATTTTCTACAGCCCAGTAAATTCCGTCAATCCACCAGCTATAGAAACCGGAATTCTCATCGTCTAAAATTTTAACCGGCATAATGTTCGACTGCCAGTCACCCCCCGCAATTATCCCTCCATTATTTCCTGTGGCAACCGCAATACTTGCAACATTGGTTCCGTGGCCGTGGTCATCAATAGTAGAAGTGGTATCGTAGGCGAAATTATATCCCGGAACCACGCGGCCGCTGAAATCTGGAACAGAATCGGGCTGGCCACTGTCGAGAATTGCGATGGTAATGTCGCGGCTCCCGGTTGTAAGATGCCATGCGGGTTTTATATTGATATCTTCACCCGACACGCCCTGGATTTGATTGATCGCCTGACCCCGGTTTTCCAGGCCCCACTGGTACTCAAAAAAATTATCGTTTGGGTACGGGTCATCTTCACTGAGATAAAAAGGCAAAAGTTCTGCACGTTTACCTCCTCCATGGCCAATAAAATCAGGTTCAGCAATCTCTACAGCGGGATCATTATTTAATTGATCGATCACCGACAACACATCTCTGCCGGCCGGCAGTTCAGCGATATAAATTCGGTTAAACGGGTGGTTTGTGATTTGTTTCTTGCGCGCGGACTGAAAACCTGTTTTCAATTTTCGCAAGGAGAGAAATCCGTAGTTTGAGAAAAAATCTGAAGCTATTGAATGAATTGCCTGATCGCTGGAGTTGATCTTAGAATAGTTAAAATCTGACTTGGCCAGATACGAATCAAGCTGATGCAGCACCTGAGCATTATCTGAAAACTTAATTATCACCCGTTCAGGATGATAATCCACACCGGGTATTTGTGCGTAAATTAAACCGGGGATAAAAAAGATAATTATGAGTAAAGGCAGCTTTTTCATGATGTTATTTTTTTTGGCTCTATGTCGACTAGTATGGGAGAGTTTATTAAACAATCGTACTAAAGGACCGCGAAGACGCGAGGACACGAAGACTTCACGAAGATCAATAAACTATTTGGAGTTGTGGAATTGATATATTTTTTCCTTCGTGTACCTTCGGGACTTTGCGACTTCGTGGTAAAAAATGGCCTATATCAATGTTCATATCTTATCTCACAACTTTTTCAAAGGAAACTTTCTAAACCGAAAAACAAATAATCCACAAACCCTACCGGGATGGGAATGACAAATTTCAGTAAATCCATATTAAATTATTGGCAATGAGGTTTTTCAACCCACACGAATCAGAATAGAACCTGTTTTTTGAACAGTATACCCGAAAGCAGAAGGATAACCACTACATAGGTATGCGTTTTTTGCACAGAAAAGAGCTCATGAGAACTAAAATAATTTTACGACTGTGAAATCATCAAACCGTCAGATAATCGAAAACGTCGGTATGGTTTTTAAAGAAAGCCCTCTATCTTTCTCATGTAGATTATTTGAATCTATTAAAGCTGAGTTCTTTTAATAATCTTTTTGAATTAGCCATTAAGAAGTCTCCCCTAACAAGGGGAGATTTAGAGGGGTGTCCATTGGTTTTTACCAAGATTTTGATGAACATCCCCCTCAATCCCCCTTTTTTAAGGGGGACTTTTACATTCATAATTTAACAATCCAACTCAGGTTTTAACCTGAGTTGGATCTAAAATTGAGTAAAAAAGCGGCTAATACTGTCCAAAAATGAACCGTCCATGAATCATGTATCAATCCAGCATAACCTGATTGATCGAAAAACCCCTCCGATGACTCAACACCGACCAAACGAACAATTTAAACGTAGGTACAAACCACAATGAACTCAAAAACGATAATTACAACCGGGTCGGTTTTTTTGGCCCTTGCCGTAGCTTTTGGAGCATTTGGAGCGCACATCGTCCAGGATATGCTTACGCCCGAACGGTTTGATGTGTACCAGACCGGTGTGGAATATCACTTTTATCACGCTCTGGGAATTCTGTTTCTCGGTGTGATGGCTCTTCAGTTGCGCGGAAATCAGTGGCTTTCCATGAGTTTTTACTGCCTCACTGCCGGAGTACTGATCTTTTCGGGCTCCTTATACATTTTAACTCTAACCGATACCGGCTGGCTGGGCGCAATTACCCCGATAGGCGGAGTGGCTTTTATTCTTGGCTGGATTTTTTTGGCTGTCGGGGTGATGAAACAAAACGATCCTAAAGGTACTCCGCTGTAGTTTATCAGCTTATTTTTGTTCCGAACGGGTTAAATATCCAATATCCGATTTTGAATTCCGTTCACTATATTGAATTATGAGTTCCTGTTAACAAATCTTCCGATTATGAAACAGATAAAGCTACTGCTCACGTTTTTGTTATTTATCTCTTTTGTTCCTGCCTTCGTTCTTGCCCAAAATGAAATTGAACGGGAGCGGATTTCGCTCGAAGGGCTTCAGGAATTTGGGTTTACCGCCAATATTGAAGGGAGCCGAACCATCGCCGACAGTGAAACCCTAACGCCTTCCGTGATTCGCCAGGATGCCATCAACCGTCTGCTGAATGCCGATTTACGATATGTAGCCGATGAAGAAGTCCATTCCTCGGCCGATATCCCATTCTTGTATATGCACATCAACGCAATGGAGATGGAGAACGGGCTGATCCCTTTTTCCATTGAATTACGTCTCTATCAACCCGTAAAGCTCACACTCAACCGGGATATGCAAACATCCGCAAGCACCTGGGAAACCGGCATGGTTGGACTGGTATCGTACGATCGATTGCCGGTAATCAACCAGGCGGCACAAAATCTGCTCGATACTTTTATTGAGGACTATCATCAATCCAATCGTAGTCGCAGCAGAAATTGATGGATTTGTTGTTTTTGACTGCAACCCGGAGGGCTTTGCAATACCAGGGATTTTGGACATTCAGTTAAAACCGGAATGTTATGAATGTGTGATGAATTCCGCATCCAGACTGAAGATTTTAAACTGATATTGAACATCACACCCAATCCTCATGGCCAATTCGCCACATTCCGTCCTCGTAGTAGAAGACAATGCCGATTTGCAGAACCTTTTGACCATCAACTTAACGGATGATGGCTACATTGTTCACAAAGCTGAAAATGGCATCGCTGCCCTGGATCTTTATCGTAATCGCAAGCCAGATCTCATTATTCTTGATATCATGCTCCCTAAGCTGGACGGCTTCGATGTGTGCAGAGAGATTCGCCGCGAAGATAAAATTACCCCAATCCTGATGCTTACGGCCAAAGCTGAGGAAATTGACAAGGTATTGGGCCTTGAACTCGGGGCAGATGACTACATGACCAAACCGTTTAGTATTCGCGAATTCCTGGCCCGCGTCAAGGCCATTTTCAGAAGAATGAGTGCCAATAAAAATGAACGGCAATCGAAATCAGAAATCCTGGAGTTTGACAGGTTGTGTATTGATACCGGGAAAAGAAAGGTGACACTCAACAAAAAGCTGATAGACCTCACCAGCAAAGAGTATGAGCTTTTAACTCTGTTTTTTAAGAACCCCGGTAAGGCGTTCAGCAGGGATGAGCTGCTGACTTCAGTATGGGGGTACAGTTACGAAGGATACAGCCACACGGTAAATTCCCACATCAATCGTCTTCGAACAAAAATTGAGGCCGATCCCTCAGAACCCCACTACATACGCACAGTATGGGGCGTAGGGTATCGCTTCGCGGATAAAGAGGAGAGCAAACAGCATGCGTAGTTTCTATCTGAAAATCGCGGTTATCTTTTCAGCCATCCTGATTCTGTTTGGCTTACTGGTGGTAACCATTACAATGAGAGCTTCATCAGACATTGCGAAGGAAGCCATTCAAAAAACCAACCAGGATATTACCGCAGTTCTTGCGAAAGAGTTTCAGCCAATGCTTGCCAAATCGTTCAACCAGGATGAAATTGAGGAAAAACTTACTGAACTGAGCGGTAAAAATCCCCAGTTTGACTTCTACCTTCTCAGCAGTACCGGGTACGTGAAAAGTGTAATTCCGGCTTCCAAAGAGAAAATTGCCCTCGACCAAATTGCATTAGACACAGAACCTCTCGACCGATTTATAAACGGTGATCCTCTACCCATTCTGGCCAGTGATCCGCTTAACCCTGACAGGGAAAAACCATTCAGTGCAGCCAATATCAGTATTATGGGATCGGAGGGCTGCTACATTTACGTGGTACTTGAGGGTGATCAGTTTACGCAGGCTACTGCCATGATCACAGAGAGTTACATTATGCGCGGCACGCTAATCCTTCTTGGCGTTGTGTTTATAATCAGCCTGGTTACAGGTTTATTCGTCTTTTCAAACCTCACTTCACGGCTGGAAAAAATTAAAAAGACCGTAAAGGGATTTGAACGCGGCCAACTGAACGAACGAATTGAAGTTGAAGGCAACGACGAGCTTTCCGAACTCTCCATTTGTTTTAATCGAATGGCGGATACCCTTGTCGAGAACATGAAGGAGATCCAAAAAACCGACAGGCTCCGCAGAGAACTGGTTGCAAATGTCTCGCACGATCTCAGAAGTCCGATCGCCTCTATTCAAGGATACCTGGAGACTATTCAGATGAAAGGTGATACCATTACCAGAGATGAACTGCACAATTATTTCGGAACTGTTCTCAGCAATACAAAAAAATTGAACAGTTTGATTGACGGCCTTTTCGAACTCAGTAAATTGGATGCCGAAGAGGTAACACCTAATCTCGAAAAAATTTCCATGGCTGAACTGATACAGGATCTGGTACAACAATTTCGGCCAATTGCGGAAAAGAGGGAAGTTACACTTGAGGCTCAATTCCCAACGAATCCCAACAACCTGATCGAAGCCGACATTGGACTCATGAGCCGGGCTTTAACCAATCTCATCGACAACGCTATTCAGCACACGCCTGAGGGCGGAAAAGTAACCATCGCAACTGTAGAGAGTGGCCAGGATTTTGTGATTGAGATTTCGGATACCGGCTGCGGTATTTCTGAAGAAGATCTCCCTCACGTCTTCGACAGGTTTTACCAGGCTGATAAAAGCCGGTCTGAAAAACAGGGAGCCGGACTGGGTCTCGCCATTGCGCAGAAAATACTTCACCTGCACGGTGCTGAAGTGATGGTTAGCAGTATCGAAAATCGTGGAACCACCTTCAGGGTTGCGCTGCCGGGTAACGGTATTCCTGCCTGAAATGTGAAATGAACTACCTCAGGGGGGATAATGGGGGACGGCCTGCTGTGCTTCACAACTAAAAATGGATAATTCCGAACTCTGAATGCCCCCTCATAGGTAATGTCACTAATATTAGCCAAATATGGATTAATCCCCTGATACTTTTGAACGGTCCCCGAAACAAAAGCACTCGGGGCAGGCGGCAGTATCCAAAACCCGCCGGGCTGGTGATTCCTTCAGTCGGGATTTACGGTCCGTTTTGCGATGTAAAAACAAAGGTCCATATCACTTAGTGACAGTAATCATATATTTGGCCGGTAGTTTTTACAAACATCGCATGCACTCCCCGCAAATCAATCACCTCCTTAAGTAATCAAAGGCCGGAAGTATTACAAAATCGACACAATATCTATTATGCAAGAGTTTATTAGATTTCGTTCTCAAGGTAGTCATCAAAGTTAGTGTCATTACCTTCAAAGGGGGACTCCTATTTATTTCCGACTCAGAGAGTCGGGGAATTAAGCCACTTATGATTAAAATCAATAAAGTGGCGGTACCATCTCTTCAAAACCTATAATTTTCCTGCAGATTAGGGGGGGGGTGCAGTCTGCGAAAACCATTTTTAAAATTTCACCCCACAGTGAATCTTACCTTTCTTTCCCTTGACCTCTCGTTTTAACCTTTTCAGCAGATCCTGTTTACGAAAAATCAACCTTCTGTTATAGATTCGGGACACTTTGTCGGTGGCCATACTGTAGTTTGGAGAAATAAATTAATAGTTAATTAAATGAATCAACAACAGTATGAATTTGAAAACTTCTACACCAGTTCTCCTCATGATTTTATCCGCCTTTCTATTTGCATCATGTAATCAGCAGGGTGAAACTGATCAAAGTCAGGCAGCTAATGACAGAGACCGCGCCCCGGATTTCGAAGTAACCACCGTGGATGGTCAAACAATCAGCCTCAGCGAGTCTCTTGATGAAGGCAAGCCGATGGTTGTCTATTTTACGGCATCATGGTGCCCTACATGCGCCCGTAACTGGCCTGTGATGTCTGAGGTGTATCCCGAGTACGAAGATCGTCTTACGATGGTAGCCATCAGCATTGATCCTACCGATACTGAAGATGTGATTCGAGACCTTTCTGAAGAGAAGAACTTTCGCTTTCCAAGTACAGCCGGGCACCCTCAAATCATGCTCGATTTCGGAGTTTCAGGACAAGCTACAACCGTGGGTGTGGATCGCGACGGATACATCACATTTAAAAAAGAAGGTGAGGCACTCAGTGCAGACGAGTTCCGTGAATTATTTGCAGAGCTTCTCGATTAACCTGAGCCACCCATTTTATGGAGTTTTACTCATTTTCTTTTTTTCAGGGCGTTTTAGCATTTCTGGCGCCCTGTGCCGTGGCTCTGCTGCCGGGTTATATTGTCGCCTTTATTTCAAGAAGCGGCAGTAACCCTGGTATATCTACAAGACTTTTGAGGGGTCTTAAACTTGCGCTACTCAGTATTGCAGGTATCTTTGCAATCTACGCTATTGCAACTGTTTTGATCATATCAGCCGCACAGCTGCTCAAAGACTATATGATCTGGATCACGATCGGCATGGGTGTTATCCTCATTATCATTGGAATTCTGATGACTACCGGGAAAAGTTTCTCTTTCACGCTGAATGTGAATCATGCATCGCCCAAATCGGAAGTCGTTGAAGCCTTTGTGTTTGGCATTGCTTACGCAATCGGGGCCCTGGGATGTCTTTTCCCGCTTTTCCTGGTCGTTGCCACTCAGGCGATGGCGGCTCCCTCTGCGTGGACCGGTGCCGGTTATTTTGTCGCTTATTTCGGAGGAATGAGCATGATGATGATTGGAGCTATTCTGCTGTCGGTGCTGGCCAGGGACGTTATGATGAAATATCTGAGAAAAATTCTGCCACACATGGAGAAAGTAACCGGCTGGATGCTGATAGGTGCGGGCGCATATGTGATCTATTATCAGTCATTTTTGATGTATTAATGAGTAATTAAATGAGATGTTGTAGGAATGATTACATGTAAGTCCTGAAGATACAGTTCATTCACTCTGGCAAACCATTCCATTTTTTAGAGGGGGGGGGTAAGTTCAGAACTCTAAACTATTTTAAACTATGGAAATGGTTTAATGCTATATCAGATAATCAGCTGTTCCGGCACTCAAGCTGACACGCATCATCAATTATATTTTATAGTAGCAGAATGGAACTAAGTTATATTGAGTTATTATAATAGATAATTGAGAAGTATGTGTTCCTGATTTCCTGAAAACTTCAAAATAGGATCGATATGAGAGTAAAAACAAAATTACCGGAAAACGGAGTTGAAACAGATCTGACAACAAGAGAAGGCCTTTTACAGCAGTTTAAAAAAGTCCGCGCTTTCACATTGGAGCTTGTAGAACCACTGAAAACGGAGGACCTGGTGATACAGGTAACGGAGCATGCCAGTCCTGCAAAATGGCACCTTGCCCATACGAGCTGGTTTTTTGAAGCCTTTTTTCTTGAGAAAGCGCTCGAAAATTATCAAACAAAACACCCTCAGTACAGCTACCTCTTTAACTCCTACTACCTGCAGACAAGTGAACCCCACTGCCGGAATAAACGCGGCAATCTCTCAAGGCCCACAGTGGATGAAGTTTTTCAGTACCGGGACTATGTAAATGAACACGTAGAATTATTCATCGAAAATAGCAGTGAGCCGGATTTTGAAAAATGGCAGCCGGTGCTCGAAATTGGATTAAACCACGAACAGCAGCATCAGGAACTGATCATCACTGATCTGAAGTACATGTTCGGACAAAACCCGCTGCATCCTGTATATCTGAAAACAGAGAGGCCGGGTACAGGTCAGGTGCCGGAATTAACGTGGAGTTCATTTTCTGAGGGCGTTTATGAAACAGGACACCCGGGCGGCAGTTTCGGGTACGACAATGAATTTCCGCGCCACAAGAACTATATCCATGATTTCAAAATTGCAAACCGGCTTATCACAAATGGTGAGTTTATTGAATTTATAAATGATGGCGGTTATGACGATCCGAAATACTGGCTGGACGAGGGGTATTCTCATGTTGTTGAGAATGGCTGGCGCTCACCGCTCTACTGGAAAAAAACAGATGATGGATGGTACCACTACACGCTGAACGGAATGGAGAAGATCAATCCAAATGAACCGGTAACCCATGTAAGTTATTTTGAGGCCGATGCCTATGCGCGCAGGGCCGGATGCAGGCTCCCTACCGAATTTGAATGGGAACTGGCCGCAGAAGAATTACCGCTGAACGGAAACTTTGTGGATGCCCGACATTTCCACCCCACGCAGATCAGCAGCGACTCAGATGATCGTGGTCTGAATCAGATGTTCGGTGAGGTATGGCAGTGGACTCAAAGTGCCTATGCTGCCTACCCGGGATATGAAACCTTTCCCGGAGCACTCGGCGAATACAACGGAAAGTTTATGTGCAACCAGTACGTGCTCAGGGGAGGTTCCTGCGCAACATCCAGGTCACATTTCAGAAAAACATACCGCAACTTTTTCCATGCAAAGTTCAGATGGCAGTTCACCGGAATCAGACTTGCGAAATAATTATTCATCTACAAACATCCAAATATTATGCAATGGCCATTAAAAATGCGGTAAGTGCGGAAAACTCCCTTTATCAGGATGTGATTACAGGACTTTCTAAACAACAGAAAGAACTGCCAAGTAAATATTTTTACGACCAGGAGGGATCCAGGCTTTTCGAGCAGATCTGTGATGTTCCTGAATATTATCCTACCGATTGTGAAATTGAGATTATGGATAACTATGCGGATGAAATATCTGAAGCTATCGGGAGCCATGCACAACTGGTTGAACTTGGAAGCGGCAGCAGCAGAAAAACACGAATACTTCTGGATCATCTGACCGAACCCGCAATGTACGTTCCTGTTGATATTTCGGCAGAGTTTCTGAATCAAACTGCAGACATTCTTCGGATTGATTATCCGCATCTCAATATCAAACCTGTTGCTGCTGATTATACCGAACTATTCAAAATTCCCTTTTCCGATGAGGCCTCAAAAAGAGTTGTCTATTTTCCCGGATCAACGATCGGAAATTTCACCAAAGAGAACGCGAAGAATTTTCTGATCAACCTTGCAAATGGACTCGAGACCGGTGATGGCCTGCTGATCGGCGTGGATCTGAAAAAAAACCGGGCCGTTCTCGACGCAGCCTACAACGATTCGCAAGGGATAACTGCCGCATTCAATAAAAATTTACTGACACGTATAAATCGTGAGCTGAGCAGCAATTTTGAACCCGATGCATTTAAACATCACGCATTTTATAACTCGGAAAAAGGCAGGGTCGAGATGCATCTTGTGAGCAGAAAACATCAGGCGGTAACCATAGGAGATGATGAGTTCACATTCTCCGAAGGCGAAACCATTCACACCGAAAACTCAAATAAATACACCATTTCCGAATTCAGAGAATTAGCTTCGGGTTCATTCAGCTGCCAAAAAACCTGGACCGATTCCAGGGATTATTTCAGTGTACACTATTTTAATGTTAGTTCAACATAGAAATGTGTTTAAGAGGGTCCCCCTTCGAGAGGCTTTGAGAATTTTCACTCCCATTCGTTGGCATTATTTATTTTTTTAAGGTGTCAAAGCTTGTATTGAGGCTCCCCTCCCTATCAAGTCCCGTTAGGGCGCGATAGGGAGGGGGCGGGGGTGGGTCAGAAAGTCTGGGAGCTGTGAAAATGGCAAAAGTATTACTTTATTTAAGTGCATTTTCTTTGGACTGCAATTTTCTCACAGCCTCTCAAAAAAAAGGGGGTGGGTGAAGTTCAATCACTTTTCTAAAAAATCTTAATTTTTTGAAAAAGCAGGGTTTGTCAGATATCTCCTGTTTCAATATCACTCCCAAAGTGAGCGCTGGTTGCCATGTGCCGGAACGCCGCCGTTATCTTTCAGCATTTTCGCAATGTGCAGGAGGTTCCAGGTCATGAACGTTGTATTGCGATTCGTAAATTCGTTTTCAGGGCCACCGGAGCCCTCATCAGCATAGGATTTTCCCGGGCCTGCCTCACCTACCCATCCGGCATCAGCCTGGGGAGGAATGGTGTAGCCGATATGCTGAAGTCCGTACAGTATACTCATCGAACAGTGTTTTATCCCATCTTCATTTCCCGTAATCACGCAGCCGCCTGCCCTGCCATAATAGGAATACTGGCCGTCATCATTCATCTCTCCTGAGAAACTGTACAGTCGTTCGATCACCTGTGTGGCTACCGACGATTTTTCACCAAGCCAGATCGGCGTTCCGATAATCAGAATGTTGGCATCCATCACTTTTTTCTGAATACCCGGCCATTCATCTTTCTCCCAGCCGTGTTCGGTCATGTCTGGCTGCACTCCCGCTGCAATGTCATTATCAACCGGACGAAGTATTTCCGTCTTTACACCCACAGCCTCCATGATCTGCTGCGACAGCTGCATTAGTTCTTCAGTATGTGATTTTTCGGGGGATTTCTTCAGTGTACAATTCAAAAAAAGTGCGCTCACGCCAGAAAAGTCGTAAGGATTTTCATCAATCCATTTCTGCTGAATCGAATTTAGTGAGTGTTCCATAGCTTACTTGGTTTAATTGAGGGCTGATCAGATAAAAACTCTGAGGAGGTCAGCATCTTTGATTGTGCCTTTCCCATACAACCAATCAAACACAAAAAAGCACCAAATCAAATCACAGGGTTACGATGTTATCAAATTGTGACATCATGTGAACCTTTTGTTAAGAATATTTTGGAGTATCTCATTTACTTTCATGATAAACCGAATGCAATGAAACAAACTCTTAGAATCCTTCCGCTTCTCTGTTTATTTATTGCGTTTTTTGCGGCTGAAGTTGTTAATTCACAACAGATAAGGGGATTTGATACCGATTTCAGCCAGCGTTCAATTGATCTCGGTGAACTGATCGACGGAGGCCCGGGCAAAGACGGCATTCCCTCCATTGATGATCCGATGTTTGTATCCCAGGAAGAAGCTGAATCCTGGATAAATGGCGTTGAACCGGTGATATCGCTCGAAATCAATGGGGAAGCCCGCGCATATCCGATACAGATATTAATGTGGCACGAAATTGCAAATGATGAACTTGGCGGCGTACCGGTTGCAGTTACATTTTGTCCGCTATGCTATTCAGCAATCGTATTCGACCGCCGCCATGATGGCGAAGTACTTGAATTCGGTGTCTCCGGATTACTGCGCCATTCTGATATGATCATGTTCGATCGAAAAACCGAAAGTCTCTGGCAGCAGTTTTCCGGTGAAGCTCTTGTGGGCGATTATACCGGCGACTTTTTAACGATTGTCCCCAGCCAGCTCATCTCTTTTGATCAGTTCAGGGAAGCTCATCCCAATGCTGAAGTGCTGTCGCGTGATACCGGCCATCAAAGAAATTACGGTGAAAATCCATACGCGGGATATGATGACATCAATAACTCTCCATTTTTACTGCATGAAGAGGTTCCTGATAAAATCAGCCCGATGGAAAAAGTAATCGGAGTGCGAACCGACAAACAGGTAAAGGGTTATGCCTATAGTGTTACGCGGAATAAACGAGTTCTGCATGATTCGGTTGGAGATGAGCCAATCGTGATTTTCCACGTTTACGGTATGGCTTCAGCACTCGATGACCGTCAAATCCACCAATCGCGTGATGACGGGGCAACAGGAGTATTCTCACCGGTTTTGAATGGAGAACAACTGGAGTTTGAATTCACCGGTGGTGAAATTAAGGATATCCAAACAGGCAGCAGCTGGTCCGTTTCGGGTAGAGCCGTATCAGGTCCGCGGGAAGGTGAACAGCTCGAAACAAAAGTTTACGGCGATTACTTCGCTTTCGCCTGGCTGGTGTTCTATCCCGAAACCGAAATGATGGATTGATATGAACATGCAGGAATTCAAAAATGCTGAAATTGATGCCCGTTTCACAATGGCACACGGTTTTCCCGATCAATATGTGAATCAGGGGCGTTACATGATGTTTCTCTGGAATGATGGCGATCACTCTGTTCACCTGTTGATTGATGAACAGAAGATTGAACTCCGGCCGGATCACCTGCTCTGCACCACATATCTTCATAAAGTCCAAATTGACAATTCCCGCGGCGGACTGAAAAGTCTCTTTTTCAACAGGGAATTTTACTGCGTGCATACCTACGATAGTGAAGTATCGTGCAACGGACTTCTTTTTTTTGGATCTAACAGTACACCGGTTTTGAAGCTCGACCGGAACGAGGCCAACCGACTTCGAACGTTGTTTTCTGTGCTGGAAGAAGAGTTTGCGATAGCGGATTCAAACCAGGAGGAAATGCTTCGGATTCTGCTGAAAAGGCTAATCATCCGCTGCACCCGTATGGCGAAAGATCAAATCCTGAAAAGCAATGATAAACAGTCGGATATCGACCTGATAAGAACGTTCAACGTGCTGGTAGAGGAACATTTCAAAACCATAAAATCGGTTAGTGAGTATGCTGATCTGATGCACAAATCACCTAAAACAATCACCAATATTTTTGGGAAATATTCAGAAGACTCACCCCTTCAGGTTATTCACAAAAGAGTGATTATGGAAGCCAAGCGCCTGCTCTACTACACCGATAAAACAGCCAAGGAGATCGGTTATGAACTGGGATACTCCGACCCTGCACAATTCAGCAAACTGTTTAAAAATCATACCGGTTTTACCACAACTGAATTTAAGAATCAGAAGAACCGGGTGCTTTCCGGGCAAAATTGACAATCCACAGTGTATAACTGCCATTTTTATGCAGCAGAAACATCCCGAAGTTAGGTACAGATTAAATCAAAACTGAAAACAAATCACAAATACTATGAGACCTTTTGATGTACCGACCCGGGATGAAGTCACTGAACAAAATCAGCAGATCTTCGACGATTTGAAGTCTAAACTCGACTTTGTTCCGAATATTTATGCAACCTATGCCCATTCAGATAATGCACTGGCCAGGTACCTGACATTTGCTAATGGTAAAACATCCCTCAATAACAAAGAGAAAGAAGTCGTAAACCTTGCTGTGAGTCAGGTAAACGGATGCACCTACTGCCAGGCAGCACATACGGCAATCGGAAAAATGAATGGCTTCTCAGAAGATCAGACGATTGAACTCAGAAAAGGAGAAGCTTCATTCAACGAAAAGTTTGATGCTCTTGCCGGGTTCGCAAAATCTGTTGCAGAGAATCGCGGAAGAATTTCTGATGATGTACTGCAAAATTTCTTTGACGCGGGATACAGCAAAGAGAACCTGGTGGACGTGATTGTGACTATTGGCGACAAAACAACCACCAATTTACTGCATAACGTAACTGAAATTCCGATTGATTTTCCAGAAGCTCCTGAGCTTAAAGAAACCGTAAGCTAAGGGAGTACCGGAATGCATAAAATAAACTGGAGAAGAGCGATTTTCGCAGGATTATTGGGAACCATTCTGTTCGACCTGTTCGGACTTGTAATGGGAATGGGCTGGTGGGATATACCCTCCATGCTCGGTGAACAAACAGGACTTGGCCTGGCATACGGCGTGTTTGGCCACTTCAGTAACGGAGCACTCCTTGCTATACTTTATGCAGGTATTGCACCGTCGCTGTGGGGTCCGGCCTGGATTCGTCCGTTTATCTTTATCACGGCACAAGTTGTAGCACTTGTCTGGTTTTTCATGTTTCCGCTTGTGGGAGCCGGAGTGATGGGACTCGATGCCGGGTTAGATATGACCATCGGCTCACTCGTACGCCACTAGGTTTATGTGATACCTTACATCTTCATCATTAATACTAGCATTTTCCCTCAAAACGAAAACCAATTATTCCCTTAATACACCAAACCCAATAGGATGCCTGCTGATAACGGGTATCCTATTTTTTTAAAGGACTGAGTTTAAATCGGGTTAAATATTACACAGAATGGAAACGCCGCCGCGTCGGGAATCACCTGCACCTGAGTATCCATCTGGTCCGGAACAAACTGAATGAGTGCCGCCAAAATAGAGGCTCTTTTTTTTCCAGATTTTATGATCCGGATAATCGGTGATCAGTTTCGAAATAGCATCGGAATCAAATCCCGCTTCCAGGTTCAGAATATTTTTTTCGAGATGAATTCTCGGAGCGTCGGTCGCCTCTCTCAGGGGCATATTGTGATCGGTAAGATTCAGCAATAGCTGCAGAATTGCTGTCCGGATCCTGTTTGATCCCCCGGAGCCAAATACAATCTTTTCACCGTTCCTTTTTTTGAGTATTCCGGGTGCCATCATCGAAGATACCCTTTGGCCGGGCGTCCACGAATGAAAACCAGACGGGTTCAGATCCTCCTCACCGAGCATGTTGTTCAGCATCACGCCGGTTCCGGGAATCATCACACTGCTGCCCTCGCCATTGCTGGAAGTTAATCCTGCCACATTACCATCGGAATCAGCCACACTGATGTGAGTTGTGCCACGATTCGCTTCACTTCTTCCTGATATTTCATTGCCAAAGCGTTTGAGAAAATCATCATCCAAAATCCCCTCATACGTTTCAGTTTGATCGGCATGGGCCAGCGACTCAATCCGGGCTTTATCCGTCATTTTCTGAATATTTGCAAGCAAACCCAGGGTTTCAGCAGATCCAAACGCCCCGGGCCTCCGGCGGATCGTTTCAAGAAGGCGAAGCGCAAACCCGATCAAAATCCCACCTGATGAAGGCGGCGGATTGATGGATATTTGGTCTGCTCGGTAGCTGAATGTCAGCGGAGTACGCTTGATAACCTGGTAATTCTGCAGATCTTGCCGGCTTAGATGTCCTCCGCTTTCACAGCATATCCGGGAAATCTCGCTGGCCAGATCACCCTCATAGAAAGCGTGTTCTCCATCACGGACCAGCATTTCAAGAAAATCAGCCATCCCGGGCAGTTTCAACAGTTCATTTTCCCGTACAAGTTTACCGGGGTGGCTGCTGCTTCCGAATATTTTGTTCGCTTCGGGCGATTCGAGGTAAATCGGTTTGATGATGTCAAATACCCCGGACTGAAATGAATTCATGCGGACACCGCTGCGGGCGAGCTGGATGGCGGGCTCGGCCAGTACGTTGAACGGAAGCGTACAAAGATCGCGGTGAATGGCAAAAAGTCCTTTAACCATCCCGGGCGTGGCTACAGAACCCGGCCCAACATGATACTCCTGGTGTACTTCGCCGAAATCGGCAAATATCGGGTAAAAATCCAGTTCTGATGCCGGTCGTTTTTCACGGGGAGTGTGGACAAAAAAGTCGTATACAATCTGTTTTCCGCTGTTTTTCTCAGCGATCAGAAACCCACCGCCACCGGGTGAGGTAAGCACCGGCTCAGCAACAAAAGCCGCCATCTGAGCCGCTATCACCGCATCGAAAGCATTTCCCCCCTGCTTTAAAATCTGTTCAGCAACTTTCGCAGTTTCAGGATGGCCGGCTGCAACGGCTCCTTTCACATTTTTCGTTTTTGTATGGAGATGTTTTGACAAATTAGTTCTGCTTGGTGCCGTATCAGGGTGGAAATTTCAGGAAAAAAGACGGGGGTTGATTCAAAATAACCGGATGCTATAATTTAGCTCACACAATCTATAACATTATTCAGATGGTCAAAATCTTTCCCGGCACTGTTTTTCGCGGAGTATCGCTGATAACTCCTGAATGAATTGAAGCCTATCTGCGAAAATCAGCGGATTAATCAGTTCTTAAAACAGGCTGGTCTGATCGTCATTCTGCTTCACCTTTCCACGCGTACCACTCTCCTGCTTTTCAGTTTGATGTAGAACGAGCATCCGGGTTGAAAAAGGCTTTCCATAGATTCGTTTGGCCAGGCTCTGCAGTGCGCGTTCACCTTGTGGCGTTGCCGAAAGAAAGCCGCTTTCATCTTCGGCCAGAAAACCGAACTGTTTCAAATCATTCAAAATCAGGTAGGCAAGTTTTGGAATCGTGCCGATATGTTTCTCAACATACTCCCTGTGCGGGGGATCATCGGAACTGGAAAAAATCAGCCCGAGAGCGTTCAGTTCAGCTTCCGTCAGCGGATACCCGTTGGAACCTTTCGTTAGCATTGAATCCCAGGATTCCTGGCTGTAATAAAGGCCGAACCACTCTTTAGCTTCCCGAATCAGCTTACGGCTCGCCGCGCATGCAAGATAACTGCCCGGTTTGGCACGATGTACTTCACCCCGTTCCCTGTAGAGCGTAACCATGGTGGCCAGGTCGAGCTCCTGCAGGTTTGGCGGGTAGCGAAATATATGATCCGTCTTTTTTTCCATCATCAGCAAAATAGAAAACGTGGATTGATTCGAAAACCGCTTACGATTTAGTTACTTTTTTCCTTTTTCATCAATTACCCGAACGGCGTCGGCCATCGTTACTTTTTCCGGCTCCATATCATCCGGCAAAGACACATTTTTCTTGCCATACTTCAGGTATGGACCGTATCGGCCGTCCATCACTTTAATCGGCTGATCTGTTTCGGGATGTTTTCCAAGATCCTGTATTGCATTACTTCCCCGGCCTTTCCCTTTCTTTTCCTTCAAAAGTTCTACGGCTCGATCAAGTTCAATTTCAAGTACATCATCGGTCTTTTTTAGTGATTTGAACGTTCCGTCATGCAGTACATACGGTCCGTAACGGCCCACACCGGCTTTCACCACTTTTCCGGTTTCGGGATGTTCGCCGAGCGGACGCGGAAGCTCCAAAAGCTTCAATCCCAGTTCCAGGTCTACATCTTCCGGTTTCATGCCTTTCAGCAGGGATACGCGCTTCGGTTTCTTATTGTCATCGCTCACTTCACCGAGCTGCATATAGGGGCCATATCGACCGTTCAGCACGTAAATATCCTCGCCGGTTTCCGGATCTTTCCCGAGTGATTTCGGCCCTTCCTTTTCAGCTTTCAGAAGTTCCAGCAGTTTTTCGGGTGAGATATCCGCGGGATCCATATCGTTCGGAAGGGAAGTTGTAATCTCTTCACCATCTGACATGCTTTTCACATACGGTCCATACCGTCCTACAAAAACATTCATGCCGTTCAGGTTTTCAAGCGGCAGATCGAGCATTCGTGCTTTGGCACCATCAATTTTATCCTCACGGGTGTCTACCTTATTTTTCAGGCCTTCATCTCCGTGATAATAATCGGTAAGATATTTCAGCGGATCGTACTCGCCTTTTGCAATAAGGTCAAGTTTCTTCTCCAGTTCCGACGTAAAGTCACTGTCTACCAGTTCCGGGAAATGTTCTTCAAGAAGCCCGGTAACCGCAAATGCTGTAAATGTAGGAATCAACGTTTTTCCGTCGCTCTTGGCGTACCCGCGATCCTGAATGGTACTGATGATGGATGCGTAAGTACTTGGCCGGCCTACGCCTCGTTTTTCGAGTTCTTTCACCAGCGTAGCTTCTGTGTAGCGGGCCGGTGGTTTTGTTTCATGGCTGATCGATTCCAGTCCATGCATATCAATCTCTTCACCCTCTTTCATTTCGGGGAGGAAAATTTCCTGGTTTTCGAGCGCCGCTTCGGGATCATCACTGCCCTCCACATAGGCTCTGAAAAATCCGGGAAACAGAATTTTCTTCCCGCTGGTCCTGAAATCAGCCCGGGTATCACCATGTTCCGCTGTGATGGTAACATTGGTGAACTCCAGTTTGGCTTCCGCCATCTGCGTGGCGATGGTCCGTTTCCAGATCAGGTCGTAAAGTTTGAACTCACGTCCGCTCAGTTTGGCATCTTCCGGTTTTACGAAGCTTGAACCCGCCGGACGAATCGCCTCATGAGCTTCCTGTGCTCCTTTCGATTTCCCGAAATTTCGTACTTTTGCAAACAGATATTCTTCGCCGTACTCCTTCTCTACAGCCGTTCGTGCGGCATTAATTGCCTGGCCGGAGAGGTTTGCCGAGTCGGTTCTCATGTAGGTAATCAGACCGCGTTCATACAGTTTTTGGGCAATACCCATGGTGTCGCGGGCGGAGAATCCGAGCTTTCGGTTCGCTTCCTGCTGCAGTGTTGAAGTAATGAACGCTGCAGATGGATTTCGCTTCTGCTGCTTAACATCCACTTTGCTCACGCTCCATGTTGCCTCGTGCAGTTCATCGCGCAGTTTGGATGCTTTCTCTTCATCCAGCAGCACCACACTATCGGGTTTTTTCAGTTTCCCGGTACTTTCGTCAAAATCTTTTCCGCTGGCCAGACGCTTATCATTCAGGTGGGAGAGATCCGCGTTGAATTTCGCCTTCTGTTTCTGTTTTGAAAGTTCAGCTTTAAGATCATAATACGTTCCGCTTTTGAAGCGCATTCTTTCGCGCTCACGATCGACCAGGAACTCTACGGCAACTGACTGAACGCGTCCGGCTGAAAGGCCGGGAGAGATTTTTTTCCAGAGCAGGGGAGAAATTGTATATCCTGCCAGGCGATCGAGAATCCTGCGGGTTTCCTGCGCGTGAACCAGGTTCATGTCGATATCACGGAAGTTTTCCATTGCGTTCTGGATCGCCTCTTTAGTGATCTCCCGAAACACCATCCGTTTAACCGGAACCTTCGGCTTCAGCAGTTCAACAAGATGCCAGCTGATCGCCTCCCCTTCGCGGTCCTCATCCGTCGCAAGGATCAGTTCATCCGAATCTTTGAGCGCTTTTTTCAGCCGGGTGACAATTTTCTTTTTACTGGATGGCGTAACGTAAAGCGGTTCAAAATCCTCATCCACATTTATCCCAAGATTCGACCACGACTCTTTTTTATACTTCTTTGGGATCTCTTTAGCTGAAGAGGGCAGATCGCGGATATGCCCCATGGAGGAGTCTACCGTATACTCTTTCGGCAGATACTTCTTGATGGTTTTCGTTTTTGTGGGTGACTCAACAATGACTAATTTTTTCATGATACGCTTTTATAAGGATTCTACAAGCTCTTTCAGCTCTTCGGCGTGGGCTTTGGTATTGATTTTATTGATGATTCCGAGAACAGTTCCGTCCGTGTCGATAATATAGGCCGATCTTGTTGGAGCATCGAATGTTTTCCCGTACATCTTTTTTTCTACGATGGAATCGGTTGCGGAAGCGAATTTATAATCGGGATCTGAAGCTAATGTGTAGTTGATGTCGAGCTTTTCGGCGTAATTCTTATGAGAGCCGCAGGTATCTTTGCTCAGTGCAACCAGGTTATATCCCTTATCATCAAACCACTCGGAATGTTCCGACAGGCTCCGGTTTTGCTTATCGCAGCCACTGGTGTTATTTCTCATATAGACCGAAACAATCGTCGGGCGGGTTAGAAGCTCACTAAACTGAACCTCCTTCTCCTCCCCGTCCTGAATCACTTTAAGAGTGAAGCTCGTGTCGATTTTATCACCTGTTTCTACCATGGTTGTGATGTTTGTAGTATGTTGAAGATGAATGTTCTTAACCCAAATCGAAGAACAATTCGTTCTGATTTGATCTGATATGAGCTTTACAGTATAATGATTCTCGGGATTTTAGAACAACTGTTACTTTTCTAATTCACCACCCCCTGAATTTCCGGGGAATTTCAGCAGGTATTTCGCAACTGCTGCAAGCACAATAGAGTGATGCACAACGCCCTGATCAACGTGCTCCAGGAATTCTTCAAGTGGGATGACATGCATTTTTATATCTTCATGCCCATCGGTCTGCTGTTCGGCCGTTTTCACGCATTCGCCGGCAAGATAGAGATGAGTGAAATTGGTTAGGATCGCAGGATTGGAGCTTGTTTTCCCCAGGTAACTCCAGTTCCCGGAGCTGTAGCCGGTCTCCTCCAGGAGTTCACGCCGGGCCGCCTCTTCCGGCGATTCACCGGGATCAACCATGCCGCCCGGAATTTCGAGCGTTGTTTCGTCGACCCCGTGGCGGTACTGCTCCACCAGAACAATCTTTCGATCGGGTGTCAGCGCAATCACGTTGATCCATTCCGGAGCGTTAAGAACGTAAAAATCGGCCGGTTTTTGATCTCCTTCTGGCTTCACCTTTTTTTCATGGAGAGAAAAAATTGGAGTTTCATATACTTTCTTATCTTTGAGGATCTCCCACCGGGGCTTTGAAAATCGGAACATAATCGCACTTAACATTTAGCATGAAAAAAAGAATTGAATTTACGAAAGATGCATTCAGTAACGAAGAAGAACTCATCAAGTTAACTGAAAAAGCGTGCGATATGATGGAAAAGATCTATGAGGAAGGAGATTATCCCAAGCTCACCGTCAAGAGATCATGGTCTGAACATAACCCGATCATTACCGGCGAGATTGCAATGCCGGGAGCATATCGATGGTATTTGAAACGGGAACTAAAGAAACTTGCCGAAAAAGGGGCCGAAATCAATATTTTCCCCTCCCGGCCCCGCCTGAAACCAAATGACCCCTCGATTTTTGATAATGCAGATGAGGACGAATGGGATATCACACAGAAAAAAATGTTTTTGTTCAGCCCGGAGCGGATTGATATTTCACTTGACCGGCTGAAACACTACACCGGCACGGATCCGAGCGACTTTCAGCGCTATATTCTCTTTACAAATTACGATATGCATGTGGAGGTTTTTAAAAAACTTTTCCCCGGCTGTATTGAACCCGACCGAACCGTTCAGATGCCCGCTTACCACCACAAAATGTCGGGAAATAAAGGATTTTCGCTTGTGAATATTGGCGTAGGCCCGTCGAATGCAAAAACCATATCCGATCATGTGGCCGTTCTGAGGCCCGATGCAATGGTAATGGTTGGCCATTGCGGGGGATTGAGAAACCACCAGGAAATCGGCGACTTTGTTCTGGCCACCGGTTTTATGCGCGATGACGGAGTTCTGGATGACACGCTTCCGCTAAACATTCCCATCACACCCAACCACCTGCTGAATGTATATCTGAAAGAGCAACTCGATCAGCATAAAAGAAACTACAGGCTGGGAACAGTTTACACAACTGCCAACAGAAACTGGGAATTTATGAAGCGCAGAACTGTGGAGCAGATTCACGTAAGCCGAAGCGTAGCGATTGATATGGAATCGGCAACCGTGGCCACAAACGGCTATCGATACAGAATTCCGTTTGCCACACTTCTTTGTGTGAGCGATAAGCCGCTTCACGGGAAACCAAAACTGAGCGGGGCTGCACAAACGTTTTATCAGAATTCAAAAGAGATGCACCTTAAACTGGTAATCGATGCCATCGAACTGAGTAAGAGGACCTATCCCGAGGGTCTTCCGAATGCAAGCATCCGCGCCATCAACGAACCGCTGATGGGAGGAGCTGAATAAAATTTAATATTTCCCTAAAAAATTGTTTTTATTTCATCTACACAAAATTGTCGAACGTGTTTTATAGAAATTTTAGACTTTTGTGTAAGGGATCGTCGTTTTTTGGCTCTTACAGGTAAGAATCAGTCAAGAACGGAAAAGAGATGAGTCAAGAATGGATTGTGAACAGTTTGATACGGATCAATTTCTGAACCGCAGTGTGAAAGAGATGAATCCCGATGAGCAGCCGAGAGAGAAGTTGGCAAAATATGGCGCCGATACGCTCTCGGATAGTGAGTTGCTGGCGATTGTGCTGCGAACCGGCAGCCGGCAGATGAACGTAATTCAGACGTCCAACGCACTGATCAGTCATTTTAATGGCTTGCGGAACCTGGCGCGTCAGAACTGGCAGTCTGTGCGTGTCATCCCCGGTATAGCGAAAGTAAAAGCGATAACTCTGGAGGCGATTTTTGAATTGTCCCGCCGTATTGAAACTGCTGCTCTCGGGGAACAGGTTAAAATTACTTCACCCAGAGATGCCGCAGCCTACTTTATGCCGATGCTCAGAGATCTGTCTCACGAACAGTTTTATGTTGGTTTTTTGAACAATTCTAAAATTCTGACCGGGTACAGACGGATCAGTTCCGGAGGAAGAAATTCAACGATAGTTGAACCTGCCGAGGTGATGAGACAGGCGATCCTCAATCAGGCAAATAGCATCATTCTGGCACATAATCATCCTTCCGGGATGATGAGAGAGTCAGCTGCAGATGTAAACCTGACAAGGCGCATAGCTGATGTTGGGAAAAAAATGGGCGTTCCCGTTGATGATCATATCATTATTGCCGGGGACAGCTTTGTTAGTTTTAGAAACAAAGGATTGCTTTAATCCTCTTGAGAGATGCATTTATTAGCAATCCGGTAAAACGCTCAGATTAACAACCGTTCTCTTTTGAAAGAAGGCACGACTGTTTTATAATTAAAACTTGAGCTCAAACGGACTACAAATATGGATTATTCGGGTTTGGTAACATCAATTAAAGAAGGTGATAATTTAGCAACAGCGAAATTATGCACCGAGGCTACCCCTATCATAAAGAAATATCTTATCAGAAAGTTTGGAGCATCACCGGATGATGCGGATGATGCTATCCAAAAAATGTATGAATACATTATCTTGAAAATACGGGGGAATGAGATTGAGAACCCAAAAGGCCTTCTCGCATACATGCTGAAAACCTGTAAACATAACTATCTCAAAATGAAACAGGAAAAATCAACGGAACAGCATGATATAATAACCTGTGAACCTGTCAGTGATGCAAATCAGTTATGGGCCCTGGTGAATGAAGAGGAACAGGAAATACTGAAAATTTGCCTCCAGGAACTTCGGGAAGGATATCGTGAATTTATTAGTTACTGGTTCTCATTTCCTAATGCCTCAACAGAAGATGTTGCTGAATATTTTGAAATCTCGGTAAACAACGCCTGGATTCGTAAACACAGGGTCATAAACAAACTGAAAAAGTGTGTAGAGAGTAAAATCTGATTTTTAAAAAAAATAGTGTAAGGGATTATGGAAAATCGGACCATACATACAGATGGATTATCACATACCTCAGGAATCTCAGTAATAACATGACAGAAAAAGAGATCAGCATATTAATTAGCCGATACATTAAAGGGGAACTATCCGACGAAGAAGAGGATCAGCTGTGGGTAGAGTTTTTAAAAGACAGCTCTCTCTTAAAACAATATGAAACAGAACTAAACCTGTACGATCTGTTTCAAAACAAAGGTTTTTCGCTTGACGAGGCCGAATCTAAAGTTGAAAATCCGGTGGTGAGCTATAAACCGTGGTATTACACCGCAGCAGCGGCAATTCTTCTGATAGCAGGTTTGTTCTTTTTTAACTATCAATTTTCCGAAACAAGTTCTCTGGCTGTCACAGAAATTGAGCTCACAGAAATGGTGGGAGCTGATATCTATCGCGAACAGGATGCAGCCACTGAAGCAACTGACTTAGACATCAACCGGGCAATTGCATATGCTCTGGATGGTAATGTTACCGACGGTTACGAAATACTGAATAATCTTTCAGAAAGAGAACTTACCGAACAACAAAAGGTTAGAGTGAATTATAACCTGGGAATTCTTGCCTATAATGCGGGTGATTACAATCATTCGCGTAACAATTTCCAAACTCTGTTCAACCTCGATGGAACTCCGGCATATCTGCTCGAGCGTTCAGAATGGTTTACGGCGAACGCCTATTTGAAAGCCGGGGATATTGATTCGGCAATCGAAATTCTGGAACAAATATCGGCCGGGAACAGCCCGTTCAGCACCGATGCAGCTGAGATTTTACGTAAGCTGCAAACCGGTTGATTGAATCGGGATAGTGTTTTGTCATTGATATAGCGACGGAGATATAAACGGAGATATAAGATGAGAATCTTCACCGGATAAATTCGCTTGATCCGGTGAATTGTCAAACCTTTTCATTATCCAACGTATAAGCTGACAAAATAACGTGAGTCCTGTCCACTCATCCGAAGACGTGAAGTCAGCGGATGAGGTCATCTCATTAACCGGGCACTAATACCCTTCACCACGATTCACGATTTTATTGTTTTCATCTATAAAACCTTCAAACCGGGCAAGCTGAATAATAGTAGTCGAAAGCAGCTGATCGATATTGATGGCAGATGATTTCAGCCAGATATGTGTGTCGCGATCATCAGGGTATTTTTCGATGCACTCTCTGGTATATTCTTGAAAATCTCTTACCATCTCCAGGATTTCCATTAATTTATTAGGGCATTGACATTCAATCATGTCGGCATGTTTTTGAAGCTCTTTTATCGCTTCATCGCTGATCTGACTGCCATCCTGTACGGTGATATTCATTTTATCAAAGTTATTTATTTAGAATTTGTTGGTAATAGCCAATATGTTTGTACAATTTTCTCTTTCCCTTTCAGCTTTTTCAAAGGCATTTTTTGGAATTTAAATAAATCGCTGATTCTCATCTGTGTCGATTCAGATACAAGAACATCAACTGAGAAAAATTTTGTTAACCCTTCAATACGGGACGCTGTGTTTACGGTATCACCAAGAATGGTAAGCTGCGTGATTTTACCAGTGGTTATGTTCCCTACGGCAACTTCTCCGGTGTGCAAACCTATCCCTGAATTAACCACAAGCTGATCATTTCGATATCGTTCTGAATTGATTTCAGTGAGCCGTTTTCTTAAATCTATCGCAGCGTTACATGCCGATTCAGCATGGTTGTCTGCTTTTCCGTTAATTCCGAAATGAGCCATAAACCCATCACCGGTAAACCGATCAACCGTTCCGCCATTTATCTCAATTTCATTACCAAGCACAGCCAGTACTTCATTTGCAAAGCGTACTGCCTCTATCGGTTTTTGATTTTCGAGGAGCGTGGTGAAGTTGCGAATATCACAAAAAAGAACAGTCGCATCACATGTATAACTCGTCATCTGTATTTTTTCTCACATCCCAATTGCGTGATTGTATCTGAAAATAGCAATTTTGATCGAAAGGAAATAATAATCTGAATCGTACTCGTCTTGGTTTGTGATTGTATTGTGTAACAGATGTTACTTATGCAAACTGCACAGCGGACCTAATAGACATTTTTCGGTAGTACCCTTAGTTCGATTATTAATCAATTTTATTTATTCTGTATCAAGTCTCCCCAAATAAGTAATGACACTAACATAATCCAAATTTAAAATTCTTTTCCTGGTACTTTTGAACGGTCAAAAGTACCCAAAACCCGCCGGACTGGTGATTCCTTCAGTCGGGATTTGCGGTCCGTTTTGCGATGTAAAAACAAAGGTCCATATCACTTAGTGACAATAATCTTAGATTTGGCCGGTAGTTTTTACAAACATCGCATACACTCCCCGCAAACCAAACACCTCCTTCAGTAATCAAAGGCCGGACTATTCAAAAGTTGATAAAAAGTTGTTGAGTATATCAGCTCATTTGGTTCCCTTTGAAAAAAGTCATCAACGTTAGTGACATTGCCCTAAAAAAGGGAGAATTAGAGGGGTGTCCATAGACTTTTCCCCTATTCTGATGGATAACATCTCAATCTCGCCCTGATAGTCGGGACTGGAAAAACACCAGCTGGCGCGGGATAATAGAGGAGCCCTTTTCTATTGGTTGTGAGAAATTAAAGACTCAAATTCAGGCCAACTTAACTTTTTTAAGGCCATGAATGTATCTCGAAACTCCCCTCCCTGTCAAGTCCCGTTAGGCGCGATAGAGCGGGGGTGGATCAGAAAGACTGGGAGCAGAATGTACAAGAAATCTTTATTTACTTTGGCGCAATTTCTTTTGAAATTAATTTTCTCACAGCCTCTCTAAGGTGGACTTTTATGGTTGTATTTTAAGAATCGAGTTCAGGTTAGTATAAATCAATAGATTACGAAAAATCTGAATTGAACAATTAGTCCATCGACTTTGGTATTGGATTGTTGTTGTTTTTAATGTGATCCATTAATTGTTCATGGACGGAAATGGCTTTTTCATCTTTATTTATTTGAATCCGCTTGTAAGATCCGTCAGACTGCATCATCCATCTGAGTTGATTGTCCCGTAAATAGAGCTGCAAGAGAAATTTCAAGTACAAGTTCAACCCCTTGTCCTGAATGGGGGTTAACACCTCTACCCGTGCATCAAGATTTCGGTGCATCCAATCTGCAGACCCAATCCAGTATCGATGCTTTTTAGCGTTTTTGAAGTAAAAACACCTTGAATGTTCCAGGAACCGTCCGATAATGGAATGGACGCGTATCGTTTCACTCAGCCCCTTTTTCCCGGGGATCAGACGGCACACTCCCCGGACAATCAGGTCTATTTCAACTCCAGCCTGAGACGCTTGGTACAATTTCTCGATTGTCAGAGGATCTTCAAGACTATTCATCTTCGCAATTATTTTTCCGCCATTTCCATTTTCAGCTGCTTCAATTTCTCCATCAATCATTTTAATAATTGAACCGCGCATATGACGCGGGGCCACCAGCAGTTTTTTATAGGTTTGATCCGGCGCGTACCCGGTGAGCAGATTAAAAACATCGGTGACATCCCCTGCTATTTCAGTATCACAGGTGAAATAACCCAGGTCTTCATAAAGCTGCGCAGTATGTGGATGATAATTCCCTGTGCCGATATGCACGTATCGAACCAGTTCTCCACGCTCTTCGCGGACGACCATTGTCATTTTTGAATGAATTTTCAGCCCTGATATTCCATAGGATACATGAACGCCTGCTTTTTCAAGTTTCTGTGCCCAGGTGATGTTCCTCTGTTCATCAAACCGAGCTTTCAGCTCAACGAGCACCGCAACCTGTTTACCATCATCCGCAGCCTTTATAAGCGAATGCATCAATGGCGAATCACTTGAGGTGCGGTATAAGGTTTGCTTGATCGCGAGCACACCGGGGTCTTTTGCTGCTTCCTCGATAAACCGCTGAGTTGTTAGCTCAAAACTGTGATAGGGATGATGAACTATAAAATCACCCTTTCGGATCGTATCAAAAATGTCGGGAAGCTCCTCATCAGTATTATGGCGAAAAACGGAATGCAGTGCCGGAACCCACTTTTCGTATTTCAGGTGATCCAGCCCGTCAAAATCGTAGAGCTGGGTGCAGTCGGCCAGGCCGATTGGGCCATCCATCTCAAAAATGTCTTTCTTTTTGATTTTCAGGTTCTTCATTAGATATTCTTTCACATCTGCAGGTGTTCGGCTGTCAATTTCAAGGCGAACAATTTCCGCAAACCGCCGCTCCCGAAGTTCATCCTCAATCATCTCCAGCAGATCATCTGCCTCTTCATCCTGCCGTTCTACATCCGCATTTCGTGTGACGCGAAAAAGATGCACCGATTCGACCTTCATCCCCGAAAAGAAACGATCGATTTTTTCTGTGATGATATCGCTGATAGAGACAAGAATCCGGATGCCTTTTCCTTTTTTTAGAGTGATCCATCGCGGACGATTGGACGGAATTTTAATCCTTGCAAAATGATGATCACCTGTTTGTGGATTCTGCAGTTTAATAGCCAAAGACCGGCTTTTATTAGAAATAAAGGGAAAAGGATGTGCTTCATCCACGGCGAGCGGGGTGATAATGGGGTAGAGCTGAGACTCAAAAAACTCTTCCGCTTTACGTTTTAATTCTTTACTCAGCTTGCTGTATCTCACGATCTGAACACCCTCTTTTTCGAGCTGCGGGAGCAGTGTTTCGAAATAACAGGTTCGATAGGCGTGGATCATCTTCAGAACTTCTTTGCGAACTTCACGAAGCTGCTTTTCGGGCGTCCGGCCGTCAACTGAAAGCCGGGTAACTCCCGCATGCAGCTGACGTTTTAAGCCTCCAACCCGTTTTTGGAAAAACTCATCGAGATTGGAGCATACAATGCCGATAAATTTTATTCTTTCGAGCAGCGGAATGGAGGGATCCTCCGCCTGGGCTAACACCCGCCAGTTGAACTGAAGCCAGCTGAGTTCGTAGTTCAAAAAATAGTCAGGGCCAGAAATATATGCCCCGATGACTTCAGTTCGGTCCAGGTTTATATTTTTTTTACTGCTGCTCTTATCCACAGGTCTGGATTTATTTACTATTGGTTCTCCGCTTGCATCAAAAATGGATGAAAACGGTTTCGTTATTCCGGTAACACGCTGAGATTCGGCGTGAAATTCTTTGTAAGTTACGATGCTACAATTAACAAATTATAAACCGAATTTAATACTGCTCCATTGTGCAAAATCCGCTTTTAGACCCGGAAAACAAAGATCAGCTTTCAGAAGAGTCGCTGCGCCCGTCCACGCTGCAGGAGTTTGTCGGGCAGCAAAAAGTGATCAACAATTTGAGTGTATTTATCCAGGCAGCAAAAAAACGGGGTGAAGCGCTGGATCACGTAATCCTCTCCGGGCCGCCAGGCCTTGGCAAAACTACCCTTGCCTATATTATCTCGAAAGAAATGGGAGGCCAGATTAAGCCCACAACCGGGCCGGTACTGGAAAAACCGGGGGATCTCGCAGGAATGCTTACCAACCTGGAAGAGGGTGATGTTCTTTTTATTGATGAAATTCACAGGCTGAACCCGGTGATCGAAGAGTACCTGTACTCTGCTATGGAGGATTATAAGCTCGATATCGTAATCGATTCCGGCCCGAATGCACGTAGTGTGCAGATCGACCTGAACCGGTTTACGCTGGTAGGCGCAACAACCCGAAAAGGGCTGCTGACAGCACCACTGAGAGCCCGTTTCGGAATTGACATGCGGCTTGATTACTACGATGTGGAACTACTGCAGCGGATCGCCCTGAGGACCGCTCACATTCTTAATTTTGGGATCACTGAAAAAGGAGCCCATGAAATCGCGCGCAGAAGCCGCGGTACACCAAGAATTGTGAATAAGCTGCTCCGGCGTACCCGCGATTTTGCCCAGGTAGACGGCCTTGATTCAATTGACGACGCCATCGCAGACAAAGCACTGAACGCCCTGGATGTTGATCACAACGGCCTGGATGATATGGATATACGAATTCTGAAAGCGATCATCGAAAATTACAGCGGCGGCCCGGTTGGGCTGGGAACGCTCGGCGTTGCCGTGGGTGAAGATAAAGGGACAATCGAAGAAGTGTACGAGCCATTCCTGATCAAAGAAGGGTTTATGCAGAGAACACCAAAAGGCAGAATTGCCGCCCCAAAAGCCTATCGTTATCTCGGGGTGAACCCGACCGGTAGTGAAACCGATCTGTTTAACGCCGATGACTAATCCGTGATAATCTTTGCCTGCCTGTGTGAATCAAAAGAATATTTTGTACTTTTACTGCCGTTTTAAATCCAATAAGCAGTCAATTTTTGAATGAAAAATTTATTTACCTCTGAGTCCGTTTCTGAAGGGCATCCCGATAAAATTGCCGACCAAATTTCTGATGCCATTCTCGATGCTATGCTAACCGATGACCCAAAATCGCGGGTTGCGGTTGAAACGCTGGTCACAACCGGCCTGGCCGTCGTATCAGGTGAAGTTACAACCGATTCATACGTGGATGTTCAGGAGATCGTGCGCGGAGTCATTCGCGATATTGGCTATACGAAAGCGAGTTATCGTTTTGATGCCGATTCATGCGGCGTGCTCACCACTATCCACCAGCAGAGTCCCGAAATTGCACAGGGCGTGGATGCAAAAGAAGATAAAGGAGAAGGCGCCGGCGACCAGGGAATGATGTTCGGATACGCCACCTCTGAAACGGATGCCTATCTGCCGATGTCTCTGCAGTATTCTCATGAGCTGCTGAAAACTCTTGCACATATTCGCAAAGAAACTGCATTGATGCCTTATCTCGGGCCTGACAGTAAAAGCCAGGTTACCATTGAGTATGACGATGAGAACCAGCCTAAACGGGTGGATACGATTGTACTTTCAACGCAGCATGATGAGGGTGTTTCGCAGGACGAGATTAAATCAGATATCAAAAAGCATCTTGTATCAGCTGTGATACCCAAGGATCTGATTGATGGAAATACCATTTTGCACGTCAATCCAACCGGGAAATTCGTGATTGGCGGCCCGCACGGCGACACCGGACTTACGGGGCGTAAAATCATTGTTGATACGTATGGAGGCCGGGGAGCTCACGGCGGCGGCGCATTCAGCGGAAAAGATGCTACAAAAGTAGATCGCAGCGCGGCATATGCAACCCGCCACATCGCAAAAAATATTGTGGCGGCTGAACTGGCCGAAGAGTGCCTTGTGCAGATCGCTTATGCGATCGGGGTGCCGGACCCGGTATCCATCAACATAAATACATACGGAACCGGCAAAGTGAGCGACATTGAACTGGCCCGGGTGGTAAATAAATTATTTGATATGACTCCAGCCGGCATTATTAAACGGCTTGATCTGAGAAAGCCGATCTACCAGAAAACGGCAGCATATGGTCATTTCGGCCGTGATGAATTTACCTGGGAGCAGCTCGATTTTGTTGATGCGCTTTCAGATGCAGTAAAATAAATACTTAAGAATATAAATTGTCGGATTGCATCGTGTGATCCGGCAGCTTCCTTCCTCAGTATTGGCATCGCCACTTGCCTTTTGAAACAATTCTCTCCTCCATTTTTGATGCTCAATAATTTATAGTACAATTGAGAAACTTTTTTAACGAATCGATTCTCCTTTATGCGATACATATCCACTTTTACAGTATTGCTGGCCATGCTGGTTACAGCGACAGCAGCCATTGCACAAGAGCAGCCGAAAGCGTTTCAGGGCGCTGAAATAATCACGGTAGCAGGCGATCCTATTCCGAACGGCACACTGATTATCCAGGATGGTGAGATTACCTCCGTAGGTCCATCAGCAAGCATCACGATTCCTTCCGGCGCCGAAATTATTGACGTTACGGGCCGGGTGATTATGCCAGGCCTTGTAGACAGCCACTCACATATTGGGGAAGGAGATGGGGGTGATCGATCCGCTGCGCTTCATCCCGATGTTCGGATTATGGACACCATTAACCCAACCAGCGATTCGTTTAAACGAGCACTGTCGGGCGGGGTAACAACCGCGAATATTATGCCGGGGTCCGGGCACCTGATGAGCGGCCAGACGGTGTATGTGAAGCTGAAAGAGGCGAACAAAATTGAGGATATGCTCGTCTATTCGGATGAGGAAAATGGCATCTACGGCGGGTTAAAAATGGCGAACGGTACCAACTCCATACGCACATCCGGTCCGTTTCCCGGAACCCGGGCCCGCTCTTCAGCCATGGTGAGAAATCTCTACATCCAGGCGCAGGAGTATCGCGACAAAGTAGAGGCGGCGAATGGTGATCCCGACGCATTGCCGCCGCGAAATTTACAGATGGAAACGCTGATCGAAGTTTTGGAAGGAAAGCGGATTGTGCATAACCACACGCATCGCCACGATGATATCTTAACGGCCATTCGGCTGGCGGATGAATTTGGGTACCGGATGGTGCTGCATCACGTAAGTGAAGGGGGACAGGTTGCCGAAGAAATTGCCGCTTCAGGATATCCCGCATCCATCATTGTGCTCGATTCTCCCGGCGGAAAACATGAGGCTATTAACCTGGATTATGAAATCGGGCCGAAATTGGAGGCGGCAGGTGCAGATGTGGCGTACCATACCGATGACCCAATAACCGACTCGAGGCTTTTTCTGCGAAGCGGGGCATTTGGAATGCGTGCCGGGATGAGCCGCGAGAAGGCACTTGAGGCGCTGACTATCGCAAATGCCCGGATGATGGACCTGGACCACAGAATCGGGTCGCTTGAAGAGGGAAAAGATGCTGATTTCATCATACTGAATGGAGACCCGTTCAGCGTTTACACGCAGGTTCAGCAGACCTGGATTGATGGAAAACTGGAATGGGACCGCGAAAACCCGGATGACAGAAAGTTTGGTACCGGAGGTGACGGAGTGTTTTCCGGATCATCCGGCCACCACCATTCACATGAGGGAGGGAAATAAGATGAACCTATCAAAAAAGATGAAAACAGCAATTTCCGGATTCAAGCTGCCATTTGCCACGCTCTCAATACTCCTGATTTGTACCGCTGTATATCAGGCAAACGCACAGCAGATCGCAGTGAAAGGCGAAATGGTGTACACTGCAACAGGTGAACCGATTGCCAACGGCGTAGTATTGATCTCAGACGGTATCATTGAGGAGGTCGGCCCGGAATCCGGTGTGCAAATACCATCCGGTTACGAGATCCTTGAGGCCCCGGTGGTCACTCCGGGTTTTATTGACGCCCATTCTGTGGTTGGCCTGGCAGGAATTTACAATGTGGATGATGATCAGGATCAGCTTGAACTCTCCGGTGCCATTCAGCCTGAGCTGAGGGCCATTGACGGGTATAACGCCCGCGATGAACTGGTCGGAGTACTGCGCGACCGTGGAATTACAACCGTGCACACCGGTCACGGTCCCGGCGCAGTGATCAGCGGCCAGACCATGATCGTTAAAACAATTGGCACAACGGTTGACCAGGCGTTGGTCGATTCCACGACGGCCCTTGCAATGACGATCGGAGCTGTGGTTAGAAATAATTTCGACAATCCGGGTACGCGGTCGAAAGCCATTGCCATGCTGCGGCAGGAGCTGATCCGGGCGCAGGAGTACAACGACCGGAGCGAGAATGGCAGCCGTGATCTTAAAATGGAGGCGCTCACGCAGCTTCTGAATGGAGAAATTTACGCCCTGATTACCGCTCACACCTCCAGGGACATCCTCACGGCCCTGAGACTGCAGCGGGAATTTGGGTTCAAACTCCTGCTTGATGGCGCTGCAGAAGCGTATATGGTGATGGATGAAATCAAAGAGGCGGATGTACCGGTTATTATTCATCCTACCATGATGCGGCTGGGTGGCGACGGGGAAAATGCCTCATTCGAAACCGCAGGAAAACTGGCTGATGCGGGCATTACAGTTCTATTTCAGAGCGGATACGAGGCTTATGTGCCAAAAACACGAGTTGTCCATTTTGAGGCCGCTATCGCCGTTGCGAACGGAATGGCTCACGATCAGGCGATCCGCGCACTAACAATTGATGCTGCAAGAGTATTAGGCCTTGAAGATTCCATTGGATCCATTGAAGAGGGTAAACAGGCTGATTTGGTTCTCTTTACCGGCGATCCGTTTGAATACACAACGACCGTTACCCGGGTATTAATCAATGGCGAAGTCGTCAGTGAAGGTGAATAACTTCAATATCCGGTTCAATAAATTACACAGCTTTAAGGTGCAATGAGCGATTTACTTCGTTATCTTAATCAGGCTGAATCAGGAATGAACTGCCTGCTATTTTGCACAATAAACGAACAGCAGGTGGGTTGTTCGGCTATAAAAACTCAAGAATTTCTTGCGCCATTTTAAATAATCGAGTTTAGGTTTATGCATTTTTATCGCATTCTATTAGCACTTAGCAGCTTGATTCTGCTCTCTTTTCTGTTGAGTAAGAACGGAAATGCCCAGAACGGCCAATCAGATAGATTTCAGCCCGGCACCTTTCAGAGTATTATCGGATCAGATCAGATTTACTTTGTGGACCAGGTCGGTCTTCAGCTGCTTGACCGCCAGATACCCGCCTCTGATTATCTGGAAGATGAAAATTTCCGTCTGGGTCCCCAGGATGTTCTCTCTGTAGATATATCCGGAACGGTCCCAATTAGTGCACGTGGCCTCGCCGTTAATTCACAAGGCCAGGTGTA
Source organism: Rhodohalobacter sp. SW132 (assembly GCF_003390325.1). Taxonomy (NCBI): domain Bacteria; kingdom Pseudomonadati; phylum Balneolota; class Balneolia; order Balneolales; family Balneolaceae; genus Rhodohalobacter; species Rhodohalobacter sp. SW132. Next base: position 94,890 of record NZ_QUOK01000001.1, on the reverse strand, counting down.
TATTCCCATGGTTGGTAATGTGGATATCAATAACCTTTCAATCAGCGAGGCGCGCGACAGGATTGAATCTGCCCTGGCTGAAGAACTGAATGAATTTGAAGTAAAACTGACCGTTGATCGCCCGCGCCGCGTAATGGTAAACGTTCATGGCGATATCCCTTATCCCGGACGCTATATCGTGCCGGCAGGTACCCGGCTCGATGCTGTGGTACACGCCGCACTGAATACCGGCTCGGTAGATCCGAACCAGGTGAACCCCGGCGAAGTTGAGCAAGCCCTTCTCTCCTCTCGAAATTATTCACTCCGCAACGTTTCTGTAACGCGTGATGGGGGCGCAATCCGTGCTGACGGAGACCTGATCCGCTATTTCCGTGACGGAGATACCGACTCTAACCCTTATCTTTTTAGCGGAGACCAGGTTCGCATACCCAGAGTATCGGAAACCTCTCCAACCATTTCTATTTCAGGCGCGGTTTATTCTGCGCATCAACTTGAATATCAGCAAGCGGATAATATTGAACGCCTCATCAGCATGGCGGGCGGTTACCTGGAAGAGGCGGATCAAAGCCGGGTGGTTATTCACCGGACAGAAGATCAGCAAACCAGCAGGCTTGATCTTGAACTGACGGATGAAAACCGCCAGGATTTTGAACTTTATCCGAATGACAGAGTCGTTATTCCATATCTCGAAGAAGATGCCCGGAGTTATTCTGCATGGGTGTACGGTGAGGCAATTCTTCCCGGAAACTTTCCAATTCAGGACAGGCAAACCACACTCAGGGAGCTTCTTGAAACGGCCGGGGGCATGACCCGCAGCGCACTGGGTGAGAGCGCCTACATTGTGCGATCTCCGGTTCAGACACGCAACGTACGACCTTCGATCGACTTTAATGTCGCGGAGCTCCAGCGAACTTCCGATCAGCTTGCCCAGGGTTTTGAGTACCTTCAGCAGGAGGATCAGCTGAATACGGAGAACCGCGTTCACGTAGATTTAACCGATCCCGATGAGCTTGAACAGACTGTTATCAATGATGGTGACCGGCTTTTTATTCCAAAAGATTTTAATTCAGTAGTACTCTATGGGCAAGTAAACAATCCCGGAACCTACTCTTTTAATGAGTCGATGGGTGTGCAGGATTATCTGCAACAAGCAGGCGGAATGACGATTGCCGCCGACACCGAGCGGGTTTTCATCATAAAATCGGGCAGCCGGGCATGGAAAAACCCGGATGAAACAAGATTACAGTCAGGAGATATCATCTATGTGGACAGAGTACCTTATGATGAACTCCAGGCATCCAGAAGTTACGATATACAGCTGAGAAACCTGAGGAGAAGCAATCTGCAGCTGGTGCTCACCACGGTATCAACAATTACCGCTGTAGTGACCACCTATGTAGCCATCAGACGTTAGGGCATGCTATTTTGAAACAAATACTATATCTGTCACAATATTATCCGCCGGAAATCGGAGCCGGCGCCGTTCGAAGCGAAGCGATTACCCGCTTTCTTTCCGGCGACGATTGGAATGTAGATGTGGTATGTGAAATCCCGAACTATCCCACCGGCAATATTCCGAATAATTTTAAAGATAAATGGGCTTACACGGAGAAGATCAGCGATACGCTTACCATAAACAGGGTATGGGTTAAGGCAAACCAGAGGCGGAATTTCTGGCAGCAGATTACGTTTTTTCTCTCTTTTATGATCAGCAGTCTGCTGTTTTGTTTGATGCATCCCAAAAAATACGATGTGGTGTACGTAACCTCTCCTCCTATTTTTGCCGGAATCACCGGATGTATTCTCTCCCGGCTGTTTGGCTCAAAGTTTGTGTTTGAAATACGGGATATCTGGCCCGATTCAGTTGTAAATGAAGAGGCGCTTGAGAACAACACACTCTTTGTAAAAATCGGCAACTACCTGGAGCGATGGCTTTATCGAAAAGCCGACCTATTGATCCCTGTCACGCCCGCATCCGAAAAAATAATTGAAAAAAGAGCGTCGGGAACCTCTACCGTCGTTATCCCAAACGGCGTGGATCTGAACCTGTTTCACAAAAAAACCGATGTTCAGAGTGGGGTTGATGAACCGATCAACCCGAATAAATTCAGAGTGGGTTATGTGGGCTCACTCGGGTTCATCCACGATCTGAATACGCTGATCCGTGCGGCAAAAATGTGTGAGACCAACCCCGATATTGAGTTTATCATTGTGGGCGACAGCGGGCGAAACAATCGGCTGCAGTATCTGCTTGATGAATATCAGCCGGCAAACGTGCAGTGGGTTGGGCTAAAGGAGCATCGGCAAATTCCGTACTATATCTCTTCGTTTGATATCGCCGTGAACCCCGTGAATAACCGGTTTGCGCTGGAGTCTATTGTGACCGTTAAGTTTTATGAATACCTGGCTTGCGAAGTGCCGGTCATCACATCCGCAAAAGGAGCCCTGAGGGTGATTGGAGAAGAGAGCGGAGCTGCAGTAACCGTTGCTCCGGGAGATGCGGATCTCTTGGCTGAAGCAATTTTAAAACTCAAAGCCGATGATCAAAAACGCCGGGCCCTTACGACGAACTCCTTCCAATTTGTGAAAGAGAGATTTGATCGCCACAAACATGCCGCGGATCTTTCAGCCCTTCTGAAAAACCTGGTTTAAGCAGTATAGGTTTGGTGACCGCCCGTGATTATTTCTATACACTGTCCTTCCCAAACAATATGGATCTTACTGATACCCGGTAAGATTCCTTGAATTACGCTGTATAAAAAACCAACGGCTCAATAAAAGGGTAGAAATACATCCCTTACAATAGAGTGAATAAGTCGCTAAGCGTTTTACTATCTCAAAATCTTAATTTGTAACTTCGGATCAATTTCATTTCATTACTGTTCGTTTTTCGGTACGGCTGCTATACCGCAAACATATCCCCACAAATAAGGGCTAAATAAATACCCAGGTTTCTTCAAATTAATACTGAAAAACTCGCTTTTTGCAGGGAAGATCATTTCAGAATCTTCAATGGTCTTTGACAGGACTAATCAAAAAAACAATCATCAGTTAATATAATACATGAAATTCAGTATAGTAACTCCCGCATATAATGAGGAAGACCGAATTGAAAAATGCATCAATAGCGTTCGTCGGCAGATATTCGACGATTTTGAAATGATTATAATTGATGATGGCTCTGTGGATGGTACCTCTGATAAGGTTAAAAAATTTACATCCATAGACGAACGAATTAAGCTGATTCAATTATCTGAAAATGTTGGCCTGACTGCCGCTAAAAACGTAGCCCTTGACCAAGTTAAAGGTGACTATCTGGTTTTTGTTGATGCAGATGACTGGATACTGCCAAACATGTTGTCAGATTTGGCAGAACAGCTTAATAATTATGTTGACATAGATATGTTTCGGTTGAAAGGAAGAAAAGTATTTTCAAGAGATGAAGATCCGGCACCTGACCCGGATTATGAAATTAGTCTAAGTACACCGGTGGATTTAATTCGCGAGAATAAAATGAGCGGATATATGCATAATTTAGTAGTCAAAAACTCTATTGTGCAATCAAACCATATTCGTTTCACTCCAGGCAGAGTAGTACTGGAAGATCAGGAATTCACCATGAAATGCATGGTTTACAGTTCGAATATATTGTACTATACAAAGAAAAATTACCTGTATTTTCAGCGGCCGGGTTCACTCAGCAATAATGTAAAAACTGAGCAGATACCTGATATCATTGAATGTGCAACAAATGTATATGAATGTGCTCAGAACAGATTTACAGGGGATAAACTTCATTCTTTTCGGGATTATACCATAATCAAATGCAATCAATTCTTGAAAGCCGTTTTAAGAGACCGCGATTTTCCTCCAGAACAGGTTAAGGCATATATGAATACATTTTTCAATAAAGTAAACCTTCCGTTTCACATTAGAGCAATGCAGTCCTTAAAATTGATACCTGTTCAAGTGGCAAAACGTGTTGGTTTTTAATTTATAATAGGAATACAGGCCTACTTTAGATTTAAGGATTTACTACTCGGACCAATCAATTTTCTACGGTCAATTCCGCGCCTTACTTTGTTATTCGCGTTTATCCAGGTGATATCGAAGTGCCATCCTGATACAAATCATCAACTCTTTTCTGGGGATTGGCTCATTAACCGGAAACACAACTGCCCGCTTTCCTTCAAACGAAAGGTCATCCCCAAACATGGTTCTGAAAGTATCAATCAGCGTAGTATTACAACTGACATACATACCTACTTGCTCAGGACTCTTAGATTTCCAGTCGATTCGTATTGTCGTTCCAGTTTTCTTTTTTGAAGGTAAATAGGCCGGCTCACCCCATTTTAACGTCTCGTTTAGTTTCCCCACACCATCAGTAGTTTCTGCTACTTCAAAAATTAAATCGCGAAGGTTTTGCATCTTCGGTTTGATGTAATCGGGATAAGAATCAAATTTTTGTGCGACTTCGCTATCCATACTAAAGTTTTACAGTCAGGTTTATCTGGTTAATTTATAAAGCTTCGTTCTAAACACTAAATAAAGGTATTGTAACCAATTTTTGAAAATATCGTCATAAATTATTCAGCCATCTTTAGTTAGCCACAACCTGACCTGGAAGATCTCCCTTTGCAAGTTGTTTAAGAATCTCCTTTTCATAAATGATACCTCCTTTGTCCATTGAATGATCCGCAACTTTAAGCCCTTGCTTTGCACGTGCCATTCCTCTTTCTATTTCACCATTAATAATCAAAAGTGCAGATTCAGCTCTCGCAATTGTTTGATATTCTACAAAACCTTTTTTCCCTTTTTCAAAAAACGTTTTTGCTGTTTTGGAATCCCTGCGATAGGCTGCGCTGATAAATGCCTTTTCAATAAACACGGTTCCTTCTAACAGGGTGTTACTGTTCTTTTCAAGATCTTTAATCAGTGAGTTTAGAATAACTTCAGCTTCATCAATTTTCTTACTATCGAGATGATAATAGACAGCAATTAATCGGGCATTAAGTGCTTGAGTGCTGGTTTTTGATGCAGCTTTCAGTAAAACAGAATCCAGTAGATTTTTATCAATATCACGGGGGCGGGTGCCGTTCCAGATTGTAACAGAAAGCGACATCGTTTGCTGTTTGATGGTCGCCTTTTCACCGCCTCTATAAAGATCAAGAATTTGATTACCGTCACTTTCAAATACCTCACTACCTGTTGGAATGATGGAAGTAAAGCCTATCACAAAACTGACAAAACCAGTAGTATAGAGTGCATATAAAGCAACATCAAAACCGGGTGATTCAGTTGAACCTGCGAACCATAAAAGGATCAACATTGTGGTGATTCCCAATGTAAAACTTGCCACCGGGCCTCCTGCGATATACCAGTACATTTTCGAATTTTCGGGGGATGATTGACGTGGCACCATCAGGGTTAGCCCACCTCCAGTATTCAGATGCTTGTTAATGCCGGGTCGAATTTTATCGCCAATTTTCTGAATTTTAAATGGTCCAACGGTAAGCATATAAAATGAAAAACCAACCATTTTTCCGGCGATGAAATGCCCTATTTCATGTACTAAAACCACTATAAAAATCGCCGCAATTAGAATAATAATTACTTCAGGCCAGCTCACCGACTGAATTTGAAGCAGATCCCGCAAATAAAAATAGAGTGCCATTCCACCACCACCTGCAGCTGCACCAATCAGGAATTGAATAACTATTTTGGAAATTTTTTTCATTTATTTTGATGAACTCACACTTTGAAAGCTTTATATATTGATTTAATGAAGATTTCTTGGTTCTCGGCGTTTGGTTTTTCATCTTCAAATATTTGCTTCCAAATATTCTCTAATCTTTTACCTCCAGGAAAGTCAACAGGTGATAGTGGTTTTTAAGCAAATCGATAAAAAAAGTAAAAATAATTTTACCTTAGCATTAGAATGCTCAAGCATTATCTGCTTGGCACCCACTTTTTATTATTCATTGACTCTCAATTATTTAGATTTTACACAGACAACATCCTGTCTGCCATATTCAAACTTTCTTTTTTTTTAGATTAAGAGATCCCATAGTCAAACAGGGTGGAATAAAGGTTACTTGATGATATCCAACAGGGCATCAAAGGCATAAACCTGGTTTCTTTTCTTTCCAGTTATTTCTCTGATTATTCCGGCAGTTTCAAATTTCTTTGTCAAATTATAGATGGTTTGTGTACTGGGTTGTTCAAGTTTTTTTTGGATGTCCTTAACAGAAATAATAGGTCTTTCGAAAAGTAAGTCAAGAAACAGCTGGGCATATTGAGAGTTCATGGCTACAATTTCCTCTTTTACCTGTCCGTACAAATCGTACATGCTCACCACTTTTGCCTGCATCTGTATGGCTGTCTCTTTCACTGCAATCAGGAAAAAATTTACCCAGACATCCCAATCTTGTTCTCGGTCAACGAGCCGCAGTGCATCATAATACTCCGACCGGTGCTGTTCAAAATAATCACTAATGTAAAAATAGGGGTAGGGAATCATCTCATGTTCATACATAATAATAGGAATCATAAGTCTTCCCACCCGGCCATTACCATCCATAAAAGGATGAATCGCTTCAAACTGATAATGAGAAATAGCCACCTTTACTAGCAAATCCAGTTCAGAATTATGCACAAATTCTACCCAGTTCTTCATCAGTCCTGTGATGTCATTCGGTTTCGGGGGGATGTATGCGGCCTCATCTAAATTCCTGCCGGGTTTACCTAAATGAACGGCTGTTCTTCTGAAATTGCCGGGATCTTTTTCTTTTCCCCGACCCGAAGAAAGCAGGGTGTGGTGCAGGGCCTTAATCAGGTTTTCACCCGATGGTTTTTTCTTGAGGTAATCAATTGATTCGTAAATAGCCTGCCGATAATTTAAGACCTCCTTAATCTCAGGATCATCTTCCTTTTGGCCTTCGGCTTCATAACGCAAGATCTCCTCAACAGTGGTTTGGGTACCTTCAATCTTTGAACTGGCTACTGCTTCCTTGTTCAACAACGGGCCCACAATCAGGTTCGGATTAATCACATCCCGATACATTCTGCCCTTTAGTTCTCCAATGGCATGATAGGCTTCCGTAATTAATTTCAGCGGAGGCTGTACCTCCTCTTCGGGAGGCAGCAGAGCCAGATTGTGGTACTTTATATTCTCCATATTCTAACGTGCTGGATTATACTATTCCTTATTCTAATATATACCGTTTAATTAGAATAAGAAACCATATATTCCAATGGGCTGGAATAATAAAACTGTATGTACTATTCTCACAATTGAGATTATGTGAGCCTCCTTATTTTGTAAAACGCTCGTGGTTAGAATGACTAACCTCCGATCCTGTTAAAACACAATAGTTTACCCAATAAAAACAATTGTTTAACACCCATGGCATTTCGGGTTTGGATGTCCAGGTGTTGGGATCGGCACCTATTTAAGGCTGGCTGTCCCTGGGGAAAGTCTGACCGTAACCCGCATTTCTTACACAAAAAAATTGAATGATGCTATCTATATGATTGATAATCCTTTGATCTATATTTTCAGACCAATTCAATAAAAGACTCTGTCCAACGCTCAGAAATGCGAACTAACACAGCCCACTGTAATTCTTTAATAAGAACAGGATTTTAAATAAGCGCATAAAGAATAGGGTATCGAAAACTAAATTTTAAGTACAAAATTTGACCTGTCGAATTCAGAGTTCAGGTTCAAACGAACAACGGAAAGAGATTTTTTCAATACTTTTTTTAGTTCACTATAAGCAGCCGGTTTGGTGATGTAGATATTGGCTCCGTGATAAAATGTATCATCGATATCCTTTTTAGATGTTGACGTAGAGTAGATTGCAATGGAGATATCATTGTACTTCTCATGGCTTCTGATCTCCTTCAGGCATTCTACACCGCTCATATTCGGCATATTGAGATCCAGAAAGATAATATGGGGGAGTGGATTATTTTCGGTTGTCAGGTAATCCATCAGCTGTTTACCATCATTCACCATCCGGAGGTTGATATTCCTGTCCATCTCACCCAGGATCTCTTTGAAAATAAGCCTGTCGTCCTCATCATCATCGGTTAGAAGAACGTGCATTGGAGTTTTATGATTTTTCATGATTTCGCTAATGTTTGAGTCTCTGCCGGGAGGTAGTCCAAAAAGGGTGTGAAAGAAGAAACTCATCTCCAACTCTGTCATGCCGAACCCCGATCCGGCATCTCCGGCCTGTATTGGGGGTAGGAGATCCCGTCCTGACGCTTCGGGATGCGGGATGACACTCTTATCGGACAGCTTCAATGTCAACTCTCAGATCAATTTATAGTAAGAATTTAAAAAAGAAGAGGCTCAATAAAAGCAAAATCTATTCAGCCACTGAAGTACCCGAAACCGGAATATAAATATCAAATGTTGTTCCTTTGTTCGGCGCACTATCAACAAATATTTCCCCATTATGATGGGTCACAATTTTTTTCACAGTTGCCAGCCCGATTCCCGTACCCGGATATTCATTTTTTGAATGAAGTTTCTGAAATACCTCGAATATTTTTTCATTGAATTTTTCCTCAAATCCGATACCGTTATCAGTAACTGAAATGTGGCAGTATTTTTGATCCGGAGACAGGTCTTTTGCCTTCAGTTCACTGCCATCTACAACAGTGCTTTTGATCTTTATGTGCGGTTTTTCTCCCGGTTTTGAAAATTTGAGCGCATTGCTGATAAGATTGTGCATCAGTTGCCGGAACTGAAAGACAATGACATCTACCTCACACATTTCTTGCAGCTCAATAGTGGCTTGTTTCTCTTTAATAACGTCGTTGAAGTTTGTTAAAACCTCTTCAATAATAGTGCCCAGATCCACGGTTTCAAACGTTCTCTCTGACGTGTTGAGCCGTGAGAACGCAAGCAGATCATCAATAAGCTTCTGCATCCGTTTTGCAGCCCCCTGCATTACATTGAAATAGGTTTTCCCCTTATCGGACAGGTTTTGATTCTCTTTTTCGAGTACCAGGCCTGCAAAGGTTTGAATTTTTCGGAGCGGCTCCTGCAAATCGTGGCTTGATATATAGGTAAAAGCTTCCAGCTCTTTGTTTGTTTCCACCAATTCCTTGTTCATTTCCCGGAGTTCTTCAATAGCATTTTTTAACTCAACCGTCCGTTCTTCTATTTTCTCTTCCAGTTCTTTGGTATGTTGCTCCTGAATTTTGCGGCGTTTTTCTTTCTCTTTTACCTGTTCAGTAATGTCTTCTACTGACAGGAGGATCAGGTTTTCAGATTCATCATCTTTGGCAACTTCACGGGCGTTCAGCAACATGTGAAGTTCCCCAATACCCGGGAAGTTGTGAATAACTTCATAATCAACAACAACAGGGTTTTCGGGAATAATATCTTCGAGCAATTTTTTGATCTCAGGGAAATCCCACATCTTATCCCCGAGATCATAAATCAGTGACCCAACGGTTTCCTCTTCTTTAAGCTTAAATTGTTTGTAAAAGGCGTTATTAACCGTTCTTATCCGCAGATTTTTATCCAGCACCAGCAGCGGTTCGCGAATGTTTGCGACAATAGATTCGGAGTAATTTCTTTCAGCCTCAATCTGTTCATTTAAGCTGCTCATCTCCTGGTTCAGGACAATCAGCTCTTCATTTGTGCTTTGAAGTTCCTCCTTACTTGTTTCTAACTCTTCATTTAAACTCTGGAGCTCTTCACTGCTGCTCATCAGCTCTTCGTTGGCGCTCTGGAGCTCTTCGATGGCAACTTCCTGATCCTCCGTGATGTTACGCATATCCTCCCTTGTATCAACCAGCTCCTGCTCTAATTGCTGAATGCGAAGATTTTTATCGGTATCCGGCACTTCGTCTGTTTCTGCGCCTTCCGTTTCAGAACCCTGTCTGTTTTTTTCTGAAGAGGTATCGTGAAACAGTATTAAAAAATGTGGTTCTATGGTATTGGGAAGCGGAATAGCCTCGATGGAGATAGAGTGAAGCTCATCATTCAGCTTAACCGGGATGTTCTCTTTTTTTACTTCTTCATGCCCCTGTTTTGCTTTATGCAGAACATTTCGAAGTTCAAAAGCCAGGCCCGGAACGGCCAGTGTCATTAGATTATGGCTCGGTTTCCCGGACGATTGCTCTAAATACGGGCCCGTTTTGCCCCGATACTGTACAATATCCATCGCTTCGTTTACCACTACACCGGCAGGGGTGTAATTTTTGAGCATATACTCATCAGCCGTTTTTTGGAAGTCGGGACTCTTCTTTTCCGCAACTTCGCTTTTTTGCCTCCGATTATAATCAAGCTCCGATCTCCGGTTCACCACCTGAACGAACTTACTGGAAGCCTCTTTACGTGAATATATTTTGTCACTTTTGGCAACTTCAGAAAACAGGTCGGGTACGCCACTGGTTGTTTCTGATTTGCCGAGCAATAATATCCCGTTTGGGTTTAGCACATAATGAAACGTGGTGAGTGCTTTTTTCTGTAAATATGGCTCAAAATAGATCAGCACATTACGGCAGCTTATCAGGTCAATTTTGCCAAATGGCGGATCTTTCAAAAAATTATGAACGGCAAAAACACACATGTCCCGAACCTGCCGGTTTACCTGGAAATTTCCATTTGAATTGGTAAAGTACTTTTTGATTCGTTTTTCAGAAACCCCTGCCATTTCCGTAGCCGAATAGGTGCCCAGGCGAGCCTTATCGATTGCGGATTCGCTTAAATCAGATGCAAAGATCTGCACTTTTTTTCCAGGGGTTCCCACAGAACGCGTCTCCAACAGTTCCCTAAACAAGATGGCCAGAGAGTAGGCTTCCTCCCCCGTGCTGCAACCCGCTACCCATACCCGGACGGTTTTATCGTCGGGAATTCTGTCTATTAGATCCGGCAAAAATTTGTCGGATAGATTTTCAAATATTTCCGGGTCACGGAAAAATGAGGTAACCGGAATCAGAAAATCACTGTACAATGTATCCTGTTCCTCTTTGTGTTTTCTTAAATATTCGAGATAGGCGGAAACCTTTTTGATTTTGTTAATCGCCATCCTCCGAAGAATTCGCCTGCGGATTGTGGTCTGTTTGTAATAGGTAAAGTCCGTGCCCTTTCGAACTCGTAACAGGGTGATAATTTGCATGAAGTCACCCTCATCATCCCTTTCTTCGGGGGTCTCTAAAGCATCGCCGGTTTTAATAAAGTGCTTAATCTCGAGTAATTTTTTCGGGATCTCTTCCGGCGGGAGTACAAAATCAACGACTCCGGCCTGAATAGCGCTGCCGGGCATTCCGTTGTATTCTGCCGTCTCTACATTTTGCGCAAAGGTAATGCCCCCGCCATCTTTTATGGTTTTTAACCCTTTCGTGCCATCCGATGCCGTACCTGACAGCACCACCCCAATGGCGTGTGATTCATAAACGTTAGCAAGTGCTGAAAATAACAGGTCGATGGGAAGAACACGTTCTGATTTTTTCTTTTCGGGCCGATCTGTGAGTTGCAGTTTGCCATCTGATACACTCATCAACTTATCACTGGGCATCACATAGACGTGGTTGGGCTCAATTGTACACTCCTCTGACATCTCCACTACAGGCATTTCTGTCTCTTTTCGAAGTATGTCGGGCAGCAGGCTTTCGTGATCCGGATCTAAATGCTGTACAAATAAAAAAGCCATGCCGGGCTCTTTCGACGTGGCTCTGAGTAATTTTTTGAATGCATTTAACCCCCCGGCTGATGCTCCAATAGCAACAACAGGGAATAAATCTTCAGATTTTATACTCTTTTCTTCGTCAGTTGACTGGGTATCTGACTTTTTAGCCATTTTTATTAATCGTACGTGGTTTAATTCCAAGGCTGTCCATAAAAGCGTTATCTCGCATCCCGAAAGCGTTCGGGACTTGATCACCTATTGTTGATATAGACAGGAGATGCCGGATCGGAGTCTGGCATGACTGTAATATTAATATTCACCTATTTCAACGCCCTTTTTGGACAGCCTTGAGGTATTTCAATCAGTAGTTAACATAAAGCTTTCTTTGCCGGGAAGATCCAACTCCTTATCTGCAACTAATTTAAGTGATTTATATATCAGTTTTTTAAGTTCCAGATAATTAGCCGGCTTACGGATGTAGAAGTGTGCCGCATCTTTGAACACCTGCTTTATCATTTCACTATTTGTAGTAGTGGAAAAAATAATCACCGGCAAATCCTGTAATTTGGTGTCCCTCTTTATCTCTCCCAAAGCTGCAAACCCGTTTTTTCGGGGCATATTCAGGTCCAGAAACAGGGCATCAGGCAGATTGTTTTTATTATCAGTGAGCCATTCCATAAGTTCATCACCGTTATTGAACGTAATGAGATCAACAGATACCGGGAGTTCGTCTATAACCTCCTCAAACAGGAGTCGATCATCATAATCATCTTCAGCCAGGATTATGTTTAGCTTACGGCGGATTGGTTCAAATCTATTTGCATTTTCCATGATTTAACGTACTTAAAATTGCGAGTGTATTCAATCTTATTATCATTCAAAACGTAGCTTAAACGGTCATTGATTTTTCGTGAGTGTAATTCTCACCTAATAAGATGCAGATAATGTGACTTTCGTGGTTACAAATTCCCACGTAAAAGTTGCATTAATTACAGATTGGTTCTAAATAGTCCTTTAATCGTAACTAAATGACTAATTTGACAATTTTAGTTACTTGAAATGGACAGTGTACTTTAAAAAAGCTGAGCATAAATAGTTGTGGTATAAAAGAGAATAAATTACAATTCACCTGAGTTATCAGCATTTAACTTTAATAGATTTAAATAATGACAAAAGAGAGCAAAACGAAAAAGCCTGACCCTGTTTCCCGGATCGTTGTAATTGGTACATCTGCAGGAGGATTGAAGGCATTAAAAGAACTTATCAGCCAGCTGCCTAAAGACTTTCCTCTCCCGATATTGATTGTCCGGCATATTTCTCCTGATGCTACAGGAAATGTAATTTTAGATGAGCTCAATAAACTAAATAGCGTAAAATGTCAGCATGCAGAAAACGGGACTAATCTGAAACCCGGACATGCATTTATGGCGCCATCCGATCATCATTTGTTGATAGGAGAAAACCTGAAAATGCTGGTGACAAAAGGAGCCCACGAGAACAGATCGCGACCTGCTATTGATCCGTTATTTCGGTCAGCTGCAGTAGCGTTTGGGACTGGAGTTATCGGAATACTGCTGACCGGCTATCTTGATGATGGTACATCGGGAATGAAAGCTATTAAAAAATGTGGCGGAATCTGTATTGTTCAGGATCCCGACGAAGCCGAATATCCTGACATGCCAAGAAATGCCCTGAATAATGTAGAGGTAGACTATTGCCTGCCTATTTCTGAGATGGGGCCCCAACTATACAAAATTATCCCACAGAAAATAAAAAAGCGAAAAACTGTTCCGGAAGATATTTTAATAGAAGCTGAAATAGCCGAACGGGTGTTAAGTGATTTGTCTTCTGTAAATAAACTGGGCGAACAGGTTCCATTTAACTGTCCGGGCTGCGGTGGTGTTTTATGGAAAGTTGGAAAGGATAGCGACTTACGATACCGCTGCCATACAGGGCACGCATATACGGCAGCGTTTCTTTTGGCGGAGCAAACTCACCAAATTGAAGAAACAATGTGGACTGCGCTGCGGATGTTTGAAGAGCGTAAGAACCTTCTGACTGAAATGGCGCGAGGGGAAAAGGGCGTTGGTTCTAAATCAGCACTTGAACGAGCCGAAAAGTCACAGGTTCATATCGACCGGATCAGAGATATATTGAAAACTGCTGATATTGACAGTGACAATGATATGCCTACCTGAGGAAATTACTTTTCTTAAAATGCGTGGTTTAATGCTCCTAAACAGGTTCTTGATTTCAGAAAGCCCATGTAAATGATGAATATCGAATATCAAACACCGAATATTGAAGGATCTCATTCGAAGTTTGGTTTTAGAAGTTGTCACCTAAACTTCAAATTTTGATAAGGGTTTTGTCAACTGTTGCCCCAATAAAGTCCCGGAACAATACTGTCCGAAACATGTAGATGATTCATCCAATAACTTCACCTAGGTTAATTCAGAATAGATATCAATGTAGATTGAAAATCGATCCCCTTCTTTTTTAATGCAGTGTTACAAGGATGAACTCGCTGATTCCCGAAAATTTTCTGCGCATTTCTGCGATAAACTCAGCGATAATCTGCGAAAAGAAGAACAGATTGCATTCGGGGTTTCAAACTTCTTTCACATTCATGTATTGTTTTGTACAGTTTTGTCCGGAATTATATCTGCTGTAAAAATCGATCAAAACAAAAAAGCCCTGTAAGCTCATATCTCTATGTCTTACAAGGGCTTTACTTGAATGTGGGACCGGGCGGAATCGAACCGCCGACACACGGATTTTCAGTCCGTTGCTCTACCGACTGAGCTACAGTCCCTTAACTCAAGACGCCTAAGATAAGGGGTTTTTATCCTTATCACAATCTATACCCCATCATTTTTTTAAACTGTTTTGCTCAGCCCGTTCGATCCCCCACGTGTATATCTTTAAGCCGCATTTGCAGGGATCGGCGCCCGTTCCAGTAGTTCTCTTCCAGAACATACGCCACATCAATTTTATTTTCGCTGCAATCTAACAGCCGCGGCATATATTCGTGCATATTGAACCCGATGGCATCGAATACCTGGGAGTTATCCTGACGGATTTTCATCTTCAGGTGACCGCTTCCCACAATCGACGGAACGCCTTCGATGCAGACATCTTCACTGACAAAAGTCGGCCGGAGATTGCCCGGGCCGAACGGTTCGAACTGGCTCAGCAGTTTCCAGAAACGGGTATCAACTTCTCCAAGATTCAGCCGGCTATCGATCGTAATTTCCGGGGAAAAATCGTTCTCTTTCAGATATCGAAATGCGATTTGGTCGATTCTTTCACGAAACTCTTCCAGGTTTGAAGCCTCCATGGTAAGCCCTGCGGCAAATTCATGACCGCCGAATTGCTCCAGCAGATCATCGCATTTTTTCAGCGCTTCATAAATGTTGAACCCTTTGATTGAGCGGGCTGATCCTTTAATTTTCCCTTCCACCGTGCTGAGCATAATCGCAGGCCGGTAATAGGCATCCACCAGGCGGGAGGCCACGATACCGATCACACCAAGATGCCAGCCGGGATCGTGCAGTACCATCGATGAAAGCTCATCCATATTAAAATCACTTTCAATTTTTTCAACCGCCTCATCCATCGTTTGGGTGTCGGTTGTGCGGCGTTTTTTATTCACCGACTCCAGCTCTTTCGCAAACCGGGAGGCTTCTGTCCGGTCTGTTGAAATCATCAGCTCAACGGCAACGGTGGCATCCCCCATACGGCCGGCAGCGTTGATCCTCGGACCGAGAGAGAACACAATACTTGAGGTGGTTATGGTACCAATCTGAATTTTTATCAGGTTAAAGAGCTCTCTGAATCCCACTCTTGGGTTTGAATTGAGCATCCTGAGGCCTTCCCTCATCAGGATCCGGTTTTCATCAACAATCGGCACGATATCCGATGCGATTGAGACTGCTACAAGATCGAGGTATTTGTAAGCGAGTGTGTGCGACAGACCAAGTTTTTTAATTGTGCCCTGGATCAGCTTAAAACCCACTCCCGCGCCGGAAAGCCCGTCAAACGGGTACTTGCAATCCGGACGTTTGGGATCGAGCACGGCAACAGCATCGGGAATTTGAGCTCCCACATTATGGTGATCGCAAATCACCAGGTCGATTCCGTTCTCCCTGGCAAACTTCGCTTCTTCGATCGCCGTAATTCCGCAATCAACCGAAACAATCAGGTCGGCTCCCAAATCGATCGCGTACTGAATACCGTCGGGATTGATTCCGTATCCCTCTTTAAAACGATGCGGAATGTAATATTCAACATGCAGGCCGAAACTCTGCAGGAACGTGTAGATCATGCTGGTGGCGGTTGTGCCATCCACATCATAATCTCCATACACAACCACAGTATCACTGTCGCGAATCGCTTTGCAGAGACGGTGAGTGGCCTTCTCCATATCTTTCATCAGGAACGGATTGTGCAGATCCTCGATATCGGGCCTGAAAAATCCTTTCGCTTTACCAAAAGTATCAATTCCGCGCAGGGACAACAGGTGCGCAATTTTCTCCGGAATATTCAGCTGATCTTGTAAATATTGGACGGTCTCATCTCTGTCAGGTGTGGCATATACCCATCTTAATGGCATGATTATTATTTGATTTTATTTTCATTGAACAGGCAGCTGAGCTTCACCTCATGAATGCCAAAATCTGGATTCAGTCACTTTTTCTTGTGACTATCATCAAAAAAATTCACCGAATATACATGTACCCTGAAAAGATCTCAATCCATTTAGGATTGACAATTGATGTAACAATATAACGGGTTCTTCTCTTGATCCATTATACTAAAAGTACAAGACAATCGATGAGAACTTTTTTAAATCGACGGTTGTCCTGCACTCTGCCATTTCCGTCGTAAAACCCAAACATATCTTCAGGTTTTAAACAAGAAAATACCTGTTATATGCAATTTTGATAGTGATGAACTCAAGACTGTCCAAAACGATAAATAAATTTATAAGAAGTTTGAAACCCTGAATGAGATCTGTTCTTCTTTTCGCAGATTATCGATGAGTTTATCGCAGAAATGCGCAGATATACACAGAAAATCTTCGGGAATCAGCGAATTCATCCCCCATAACTCTGGTGATAAAAAAGCAGGGAATCGAATTTCGATCAATAAAAATATCTATTCCGAATGAACAGAAACGAAGATATTAAATGAATTTTTTAAATGTTTTGGACAGTATTGTGATGAACTGAATCATTTGATCGCAAAAGTAATGAGAACTGTGCGGTTCTCCACTAAAGCTGCCTGTAAATTTATTCACTCAGTAAATCGTGAATCGCGTTGGCCAGGAAGAGATAACTTGCCCCTACGGTTATAACATACTCGTTCTGGCCCCAGAAAAATGGCCAGTTTTTTTTGTTTTCCGGGAAGTCGGGATTCAGAATCAATATTCCGGGTACAATTCCGCCCGGAGTAAATGAGAAATCTGCCCGGTTTATTCCATACGCAACAAGCTGTGAGTTTGCTCCTACTCCAGAAACAAACGAATAGTTTGATTCCGGATGAGTTCCAAAAATATAATTCAATCCGCGCAGCGCCCAATCCGCTTCTACGATATCGGGAAAGGTTTTGTGGAGCCAGTAGTTATTGATGCTAAAGCCGATAACTGTCCCGTTCCCGGCCCAACCGCCGCGGGTTATCGGAACACCATATGGATTTTCGTCTTCAATCTCGTTAATCCCTTCACGGTAAACTTCGGTCAATTCCCGCAATCTCTCTTTATAGGAATCATCCATATAGGGAATCGCCTGGATCAGCATAAAAACATTGCTGCTAAACCGTTCTTCTACAATCGGCAACAGTTCTGCAACAGCATCGGCGTATTGCTGATCTTCCGTTGAAAGCAAAAGCTCCACAGCCAGTTTGAGTTTTTCTTCTTCGAGCCGTCCGCCTGTGGTGTTTCCGTGCCTGAAGAGATTAGGTTCACGGTTATTTTCGTAATCCCATACCCCGATCGCCGTTTCAAGTGATTCCTCAGCGAGTTCGTCATTAAACCCGCGCAGCGCACGGCTCGCTGCTGCCAGTGCCGCGGCTGAACCGTAGTTCAAAGCTGATGTATTGGTTGTAAACGCCCATCGATCATCAAAAAAGCCGCTTCGGTTGCCATCGGTTTCGGTGACCCGTTCATCAGGGCCGGGTGCATCTGTTGAAGGCAAGTACATATCCCCCACGGTTCGTTCATCGGAAAACGGATCCAGTTCAGGGTCATAGATTTTGTTATCGGTTTTGGTCACCCCATCACCCAGGTGTGTATACTGGTAAAGGTGCCCGGCTACGATACCCGGAATGGCGTGGCCAATAGCGCGGTGCTGGGCTATCAGGCCAAGCGTTCCGTGTTCAATCTGCTGCAAAATGTCGGGGTTACCATCCTGCCGGTGAATTTCGGTATAGAGTTTCTCCTGGCTGACGGTGGTATTATCGCGATCGATGCCGAACTGCTCCCAGGTGTGTACCAGGTGTTGAACGGTAAAGTATTGTGATTGCGTGCGGATGTCGTAATCACCAGCATCATACCAGCCGCCGTAATTGAGGCCCGGTATGTGTTCAAACGTATCAAAATCTGTATCTGTGGAATCGCCATGCCGGTAGAGGTCAAAATGTTCATAATTCGGAGGTGCCTGGAGCGCATCATCCAGGTGGGATGCGCCATGCCATACCCGGTACGCCTCACGGACCCGCATATGATCCATCTGAATCGGGAAAAACAGGTCCAGGGTTTTGTGCCAGGTATCCGCGTAAATATCTTCCGTAATCCTGAAAGCGTTGGTGCGCTGATCTCCATATTCGATCGCATAAATGCCGGGATCGGTAATTTCTGTAAAATCAAATGTTACATAGTTATACCGCAGATAAGAGCCCCAGCTCTCTACAGCGCCGGAATGAACTACATTCGATTCGCCGGTTTCTGTAATTTGAATTAACCGCGCTTCTGTTTCCGGCTGATCATGAGGGTCGAGCTCAATAACCGCTCGTTTATTCTGGTTGGGGTGATATCCGACCTGGGAATGACCGATGACCGGCTGACGGATCCAGTCTGGTATTGTGTGAATTTCCAGGAACCATTCAATTACATTTCCCTGCGCTCCTTCCGGGATGAGGCTGCGAACCACAAACCAGCCGTTTTGAGCCTTATTTCGCCCGTCAAAAAGCATCAACTCATTTTCGCCTGTCGCTTCGCGGATAGTGATCAGACGCTCCGGATCGTCGGGTGCCAAAACAAGTTTCGTCCCCCTGGCCATTGGCGCCGGTTCCGTTAAGCCAGACTCCCGGACGTTCATCGGCCCCGTTGGGTGAACTGGGAACAATCCGCTTTTTTCATCCATCAGGTAGGTTTTGCCAAAATATTCAGACGGTAAAAACTCCATATTGAACCCGGCATCTCCGGCCAGTTCAGCCGGCAGCGGATCTTCGAGATGAACAGTTATGGAAATACCTCCGTCTTTCGCTTCAGCGCGAACACGGTAGGAAAAATCGTGTTCAGGATATTCGAGCCTGGTTTCTATAATGTTATTCTCCCGGTCGATTGTGCGGTCTACAAACTCCCCGAGGCCGTCCCACTGCTCCGGTGTGTGCAAAAACCGTACATCACCATTAGTTGCGGTACGTTCACCATGATGAATAATTTCGATCCCGCTGGTTTTCGCATCAAAAAACATGCCGCCGGGCTGATTGCTAAACACCAGCACGTTCACTCCGCGATCTTCAAAATATTCGTTCTCATGGATCGTCAGATTTTGACCGCTGGCAGACTGTATCGAATTCATCATAAAAAAACTCCAGAATAAAATTAAGAATGCCGGTTTAGTAGTGATTGTATTCATAGGTCGAATCGATTTTTTAAATTTTCGTTGACATATGCCATGAGAAAACAATTAAGCGGATAATGGCAAAACTCTTATTAATAGTAAAAATGCTCTTTGCCCATGTGAGAATTATTTTGCGCAATCATTTACTCCGATTTTAACACATTCTCAGTATTAATTCCCCTCTAATTGCTCTCACAATATGGAAAACCGTTTCCAAAAATTAAAGTGAATGGGAAAATATTTTCTCAAATCATGCAACTCTTTGATCAAATGTAGTTTATTTTCTGTTTTTTGCGGGAGGTAAACATCGACTGTTTCAACCGATAAGGTTATCACAGTCACTGCATCGTCGAGTATTTTAAATTCACATGCAGTATCTCTTTTTGCATAAAAACATATGCTTTCAGTGTTCTTCATAGTGCAGTTTAAGCTTGCCAAATCCCCGCACAATTCACTATCTTAAAAGCGCTTCCAATCAAGCAAACATCACACAAATAAGATTAGATTCATGGATACATTCATTAAAGAAATAGATCAGAAAAAGAGCGTTCAGGACGATCAATTCCCACTTTTTTCCGATATGGCTACTGCCGGACACGAACAGGTTCTCGTCTGTTCACGACCTGATGTAGGACTAAAAGCAATCATCGCCATTCATGACACCACGCTTGGCCCGGCACTGGGCGGCACGCGTATGTGGACCTACAAAAATGAGAGCGATGCCATGCGGGATGTCCTCCGCCTGTCGAGGGGAATGACTTACAAGGCAGCAATCTCCGGACTGAATCTGGGCGGCGGCAAAGCGGTGATCATCGGAGATCCGTATAAAGATAAAAATGAACATCTTTTCCGGGCATTCGGCCGTTTTGTGGATGGCCTGGGCGGGCGTTATATCACGGCTGAAGACGTGGGGATGTCGGAGCAGGATATGGAGTGGATTTACTCCGAAACCAAGTATGTAACCGGCATTCCGAAATCGATGGGAGGAAGCGGGGATCCGTCACCTGTCACGGCGTATGGCGTTTATATGGGCATGAAATCAGCCACGAAAAAAGCGTACGGCAGCGATTCGCTGAAGGGCAAAAAGATCGCAATCCAGGGTGCAGGCAATGTTGCATCAAACCTGGCCCGGTATATTGCCAAAGAGGGCGCAACGATCTATATCACCGATATTTTCAAGGAAAAAGCCGAGAAAGTTGCCGCTGAATGTTCGGCTGCATACGTCTCTCCGGATGAAATTTACGGGCTCGATGCAGATATTTTCAGTCCGTGCGCCCTGGGCGGTGTTGTGAATGATGATACGCTGCCGGCCCTGAACTGCGATATTATTGCCGGTGGTGCGAATAACATTCTTGAAGATGAGGTCAAACACGGAAATGCGCTGAGTGATCGCGGAATCATCTACGCTCCCGATTATGTGATCAATGCGGGGGGAATCATCAATATTTCGAGCGAGCTTGAAGGATACAATGAAGAACTCGCCATGCGGAAAACAGCCCGGATTTATGATACGGTAACCAATATCCTGGATTACGCCGATGAAAACAGCCTTACAACCGTAGAGGCCTCCAACCGGCTCGCCGAAGAAAGGATTGAATCAACCGGACGAACCGGCAGGATCTACTCCTCATCAAGCCACTTTTCCAACCGAAAAGGTGAACTCTACATGAGGGATCGCCGCTGATATATAATGAGCATTTAGTAAACTTATCATCGTGCAGCTTCAACAGTAAAATGTTGTATAGTCATCGGATGTGCTTGTCGAAAAATCGAGTCTCGAAGAATCACCATCTTAATCGTGGATGATTCATCCGATGACCCACCTTAGCCAATCACAGCCGGGGTTTTCTTACCCGGCTATGGTAAAATTATCAAAAATTGCAGACGAATTTTATGGGAGTGACTATGACGGCTTGTATTGGGTGTGCTCCATTCCTATTTTGAGCGCGGTTTCATTTGCAAGACTAACAACAGACCGACTCCATGAAATTTAAAATGCCCCACACCCTTACCCTGCTATTCTTTATGATGGTTGGGGCGCTCGTGCTTACATGGATCATTCCCCAGGGGTCGTTCGATTCCGAAGTTGTTGAGGGACGTCAGGTTGTGGTACCGGGCACATTCGAAGTTGCCGAAGAGGGAGAGATGTTAAGCCCGCTCGATCTGTTTACCGCCATCCCAAGGGCTTTTGCAGCTGCACAGGATATCATTTTCTTTCTTTTCATAATCGGCGGTGTACTGGCGGTGATCCGTAAAACCGGCGCGATCGACGCGCTTCTCGGCCGGCTTCTTGAAAAACTTGATGGCCAACCCGGTACACTGATTTTCATCATGGTGTTTGTCTTCGCCATTACATCAAGTGCAGTGGGGGCTTCGGCAGAATACATTCCCTTTGTTCTGATCCTGGTCGCGCTCTGCCGAAGTATGGATATGGATACCATGACCGCAGTTGGGATTATTGTAGTTGGATATGGCGTAGGGTATGGCGCAGCAGCGTTTAATCAATACACAGTTGTGGTCGCCCAGGAAGTTGCCGGTTTACCTACGTACTCCGGAATGGAGGTCCGTATGGCCATCCTTGTTCCGTTTGTGCTTGTCGGGGCACATCATGTCTGGAGCTACTCGCGCAGAGTGAAACTTGACCCATCCGCCAGTTTGATGGCAGGTATAAAACCGCCGGATGAGGGTGCACCACCTAAAGAGTATCCCGCACTGACCGTTTCCCATATTGCTATCATCGCCGCTTTTCTGATCGCACTCGGTGGCGCCGTTTATGGAATCCGTTTTCACGGATGGTACCTTATTGAGCTTGGATCCGCATTTTTAATCCTTGGCATTGTCGCTGCACTGATCGGCAGAATCGGTCCAAGCCTGATGGCCAGGGAGTTTGTCAGTGGCGCGAAAGAACTTACGGAGACAGCCCTCCTGGTGGGAATTGCCCGGGGAATCGCGCTGATCCTCGAAGACGGTCAAATTCTCCACACCATCGTACACGGCCTTTCTGTTCCACTTGGAATGGTGGGCCCTGAACTCTCCGCTGTGGGGATGATGATTATGCAGACCATTCTCAACCTGTTTGTACCCTCAGGCAGTGGTCAGGCTTTCGTTACGATGCCGCTCATGGCTCCGCTCAGTGACATTCTCGGAGTCTCACGACAGATTGCAGTTCAGGCTTTTCTTTTCGGAGATGGGTTTGCAAACATGATAATTCCAACCAATGCCGTCTTAATGGGAATCCTCGGGATGGCCGGCGTCCCATATGACCGATGGTTCCGCTTCTGCCTGCCGCTGCTGATTAAACTTCTTGCTATGGCTGCAATCTGCATGGTTGCGATGGTGATGTTTGGATTTTCCTGATCATGCAGGAGTCAGGAATCATGAATCAGGTTGGTGAGGTTTAGTTTTTCTCTCTGCTTTTTGAGCCCTGGATATTTTCTTTTGAATTTTGCTCGTTTTCTTTTGAATCCGGCAACTCAATCCGACCGGTATTCTCGGTACTCACTGTTGAACCGCCGGTCAGCTGAACCAGCTCATCGGCCACCTGTTCAACTTCTCGTTTAAATCTGTCGATGCGTTTTTCCCGTTTTGATGAACCGGAATCTGCAAAACGGTCAGATAATTTTTTGGCTGCGGGCACCAGTGTGAGCTGTAAAAAGGAAAAGGCAAGGATAGCAACAATCAGGTTTAAGAGAAACGAGTAGGGCAGCGAAAACAGGGCCACAGCTCCGGCCAGGTAGGGGACATACGAGAGATATTCAATCGGATCATCCTCATAATAGGAATCTCCAAGATTTGAACCCCATAAACCTTTCATACTCGCCCTGATCCGAAACTGATCTTTCCGGGGCTGAATCAGTACACGATATTCTACTCCTTCATAGTAATCATCTGAATATTTCCATTCCACGCTCTGACCGGTACGCTGAACGGTGCTTTTCTCAAGTTCGTCCTCTCCGTCCTCAAGAATATTCTCTCTCCAGCTTTTTCTCTTGTGGGTTGCATTGTGCCTATGATTCAAATCAGAAATGATCAAATCTATGGACTCCTCAGTCAGTTTACCCTTAACCCAGCGTTCGGCAAACACTTCATTTTTTGACGGGGGAGTGCTTTGATCCGGAACTGGCTGATCGAGCTGATGTGCCGCTTTTCGAACATTTTCCGGGTCAATTCCCGCTTCTGCAGCCACTTCCGAGAGTTCATCGAGATTGAGGCCCGGCAGATCACCGGGAGCATTCTTTTCACTCAGCTGACCTGACTCCATTTCAGCTGCCCGCTTGATAATTTCAGCAATTTCTTCTTCGCTGTATGTTCGTTGCGACATTTGATTGTTTTTTGATTTCCATGAAGTCCCTGCAAATATAGCTTCTCAAAAGGAATTTAACAGAAAATCTTACCTCAGATGTTATAAACCTGAGTTCGATTCTTAAATTTATCGTATATCAACAAAAACAGTCCAAAAAGGGCGTCATCTCGCATCCCGAAAGCGTTCGGGACGTGATCTCCCGTCCTTCAAGGCAGGAGATGCCGGATCGGAGTCCGGCATGACATAATTGTTGACGAATTAACTTTACTAACGCCCTTTTTTGGACTGTTTTTGACATTTTTAAATCGAACTCAGGTGCTATAAATATTCTTTCACTTTCAAACATACAAATACGCAAGAGATTTGTGAATTCCATCATTAAAATGAATACTTTCGTGGTTAAACTTGAATCCTGAAACGACAACTCTGGTCCCGGCCGATACCGGACAAACCTTGCACCTTGTATCATGTCCATCTTTTTCTGGATCGTACTTCTTTACCTCGCCATGCTGATGGGTATATCCATCTGGAAAAGCCGCGCTATCAAAAACCAGGAAGATTTTATGGTAGCAGGGCGATCGGTATCCACGCCAAAACTGGTGGGAACTCTTCTTTGTACCTGGCTGGGATCGGGCACACTGCTGGCGGGCGCCGGCCTGGCTGCACGGGTAGGGATTTCGGAACTCTGGCTGGCCGCCGGGGCATGGATCGGGATAGTTATCGTTTTTTTCTTAGCTGGACGCGTGCGCCGGATCGCCCAATACACTGTTCCAGATATCCTTGAACTCCGCTACAATAAATGGGCGCGAATTCTGGGTACGATTGTCATTGTAATTGCATATACAACAATTGTTGGATACCAGTTTCGCGGCGGCGGTTTTGTACTGAATCTTATTGCCGATATTCCTGAGTGGCAGGGTGTATTGCTTACTGCCGGTTTTATCATCGCGTTTACTGCCTTTGCGGGAATGCTCTCTATCGTTTCCGTGGATATCATCAACGGTGCGGTAATTACAGTAGCGGTTCTGATTGCGGTGCCGCTTGTGTTCTTTAATCTGGGCGGGATGGAATTTGTAACAACAGAACTGGATCCGGAGCTGTTTAGCATTACCGGCGGACACAGCTGGATATGGGTGATGGGCGTCTTTTTTCCAACTTTCCTGCTGTTGCTGGGAGAGTCGAATATGTATCAAAAATTCTATTCGGCTAAAAACGAAAAATCTGCAAAAAATGCCGTGATGTTCTGGGTGATCGGTACCATCATCATCGAAACGGCGATTGCCTCACTGGCTATTCTCGCGTTCAGCCATTTTAACGCGCTCGACCCATCCAGTATCATGCATCTTGCCGCTGAAGATAGTGAGCGGATTATTTTGCATGCCGCCCGGTTTGGCACTGAAATTGGAATTCCGCTGGCAGGCGGACTCCTGCTGATCTGCGCCGCGGTGGCGATCATCACATCTACCGGAAACAGCTTTCTTCTCACTCCATCCACCAATCTGACGCGGGATATCTATCAGCGGTTTATTAACCCTGATGCGGGTGAAAAGGTAATTGTGCTTTTCCAGAGGCTGATGGTTCTGTTGCTCGGAATCCTGGCCTGGCTGCTTCTTACGCAGTTCCGAACCATTCTTGATATGGCATTTACGGCTTACACCATGATCGGCGCCGGGCTTACCCCCGCACTTTTAGCCGCATTTCTCTGGAAGCGCGTAACCACAGCGGGCGGAGTTGCCTCTATCGCAACGGGAATGGGTGTCACACTGCTTATCACTATACTTAACTCGGTTGGGGAAGAGCCGCTAATCCCTTTTGATTATATCGTACTTCCCGCTGCCGGTCTGTCGATAACTGTTTTGATTGTGGTGTCTCTACTAACCCCACCGGATCCGGACGAAAAATGGAAGCTTTTTTATGAAAAGGATGCAGAACTGGATGATGCAATAAGCGAGTACAAATAGCTGCTGTTCACCTGATCACTCACTTCAGTTTCTCTATACGCGATTCGAGCTCCGTCCTGTCACCCGATGATTTGATACTGGCCTCAGCTTCTTTCGCTTTTTCTACGGTATCGAACGTTTTTTGACAGACAACTCTCCACGGAATGCCTGATTTTGTATGCTTATTTTTGCCTGAATTATGACGGTTGATCGCCTTCTCAGGGTTCGAAGAAGAACCAACAAAATACCGATCCACAAGCGGACTGTATAGTACAAAAACGGTGTGCTTCATTTATTTGCGATTTCAGGAGAGCTTTTTGGCTTGCCCTTAATTGTATGTACAAAAGAATAGGAATATACGGCATAAAAAAGGGGTATTGAATGCAATCAATACCCCCCATATTAAACTGGTTAAAACGATCAGGATCTGTTCATCGCATTGTCGACGGAATATTTGCCGCTGCCCAGAAAAAAGAGCGCCAGACTTGTGAGCAGAAGCAGAAGATCAAGCCGTGCCGCACTGAAATCGCCATCGAGTTTTGTGGTCAGCAGGGCAACAACCATAATAATGGCAAGCAGAAGGGCCGGGATTCGAATATAAGAGCCGAACAATACCATCAAACCTCCAACAAATTCTACAAGTGCCACAACCCATGCCATCAGGCCCGGCAGCGGAATTCCAAGGTTTCCAAAAAACCCCTGCGTTCCTTCAATACCTGTAAGTTTGCCCCAGCCTGCTACGATAAAAATCAAACCTACTCCGATTCTAATGAATAGCGTAGCCAGTCCGTCGTATTTACTTAGTTCTTTTAGTTCCATAGTCCTGTTCCTGTTTAAATGATGGTTTATTTTGGAGATCTACATCTTACACCGTCAATTTATACAGAAAGTTTAAAAAATCAAGTGCATCTACCGTTCTATTTAATTGATAATGAAGACTTTATACAAACTGCTTTTGATTGATATGGAGTTTATTTTAGAGTGTCCCCCTTCGGGAGGCTATGAGAAAACTACCTTCCAAAGAAATCGCACCTAAATAAGTTAAGATTTATGTCTTTTCCATCGTCACCAGTCCTTCTGACTCACCCCCGCCCCCTCTCTACCGCGCCCTGGCGGGACTTGCCAGAGAGGGGAGCTTCGGAATGAGTTTTACAACTTTAAAATGTCAGGAGTGCTAAACAGGTTACAGGAATATTTGCACAGCCTCTCGAAGGGGATAATGGGGGATGGCCTGCTGAGCTTCACAACAAGAGATGGACGCTTCCGAACTCAGGAAGTCATCCCCCTGCTCACATCGTTCGCTTCCCCTTTCCCCCAATGGGATGCCCGCGGCAAAAGGGGGACTATTATCTTTTTCGTTCAGAGGGTCGGGGAATTAAACCATTTATGATTAAATCACTCCTCCGCCTGCTCGTCTTCCTATTCATCAGTATAACTCCGCTGGTAGCCGTCCTCTTTCAGGTAAAAATCGAGCCAGTCAACCCAGCGGGTCCACATATCGAGCAGGGTTTCTTCTGCTGACGGGCCATGGCCTTCGTGCGGATACATATAGAGAGCCGCATCTTTACCGAGACCGTTGAGCGCGTGAAACATCCGGTTTGAGTTGGTCGGCCAGGTGCCCACATTCTGATCTTTCTCCCCGTGATACATCAGCAGAGCGCCGTCAATCCGGTCAGCCCAAAAAATGGGAGACATCTGCATGTAACGGTCGGCGCCCCGCCAGAGATCGCTTCGTTCCCGCTGAAAGCCCATCGGTGTAAGAGTTCGGTTATAATTTCCTGCACCGGCAATCCCTGCCTTAAAAAAGGATGTGTGAATCATAGCGTTGGAAGCGCCAAATGCGCCATAACTATGTCCGCCAATCGCCATTCGGTCACGGTCGATATAACCACGGGCAGCTGCGCTATCGATCACCACAGTGCTGTTCTGTACGATGCTCCAAACAAAACTATCGTTGGATGTACCGCGCTCGCCTACAATCGGCCAGTCGGGTTTAAGGACCGCATATCCTTCTTTCACCATAATATCGGCCGTTCGGGCACCTATTCTCGGATAACTGTTTTTATTGTAGGTACGGAGCCCTTCATTGTACGACTCCTGGTCATTAAATTCGCGCGGGTAGTGCCAGATCAGACCGGGAAGCGGCGAGCCGTTCCAGTCGTTTGGCATCACAACTTCCATCCAGAACTCATAGCCGTCGGCTCGTTTCAGCTTGATCCGCTCGCGATAGGTCTGGGTTACAGCTTCGTTATAATCCTGGTTATCCGTGAGTTTGGTATACTCTTCCGTTTCCCTGGAGTAGAGCCAGGAATCGGGCAAAATTTCTGAAGACTGGCGTTCTACAATCATCTCATTCAGATCGTCATCCAAAGCAGCCAGCATCCGCTCAAACTGGTCTTCTGAACTCTGGAAGATACGCTCGGTCTCTTCTTCCGTTATCGTAACGCGGTCTACGAACGGCCGCGGCGCCTGCTCTTCATAATCCTCGAAATACTCGGTACCACGAAGGTAGACGTGATTTTCATCGGAAGAGAGTTTCACTACCCGAACACCCATTGAGCCGGTTTCCTCCATCAGGTTACCGGGATTTTCATAAAAATCATCACGATCGTAATCGTAAATCGTGTAGGTGCTGTCGGGTTGCTCCGTGTAAACCGCGTACAGCTTTTCGTTTCCGCTTCGGCGTTCGGTAATAAAAAGGATTTCTGCATCATCAGAGTATGAAACAGAGCTCATTTCCCTGTCCGCCGGATAAACAACCGAAAGGTCATCATCTCCGAATGGAGGCAGCCACTGCATCACGCGGTCAGCCGGTTTTGAATCAGAATCCCCGTTTTCTTCTTCATCTTCACCGTTTTCCTCCGGTTCTTCATCATTTTTTTCATCTTCCGGTTTTAGAAGCAGACTCAGTCCGTTACCATCGGGCCTCCACTGAATATTGCGGCGCCCAAAATCTTCGAATTCGTCAGCATCGGGATTTCCGACCCGAAGATCTGATTTTCGCAGTTCGGTAAGCGTAGTACCGTTGAGGTCCCAGATCTCTTCTGTCCAGCCAAAAAGCGATGCCGGCACGATATAAGAGAACGGCTTCTCCGTTTTCTGAACAATTACGTGATTACCATCCGGGGATGCATCAAAACTTCTGAACATCACCGGTTCGCCGATCAGGTTAATGGATCGCCTGTTGACACCCACTTTGGCGAGCTGACCTGTGACAAAATGTTCCAGCAGATCTGCCTCGTGGCGATCTTTCAGCAACGATTGATAGGTTCGCAGGCGATTTTCTCCGGGAGATGTGGTACGCACCTGGAGTGCATTAGATGTTTGCGGTGCGGATGGAGCTGAAGATCGACCTTCAGGGACAAATACTGCAAATATAGAATTTCCATCCCCCGACCACTGGAATGATGTTACAGAAGTGGCGAGAACCGGGCGGTTGGTCAGGAGTGTAGACTGGCCCGATTCCATTTCGGCCACATAAATGAACGTAGCATTTTCATAGTGTGCAAAATATGCGAGGCGTTCACCGTCAGGCGACCAGCTTGCATTTGTAATTGTTGCATTTCCGGGCGTGCTTATCGTTCGCGATTCACCGTTACGTGCGTCAATCAGTTCCAAACCGACAGTTGGTGTACGGGTGTTGAACGAGCGGTGACGGCTGGCCCGCGGATCAACCTGCAGGCCGGCCAGGTTGTGATGCGGTTTTGCCAGTGAAGATAGCGGGGAAAGTCCGCTCTGAACCGTATTCAAAAACCATTCGCCGGATGGGCTGAGATTACTCAAAGTTACATTTTCGTGGCGGGGAGCGAGAACCTCATCTGAAATGGATTCCGCAGGCGTGAGATATCCATCACTAAAATCCGGGCCATTTTGTGAAACGGCTGTGTTTGGAGCTGAGAGCTGTAATGAAAAGAGAAGTATCAGAAATGAAAAAAATGAGTATCGCAATGTCATATAAAAATAGGTTGAATGAAAGTAAGCAGGAAGAAAGTTAAATGATGTATGCTAATCAATGACTCAACCTAAATTCTCATCAATCTGTCTCCCTTTTCATTTAATTTTACAATTAACCTCTCGCCTGTTCAAATCATTGGAATTCATTTCGGATTCAGAACTCAATAGTGCGGAATAGAATCAGGGCGTTGAAACAGTTTTAAATGCCGTCCTTCGGTCAAAAAATGAACAATTGTTCGTAGAATGTATTGGTTTTATAGATCAGGTAGATGAAGTTATTCACAACGATTGGTCCTTTAAAAACCTGACCAACCGAACTCAGGTTTACAAAAAAAAATAAAAAAGAGTGCTTAAGATTTACCCGTTATGGCTGATAATAACAGTGAGTACATGAGGATCGGTTTGTGATTCCTCGAACTGGCTTTCGGGGTGATCAAAACGAGGGGGGCGGAAAGAGATTTCCGCCCTTTTTTATTTATGGCTGATTGTATTACAAACCTATCTGGAGATTCGTTTTTGTAAGAGAACAAATCCAATCCACTTATCTACCCTTTAAAACCCACTTCTTTGTGATTCCCATCGCAAAACGGTTTTGTTGCTGATTCCCCGCAACGGCATAGCGCCACACCTTTGTCACTTGTGAGCGGGTCCATCGAGCCGGATTCCACGGTGTAGGTGCCCTCAAGAATAGCAGGGCCATTCTTCATCAGCTTCACGATGAGCTTATCACTTTCCCCGTTTTCCGGAGCGGGAAGTTTAGACGAATCGGCATTTGTGCCGGCTTCAAAATCAAATTTTTTGTGGGAGTTGTCGCAGGCGGGCTTATTGACAGACGCACCGCAGCGGCACAAAGCAAATCGCGTATCCTCCAGTATGGTATTGCCCTCATGATCCTGAACTTCAATATCACCGAACATGTAAACCGGGCCATCTTTTTGCAGAAGGATTCGGTTTTTAGATGATGCAGATTCGGTCCGATCGGAATTTTCCATCTCATAATGAAGCGCACCGGTCGGGCATTTTTCAATGACATCGGCAACCGCATCGGCATCGGCCAGTTCCGGCTTGATCCACGGCTTGCGCTTTGGATTAAAAACATCGGGCAACCCATTCACACATTCTGCCGCGTGGATGCATCGCTTTACATCATACTTTACTGTGATATCCTTGGCTTTGTATTTCAAAATCTTTTCTTCCATGATGCGCCTGTAGTGTTAGATTTCAGTCTTTTTCCATTTCTGACCAAGTAAAGCTTTTGAATCGTAAGTTGAAAATTAAATCCGGATGCCCTGCAGGCAGTATCAACGTGAAAACTGCTGCCAGGTTCTGAAGGAAGAGATGTCATGGGCATTGGATTAACGCCTTGAACGCCCACCGCGAATTTTTCTTTAATTTTCTTCCAACCTGAGTTCGATTAAAAAATGGCAAAATCAGTTCAAAAAAGGGCGTTAGTTAAACTAACTCGTCAAAAATTATGTCATGCCGGACTTAGATCCGGCATCTCCTGCCTTTGTTAAGGAAAGTAGATCACGTCCCGAACGCTCGGATGCGAGATGACGCCCTTGTTTGACTGATTTTATGATTTACGTCATATTTAAGAATCGAACTCAGGTTTCCAATATTGCGGCCTCGTTTACCTCAATCCAGTAGCCATCCGGATCTTTAAAATAGACCTGCCGAATTCCGTCTGCCCGGACGTTAATCTGATCCGGCTCACCCTTTGAGTTGTGCTGACGAACGCCATTCTCCTCAAGTTGACGGATAAAAGCATCAAACTCTTTTAGCCGGAGCGCAAGGTGCAGCCCAACATTGGTTTCAATTCCGGTTTGATCACCTTCCACCACATGAAGTTCACTGCCATCGCCGAGAGAAAACCATCGGATATACTCTTTTTCCGTGCGGTTTTTGATCTCCTTTAGTTTCAGCACCTCTTTGTAAAATCGCGCGCTTTCGTCCAGACTGTTAACTTTAATGGTGTAGTGATCGAACGTAAGATTAAACATGATTGGAATTCCAGAATAGGTTGAGTAAAACAAAAAAAACCGCAAGAATCACTCCCTGCGGCTTAAAAGGTATACATTTAACAGATCAGATGCCTGTTGTCAATTCCAGATTCAGCTCAATGTTTACCCGGTCGCCTACAACAGCAGTAGCGGCCCAATCGCCGACACCCACTCCGTAGTCGGTTCTCATCAATTCAGCATTTGCCACAATTCCGGCAACGCGCGTGTTTTCTCTCATCGGATGATCCATCACACCTAAAAGCGAAAACGGAAGTTCAAATTCGTGGGTTACGTCGCGGATTGTCATCGTACCAATCGCTACAAATTCGTTATCACCGCGGCTTTCAATGCTTGTGCTGTTGAATGTGATGGTTGGCCACTGCTCAGCATTGAAGAAATCTTCAGATTGCAGGTGACCATCGCGCCGGTCGTTTCTTGTATTGATACTATTAACCGGAATCACCACATCTAAACTGCTCCCTTCGAGATTTTCCGGATCGAATAACACGGTTGCTTCATAATCTTCGAACGTTCCATCAACCGGAGTAAAGAAGTGATTGATTTTAAAATTGATCGCGCTGTGTGATTTGTCGATCTCCCACGCTGTGGAGCGCAGATTTTCTTCATGATCACCATTGGCAAGGATTGTACCCGAAAAGGCAAAGAAAAGTAAAAAAAGTGAGGTTGTAATTTTGTTCAGCATAACCGTGTAATTTAATGTTAGATATTAATTGTTTGATAAATCTTCAGCGATAAACCAAGGCAATTCAACAATCGTTTCATTAAACATTAAACTATTTTACACCTATCTAAAAAGACCGCTATCAACGGTAAAACGCCATTTACGAAGTGCATCTTCCCCTGCATAGTCCACCCCTATACGTTTTGAGGCTTCAATATGTTCATCAGAAATTTCCTGCCTGCGTTGTTCAATCCAGAGCAGGGGTTCGGAGAGGGCGCTCCCGGTCATGTTGGTATGAATGGCAAGCGCCTGGGAGAGTTTCCCGGGGCCATCGGTGAGATGTTTGATCTTTTCCATCCCCCGGCGTTTTTTCATGATTTCAACTCCGTTCAGCGGCTGAAGTGCACGAACAAGCACAGCGTCTGCCAGCCCCTCCCGGTTCGTAACCACATTAAACAGGTGATGAATTCCATAACAGAGATATACATAACAGTGGCCGGGCGGACCATACATCACTTCGGTGCGATCCGTGCGGGTTCCGTTGTTGGCGTGGCACGCTTTGTCGTTTCGCCCGCAGTACGCCTCCGTTTCGACGATAATTCCTGAGGTGTGTTCTCCATCAAAAAATGTGTGAAGTGTGCAGCCAAGCAGATCTTTACTGACCTGAACCACATCCGGACGTGCATAAAAATCGTGGCCGGGAAGTGCCTCTTTGTTAATCATCAGGAAATAGCGGTATAAGGATTTTTTTCGATCGACGGCTGATCTTCTTCGTACACATCCTGGTATGCGCGGGCCAGTATTGCGGTGATCACAAAAAGTGCGGCCGTGTAAAACACCCAAACGCCGATAATTACGATAACCGTATAGCCCTGGTAAAAATACCGGTATGCGGTGAAGGCGTATTCAATATAAAGACCAACGCCATATTTGGCGGCTTCAAAAAGAATGGTATAGGTAAGTGCTGAAAGCAGAGCTACTTTTCTCGTGATTCGTTTTTCACTGATATACCTGTAGATCACATAGAACAAAATGGGAGTGAAAATTACGGGAACCAGAAAATTCAGCACATCACTGAGCCAGCCTAATACAATCACCGTATCCGTAACGGGAATTACGATGGAATCGAGCGGATAGAGTGTAAGCAGCGAAATTGCAATCGTGAAGAAAAGAAAAACACCGCCCACCACACCAAACGTAAAGAAATTGTAGACCAGCTCAAGGATCGGGTGTTTTCTTTCCTCGATATCATACACTTCAAACAGCACATGTTTGAGGGATTGAAACAATCCCTGGGCAAAAAACATCAGCACTATCAGACCGACAATCCCGAAAATTCTCCTCGCTTCCACAAGCGGCATAATCAGTGCTTCGAGAGTAACTACGCCTTCGATGACATCTCCTCCCTGCGTTTCGTAGGTAAATGTAGGGAAAAGTTCGCGGGCATAGCGCATCAGCTCATCGAAAGCCGCTTCTGCAGATAGCACATATCCAAGGAAGGAGATCAGTATCAGTGAAAATGGTATCGCACAGAGGAACAAGTTGAACGTAATTGCGGAAGCATTAAAAAAAATGTTCTTTTTCAGCGCCAGGCGTGCGGCAAGGCGGCAGTACTCTTTAAATTTATTCCAGCTTTGTCCGGGCATAGTTTTAAAAATACGCCTTAGCCGCCTCAATGCAAATATCCGCTGATCGTTTTTGAAGAGGAAAATCGAGAGCGGTTTTTCTATTTAAATCATATTTAACCATATTCTTCTGTGAACCGAAAAACTATTGCGCATTAATCATTCCGAACGATGGCCTATCATCCCGCTTCCACGTTTTCAACCCGTTTAATTTCTGCCTTCATCCTGGCTGTTTTTCTTATGGCAACAGCTTTTATACCAAATGATGATCCGCCCATCCGTATCGGTGCCACGATGTCAGAAACCGGGGCGTACTCCACGCAGGGTATTCCGGCGAGGGACGGATATCTGCTTTGCGAGAAACATCTCAACGAACAGGGCGGCATACTTGGACGAAATATTGAATTTTTGATTTACGATGATGAATCGAGCACCGACCGGGCAATTGCTCTTTATGAGCAGCTCATTACCGAAGATGAAGTTGACCTGGTGATGGGTCCGTACGGTTCAACTCTGACCGAAGCGGTAGCTCCCGTCACGGAAGCGCATAAAATGGTTCACATCTCCCCGCTGGCGGCAACTACGTCCATCTGGGAACAGGGACGCGAATACCTGTTTATGGTGC
The DNA here is from genome assembly GCF_003390325.1 of Rhodohalobacter sp. SW132. Lineage (NCBI taxonomy): Bacteria > Pseudomonadati > Balneolota > Balneolia > Balneolales > Balneolaceae > Rhodohalobacter > Rhodohalobacter sp. SW132. The sequence goes on along the minus strand of NZ_QUOK01000001.1, from coordinate 60,257 downwards.
TGCCCCCGGCAGAATATTTTCTTGCCGGTTTGATTGATATGGCGGACCGGAATGGCCTGCAGTCGGTTGCCATCATCCAGGAAGATCAGCTTTTTCCTAAAGCTGCCGGATCAGGCGCCGTTGAAATGGCACGGGAACGAGGCATGAACGTACCGGTTATATACACCTACCCATCCGGTCTGGATGATTTTTCTCCAATTCTTAATCTCATCAAATTTAGCGATGTAGACGTGATCGGGATGGCGGCTTCCTCACTGGGCGATTTTACGGCCGTTGTTCGCGGCATGAAAGAGCTGGATGTGAACGTGCAGATGTTTGGCACATCAGGCGCCGTAACTGAATTCCGGGATGAACTGGGGGAACTGGCCGAATATGCGTACGGACTCTCCGCCTGGGAGCCGGGCCTGCCAAATCCCGGCATCGAAGAGTTTACAGAGTCGTATGAAGAAGAGTTTGGCCGGCAGCCCAGTTTTCACGCTGCGGGAGCGTACGGAAGCTGTCAGCTTTTTGCGGAGGCGATTGAACTGGCCGGCACTCTTGATTCGGACGCCATCCGTGACGAGCTGCTAAATCTCGAAACCACAACCATTTTCAGCGACTTTGCCGTGGATGAGCGCGGATATCAAACCGCAAACCGCGGGTTGATTATCCAGTGGCAGGATGGCGAAAAAGTGATCGTCTGGCCTGATGACCTCTCACAAACCGAACCCCGTTTTCCGACGCCGAAATGGGATGAGAGGTGATGAATGGGCGGGATAAATAATAATTAAAGTTCGCAAAATTCTGATGATAGGGTACTTTCTTACCCATTTTTAAAGAAATTGAATACTATGAATCTTAGTCGAACTATTATGAAAGACACACTTAGCAAAGAGATTGAAAAGCTAAATACGAGTGAGAAACTGCTTTTGGTAGAATCTCTGTGGGATTCCATCGCATCCGAGCCCGAGGATGTTCCATTACCAGAACATCATAAAACCATTTTGGATGAGCGTCTAAAAACTCTTGATGAGGATAGAGAGAAGGGAGAGCCCTGGAGCGAATTCAGAAAAAATTATTTATAAGGTATTGTGGGCAAACCATTCATAATTACCCCATAAGCTCAACGTGATTTTGACAAAACGTATTGGTGGTATGAAGAACCAGTACCTTCACAATACCACTCAAAATGACAAATTCGCGTTTTGGGATTTTAGCAGAGTTGGTCGCCTAGCCACTTAGCCGCAAGACCGTTAGTTGTTTGATTGAAACCGAAATTTCAAAACTTATATTTTGAATAAAAGAGATACTGAAAACATAGTTTCAGCAATTGAAAATCTTATCGATAAATCCGGAGAGTTAATAAACATACATGGCGTTAATTCAAAACCTGGTTCAATATCGTCGAAGGAATTAGAAACATTTCAACGTCCCCTGTCCCTAAAAACAGCATATAGTCAAGGTCATACCTTTGTCGAAGTGGCATGCGACCAACTAATGGCCTTTTCTAGAACTCTTAAAGAACCAATCCAAACAGTAGCGCCATTTACATGTAGTCGTTCAGTCTTAGAGTCGTGTTCATTAGCTGTTTGGTTACTAAATAATGAAATAACTGCCGAGGACAGAGTTAAACGTAGTTTATCTTTTAGGTTTGAAGGAATGGTTCAGCAAAAAAAGTTGGCCAACTCCTCTAAATCGAAAAATGGACTTGAGGTTATTGATATTCAAACCAATAAAATAATCAAGATTGCTCAAGATATGAGTTATCCAATATTCTAACCGCTCTTTTCACCGGAGGTATATGATCGGGTCATTTTATTCGTTCGTTTGTTATCTGCCGGTAAGAAATCCTATATTGGGGCACCAGATTCAACCATATTTTTTTTCGTGAAGTCATTTCTAATTCTCTTAATCGCTGCATTCTTCTGCATTTCTGATGTTGCGGCACAGTCGTTCACCAACGCCAAGTATGGCGGTGATTTTATGTCTGTAGGTGCCGGGGCTCGCGCACTCGGCATGGGGAGCGCTCACGCAGCAATCTCTAACGACGTCACCTCAGCTTACTGGAACCCCGCCGGACTGGCGCACGTGGAGAGAATCGATATCGCCTACATGCACTCCGAACGGTTTGCCGGGATTGTCAGCTACGATTACGGCGCCATCGCCTACCCGCTGAGAGATTCTGATGCCACCATCGCACTGAGTTTCTTTCGTCAGGGTGTGGATAACATCGCCAATACGCTGAACGCCTGGGACCGCGAACGCAACCTGCCCCGCGAAAATGTGCAGGACTATATCGAAGAGTTCAGCGTCGCCGATATGGCATTTATTCTCTCCTATGCCACAAAGGCCAGTGATCGCCTCTCCTGGGGAGTGAACGCCAAAGTGATTAACCACAGATTGGGCCCTTTTGCCGATGCCTGGGGATATTCACTAGATGCCGGCACGCAGATGCGGTTTGGTAACACCGTGGTTGGACTGCACGTAATGGACCTGACCACCATGATGAAATTCTGGTCGATCAACCGTTCCGAATTTGGTGATTTTGAAGAGACTTTTGGAGATGAAATTCCCACCGGGCAGAATGAGCGGGTGCTGCCAACGGTAAAACTTGGTGCCGGACACTCCCGGGAATTCGGCGACTTTCTGGTCACCGCAGCTGCCGATGTAGATGTTCGCTTCGAAAATCGCCGGGCGTACTTTATCAATCTTGGCAGAGTAAGTTTTGAACCGCATCTTGGTGTGGAATCAACTTACAAAAACCGGCTCAGCCTTCGCGCCGGGCTCACGGATGTCACCACCGATCCCGACAGAAGCGTCTACATTTCACCCACCCTCGGCGCCGGACTCCACCTGCGCGCAATTTTTGTGGATTACGGATTTGCCAACTTTGGTGGTGCTTCCAGCGTTCTCGGAGTTACCCACCGGATTTCTTTGAGAGTTACGATCTGATCTCATTCAGGCTAATTATCAATCCACTAATACAGTACCTTAGTCATCGGATGAGATATTCATAATTTAGATTTTGATCCGGTGTGGTTCGATTTTTATTAAAAACCTGAGTTCGATTCTTGAATTAGAGTTAAGAAAGTCCCCCTTTGAAAAGGGGGATTGGGGGGGATGTCCATCAGATCTGTGAATAAACCGATGAACACCCCTCTAAATCTCCCCTTTTTAGGGGAGACTTGATACCGAATAAATGAAATATTTATGAATCGAACTCAGATTAAAACTCATCCGATGACACCATAGCAGTAACCAAAAACCGATTCATGAAACAGCGAATAATGATCGCCGGGGCGACGGCATCGGGAAAAAGTTCTCTGGCTGTAGCACTTGCTGAGCAGATTGGCGGTGAAATTATCTCCGTGGATTCGCGTCAGTGTTACAGGCAAATCAACGTTGGAACGGCGAAACCGACGCAAGAGCAGCTCGATGCGGTTCAGCACTTCAACATTTCTAACCTCGATCTCGATGAAGAAGATTCCGCCATGCAGTTTCACAGCCGTGCAGAAACGTGGGCAGATGAGATTGAATCGCGTGGCAACACGGTGATCTACTGCGGCGGCAGCACCTTGCATCTGCAGAGCCTGGTTCGTCCGCTGGATGACATGCCCTCATCAAACCGGGAAAATATTAAACAGCTTGAAGCGGAACTGGATCAGCACGGGGTTGACGCCCTTTTTAAAAAACTGCAGCAGGTTGATCCCGAATACGCCGAAAAAGCCGACGGCACCAACCACCGGCGGATCATCCGTGCTTTGGATGTCTGGATGCAGACCGGGAAGCCGTTTTCTTCCTATCACACCAAAAACAAATTCCGGCAGCCGGATAATATCCAGGTTTTTGCCACGCACTGGCCGCGAAAAATACTCCATCAAAGAATTGAGGAGCGTTGTGATGAGATGATTAAAAACGGCCTTGTTGAGGAGACAAAATCAATTCTGGCCAAAGGATATTCCCCGGAACTTCAGGCGCTGCAAACGGTAGGTTACAAACAGGTGATTCAATATCTGAATGGAGAAATCGACCGCGAACAGATGATCAAAGATTTTAAAACGGCAACCCGGCGCTATGCCAAGAGGCAGATCACCTGGCTGCGGCGATGGCCGTTTCTCACGTGGCTCGACTGCAGCAAACATAGCCGGAGCGAACTTATCGAAACGATTCAACATCAGGTAGCGGCTGACGTGAATAAAGGTTAACTTTCAGGTTGTCATCAAACCGCTGAAAATTCATTCTATGTATAAAGCAAACGTAAATATTACACTTCGCAAATCCATCCTCGATCCAAAAGGAAAAGCGGCGCACCACGCGCTCCACAACCTGGGGCTTAACAGCGTGGAGGGTGTCCGTATCGGGAAATTTATTGAACTCGATATCGATGCAGAATCCGAAAAAGAGGCCTTAGTAATTGCCGAAAACGCCTGCACACAACTCCTGGCTAATGAAGTGATGGAAGATTACGAGATTGAAATCACAAAACCTGTTACGGAATGATACATCCCTTTCACTTACATAGGATGCAGGCAGGGGAGCAATCCCCCAAAAAAGCACCTGAAGTGGAGGTTATGGTTGCAACGGAGGAGGAGGAATCGGAAGCCACTCCCTGGCGGCTGATTCTTTACGATGATGACGTCCACACATTCGACGAGGTGATCAATCAGCTCATCAAAGCATTGAGCTGCAGCCACGAAAAGGCGGAAGAGATCACCCTGAAAGTACATAATGACGGCAAGGCCCTGGTGTATGAAGGGGCTTTCGAAGAGTGCCTGAAAATCAATTCAGTATTGCAGGAAATTCAACTAATTACAGAAATTAAAGGATAAGAACGTGTCAAAACAGATCGGCGTAATTGTATTCCCGGGCTCCAACTGCGACCACGACGCCTACCACGCGATGAGCAAAGTGATGGGCGCCACAACCAAATTTTTATGGCATAAAGATACCGACCTCTCGGGAATCGACCTGCTCATTATTCCCGGCGGGTTCTCGTATGGCGATTATCTCCGCTCAGGGGCCATCGCGCGATTTTCCCCCATCATGCAGTCGGTTGTGGAGTATGCGGATGCGGGCAACCCGGTGATGGGAATCTGCAACGGATTCCAGATTCTGCTGGAGGCAAACCTGCTGCCCGGCGCCATGCTGCATAACGAAAAACTGCGGTTTGTGTGCAAAAATGTGAATATCCGCGTAGAAAAGTCGGGGTCGATATTCACCTCAAAGCTGAACAAAGGCGACGTCCTGAATATCCCCGTATCACACGGTGAAGGAAACTATTTTATTGATGATGACGGCCTTAAAGAGCTGAATGACGCTGAACAAATCCTGTTCCGCTATTCTGATGCGGATGGAAACCTCACCAAAGAGTCGAATTTCAACGGTTCGGTTGACAACATCGCCGGAATTTTGAACAAAAACGGCAATGTTCTCGGTATGATGCCCCACCCCGAACGCGCAATGGAATCCGTGCTCGGCAATACGGACGGCAAGATTCTGTTTGATTCCATTTTTGATGAACTACAGATCGCCTGATTGATGGACCTCGAACTCCTGAAAAAAATCGTGGAAACTCCCGGAGCACCGGGGCACGAAACGCCCATCCGAAAAGTCATTGAGGAGCAGATTAAACCTCACGTGGATGAAGTTTTCACTGATCCGATCGGCAACCTGATTGCCCGCAAAAAAGGGGATGGTCCCAGGGTGATGATGGCTGCGCATATGGACGAAATTTCGCTCATCACTACCCATACCGACGACAACGGCTTTATCCGGTTCTCTACACTGGGCGGGTTTGATCCCGAGACGCTGGTCAACCAGCGGGTTTGGGTACACGGCACAGAAACCGTTCCCGGAGTAATCGGCGGCAAACCGATCCACACGCAGACCGATGAGCAGAAGAAAGCAAAAACGAAACTGAAAAATTTGTTTATCGATACGGGCCTTTCAGGGGATCGGGTGAAAGAGATTGTGCGCGATGGCTCCACCGTTACGCGGATGGGTGAACTGATGGAACTGGGTGACTGCCTGACCGGCAAATCGCTCGATAACCGAATTTCTGTATTTATTCTGATTGAAGCCCTGAAACAGGCCGCATCAACAAATGCTGATATTTACGCTGTTTTCACCGTTCAGGAGGAGGTCGGCATCCGGGGCGCACGTGTTGCAGCGCAGCGCATCCAGCCGGAAATCGGCATCGCACTCGACACCACGATTGCCAATGATCTGCCCGGATCGGGAGATCATGAAGCGTGTACAAAACTCGGCAAGGGCACCGCTATTAAAGTGATGGACAAAAGTGTGATCTGCACGCCATCGCTTGTAGAATTTCTTGAAGAGCTGGCCGGCAGAAATAACATTACTCACCAGCGTGAAGTATTAACAGCTGGCGGCACCGACACCTCCGGCATGCAGTATCTTGTTGGAATCGGCAGCCATGTTTCCTGTATTTCCACACCCACCCGCTACATCCACAGTACGGTTGAGACCGTATCGAAGACGGATGTTGAAGAGGGCATCAAGCTCACCACGGCCTGCATTGAATCGATCGGCGGCTACTCCATGTAACTTTTAAACACCCGAAGCCATGCTTAATCTTTACAGCGAAAACCTGGTGAAAAGCTATCGCGGCCGGGTAGTGGTAGATCACGTTTCCATCAATGTAAAGCAGGGTGAAATTGTGGGGCTGCTTGGCCCGAATGGAGCGGGTAAGACGACCACATTTTACATGTTTACGGGCGTGATCCGTCCCAACAAAGGAAACGTGTACCTGAACGACAAGAAGCTGACCAAAAAACCGATGTACCAGCGGGCCCGAATGGGAATCGGGTACCTGTCGCAGGAGGCGAGCGTGTTCCGGAATCTTACTGTCCGGCAGAATCTCGAATCGATTCTTGAATTTCACTCGGTGCCCAAAAAAGAGATCCGCGAAAAAGCGGATCAGCTGATTGAGGAGTTTGGGCTGCAGAAAGTGGTGAATAGCAAAGGGATCAGCCTTTCAGGTGGTGAACGCCGCAGAACAGAAATTGCGCGCGCACTAATTACCGATCCGAAATTTATCCTGCTTGATGAACCGTTTGCGGGCGTTGACCCGATTGCTGTGGAAGATATCCAGGAGATTGTGGCGGATCTTGGAAAGCGAAATATTGGCATCTTTATTACCGATCACAACGTTCACGAAACCCTGGCGATCACCGACCGCGCCTACCTGATGTTTGAAGGAAAAATTTTACGTGAAGGAACCGCTGAATCGCTCGCCGAAGATGAAGAGGCAAAAGAACTCTACCTCGGCCGTCAGTTTAAGCTCGACCGGTATAAAAAATAAAAATTGGTTCTACAGCCCCAAATGTTTTGGGTTGTGGGTGATTTTTTTAAAGCTTTTAAATATCCTTTGACAATGTCGGAAAGAAATAGAGAATCTTAAAATATGGATTTTTTTTACCACGAGGGCACCAAGACTCGAAGTACCACGAAGTGTATAATAATCAAATTATTAGCCTTCGTGAAACCTTCGTGTTTTCGTGACTTCGTGGCCGGAACGGTTGATGGTTTATTGCCCTTAATTCTATCATTTTCCTACAGATTTTCGTCGTCCACAACAATTCCTGTAAAACTTAAAAATTAAAGTTTCCTTGATGAAAATCCGTTCTCTGATCATTTAAAAAACAGCACTCAAACAACATAAGGAGATGCATCATCCCCCGAAGGGAGCCCTTTCAGAGGAATGGGGCATGACATTTCAATTATCAAATAAAATCACCCTCTAAAAACCCAATCCCATGCAGGAAACCACTGTAGTAGAACTGAAGAAAAGACAAGATTCCGGAGATTCATTTACTCTGCTTGATGTCCGTGAGCATCATGAAGTGCACATCTCAAAAATCGAAAATAGTACACTGATCCCGCTTGATGATCTCCCCTCCCAACTGGATGAGCTCGATAAAAACCAGGAAATCGTAGTTATGTGTCGTTCCGGCGCCCGAAGTGCAAAAGCCTGCACCCTGCTAATGGAGAACGGGTTTGACCAGGTTTCAAACCTGAAAGGCGGAATTAACGAGTGGTCTAAAAAAATTGACCCGTCGCTGCCTGTCTACTAAGACGCCTCAATATTTTTGGCAATACATTTGACATATATCGTATTCTGCCCTGCAATCGGTATCAATATTTCTAATTATTACCGGCTAACCAATCTAAAATCCAGGCGAAATCATGATTCTTGAACCGGATATTCTTCAATCCTACCGCGAAACTTTTGAAGCGCATCTTGCTGAAAACAAAATTGATGAAGCAGTAATCAGCGCCCAAAACATTTCAGCAGGTCGGGTTGCACAGGTGCTTACCAATCGTGATTACAATGTAATAATTCCATTCCTGGAAAAAGCCGATCAAAAACAGGCCGGGCAAATCCTGGCTCATTTCTCACCGGAAATGTCCGTTGAGGTTCTGGAACAGATGGATCCGAAAATTGGCTCTACACTGCTTGATGACATCCCGATCGATCATGCCGCCGATATTATGCAGCTCATGGATCAGGATGAAGCCTCAGAGCTTTTCAGCATGATCAACCCGAACCTGGAGGCGATGATTCGTGACCTGATGCGCTACGAATCAGGTACGGTTGGCGCGGTGATGAACTCCCATTTTACAGCTGTGAAAAAGGGGGCGAGTATTGCGGATACAATGCTTGCCATAAAAGATGCACCGGTGCAGATTGAGAATAAAAATTACGTTTTTGTTGTGAATAAAAAGGGGACACCCGAAGGCGTTATATCCATGAAAGACCTGATCCGCACCAACCCTAAAAAGCTTGTGGATGAAATCATGACTCAAAATGTGGTTGCGGTGTACACTGATGACGATGCTCTGGAATCCGCTCAGCTGCTCAGAAATCGCCGGTTCCAGATGCTTCCTGTTTTGAATGAAGAAGATCGCATCGCTGGCGTGCTTCTGCTGGACGATGCGATTGAAATTTTATCAGAAAATATGGCCGATATGTTTATGCATATAGGTGCTGCTTCTGCTGACGAATCGTTTTATACACCGCCGCTTGGATCCGTGAAAAAGCGCCTGCCGTGGATGGCCGGTAATGTGTTTCTGAACCTTGGTGCAGTTGCGGTTATCGCCTCTTTTGAAGCAACCATCGAGGCCATTGCCGCTCTGGCTATTTTTCTTCCAATGATTACCGACATGGGCGGAAACGTGGGTATCCAGGCGCTATCGGTTTCGATTCGGAGTATCGCCTTGGGAGAAGTTCGTCTCAGCGAATACTGGCGGGCAGCAAAGAAGGAGATTGTCGTTGGGCTGATTAACGGGCTTGCACTTGGTGCGCTGTTCGCAGTGATTGCATATATCGTTCAGGCCAATATGATACTCGGCCTGGTTGCCGGCGCCGCGCTTGGAATTAACGTGCTCGTTGCCGGAATTGTAGGAGGTACGCTCCCCTTTCTCATCAAACGGTGGGGCGGCGATCCCGCAATGATGACCGGCCCGGTACTGACGACCATTACCGATATCACCGGTGTGACGATCTACCTGGGACTGAGTACGTATTTTCTGATGAGTTTAGTGGGCGGGTAAACAGATCGCACAATCAGCAATATAACACAGAGCCTTCCGGCCATTTTCTGCTTGATGTTTATCGATTTTTTAATAGATTGGCTTAACAGTTTCTGTGTTGATATATTTTGCACTATCGAAATAAACAGCTCTCTTATGAGTTGTTATCTATGATTTACAGCCACATTTAGCCTTGCTTCTATGAACAGACGCGAAATGCTCAAATACACCGCCCTTATAACAGGCGGTGCCCTTTCCGCTTCTTTTACATCGGTTTTTTTATCCGGCTGCTCAAAGCCGGAAACAGACACGTCTGAACTGCACTTTTTCGGAGAAGATGCATTTGAACGGGTTTCTTTGATGGCCGATACAATCCTTCCGCGAACCGACAGCCCCTCCGCAACGGATGTGAACGTTCATCATACCATTGATACCATGATAGGCCTGGTATTCGATATGGATTTTAAAACCAGCTTCAGAGAACAGTGGGAAGAGCTAGAACTCTTTCTTGACGACCGGAATTTTTTGAATCTGAGCCAATCGGAGCGGGTAGAACTGGTGCGGAGTATCGAGTTGAACAACGGAGTTTGCACATCATCCGCTAAACGTGCGTATACAGAGCTTAAACAGCAGACGATTGCGTATTATCTGACAACCGAGGAGATCGGTAAAAATTATCTCAACTACCTTCCCATACCGGGAGATTACAGACCCACTATAACCATTGATGAAGTAAATAACAGAGCCTGGACGATATAATATGGAAAAATCAGATTCAAAAGATTTTGATGCTATTGTAATTGGTTCGGGAATCAGCGGCGGTTATGCAGCCATGGAGCTCTGTAAGAAGGGATACAAAACCATTGTACTCGAACGCGGACGCATGGTAAGGCACGGAGAGTATCCTACGGCAAACGATGACATTTGGGAGCTCCCTTATCAAAACAGGGTACCCCGTGAAGAAATTGAGCAGCACTATAATAAACAGGACCGGCTCCCCTGGTGGGTTCGTCAGGATAATAAGCACTGGATCAATAAAGATGATGAATATCCATATGAGGAAGATGCGCGTTTTGACTGGATTCGCGGCCATCATGTAGGCGGCCGTTCACTGATGTGGGGGCGGCACTGCTATCGCTTCAGTGATCTTGATTTTGAAGCCAATAAAAAAGAGGGAATTGCCATCGACTGGCCGATTCGCTATGCAGATATTGAGCCGTGGTACGACTATGTAGAGCCTTTTGTTGGCATCAGCGGTCAGGCAGAGGGATTGAAGCAGGTTCCCGACGGAAAATTTTTAAAACCCTTCCCCCTGAACGCGGCTGAACAGCATTTGCGGGAATCCGTAGCGCAAAAATACCCCGGCCGTGTGGTAACACCCGGGCGTGTCGCAAACCTTTCGGAATATGATCCCGAAGTGCATAAAGGAAATCGGGGACAGTGCGTTGTGCGTGACCGCTGCTGGCGCGGCTGCCCGTTCGGTGCTTATTTCAGCAGTCAGTCGGCTACTCTGCCGGTTGCTGAGGAGACAGGAAATCTAACGGTTCGCCCGTTCAGTATTGTGAAAGAGATCGTTTATGATGAAGATTCCGGAAATGCCACCGGTGTTCGTTTGATTGATGCCGAATCCAAAGAAGAGATTGAAATATCAGCGAGAATTATTTTTTGCTGCGCCAGTACGGTGGGATCTACAGCAATTTTACTGAACAGCCGCTCAGAAGCGTTTCCCAACGGGCTGGGCAATTCAAGCGGTGAACTGGGCCATAACATGATGGACCACCATTATGGAATGGGTGCAGCGGGAATCCTTCCTAAGCTGGAAGATTCCTATTACTCGGGCCGCAAGCCTGTTGGGTTTTATATCCCGAGGTTTACAAACCTGGATGAAGAGACAAAACAGAGTGATTATTTGCGTGGATTCGGTTACCAGGGTTCAGCCCAGCGAATTCCCGAATATCCGGAGGGTGTGATTGGTGAAGAGCTGAAAGAGATCATCTTTCAGCCGGGATCCTGGCAAATCAGGATGACCTGTTTTGGTGAGCTGCTCCCTTATCATGAAAATCGAATGTACCTCAATTTCAATAAAACCGATCAGTACGGCATTCCCATCATCACGTTTGATGCTAAACTGCGTGAGAATGAGGAGAAACTTCGCGAGCACGGGGTTCAGTGCGCGGTAGAGATGCTGGAAGCCGCAGGATGTGTGAATATTACATCAAGCAACAACGCCACTGCAGTTGGAGCCTGCATTCACGAAATGGGTACCGCACGAATGGGGCACGACCCGGATACGAGCGTACTGAATCGCTGGAATCAGCTGCATGAAGTTCCCAACGTTTTTGTGACGGACGGCTCCTGTATGACCAGCGCCGGAACTCAAAACCCAAGCATCACCTACATGGCACTTACTGCCCGGGCCGTGGATTATGCAGATAGCCAGATATCGAACGGTACTTTATAAGCCTGTTTTTGCCTCGAAATAATTACAACTCAACCCATTCATTGCCATTGGCAGCAGATTTAAAAATGGCATCCACAACAACCATATCGGCCAGCCCTTCCTCGCCCGGTACGACAGGTTGTGTGCTGTTTTTGATGGCAAGGGCATCGTTATCCATCTGGCGCGCCTGCTGATGATTGGGATCTTCAGGAAGCTCTGTGCCGCTGCTGGTTTCTCCCTGGACGCCAGTATAAGATAAAAATGGTTCCAGCCGATACCAGCCATCCGTGCAGTCGACCTCAAGATAGTTCATGTTATTACCGAAACTGGTTTTACAGTTTGCAATCATTCCGTCAGGAAATTCAAGATCAAAATCCATGTGTTCATCCACATTGGGAAATATATCGGTCCTGTCAGTCCACTGTTTTGCACGAACGGCAACCGGTTCCATTCCGGAAGAGTAACGGGCTGCATTCAGCGGATAAACGCCCATATCGTACATGGCACCACCGCCCATATTGGCAACCGTTCGCCAGGTCCCTTCCAGAAAGCCTCCGTTAAATCCGCCACCGGAGCGAATCTCTGTAATCTCGCCATAGGTTTCGTCTTGGCCATACCCTATGATGGTTTGGGTGTTGGGTTCGTGCTGCATTCTGTAACCAATGGTCAATTGCACCCTGTTTCTTTCGGCCGCACGTATCATTTCCCTGCACTCCTCAGCATTCATAGCCATCGGCTTTTCGCACCATACGTGTTTACCCGCTTCGGCCCCTATGATTGAGTATTCAGCGTGCATATTGTTCGGCAGGACGATATACACGATATCAATATCATCATTATTAGCGATCTGGTGCATATTCTCATAATTATAGACGTTGCTGTCTTTTATGCCATACCGCTCCTGCCAAACCGGAATTTTCTCGGGTGAACCAGTGACAATTCCGCGAAGTTCACAGTGTTCTGTCTCCTGAAGACCGGGGGCCAGCTGGTTGGTACTATAATTCCCAAGCCCCACCAGGGCTACTCCCAGTTTCTCATTTTTTCGGGGAATAATGATGGATGGAAAACCTATGGATGAAACTGCCAGTGCCGATCCTGCCCTGACCAAAAAATCTTTACGGGAAATGTTTTGCGCCATTTTCTTACCTGTTTAGTTGAGTATTAACACTCTAAAAATGGCAAAAAAAATGTAAATTCAAATAGATATCAGATCGTTTTTTATATGGTTACTAAATCTGTATTTAACAAAAAAACGCAGTGCCGAACCAAATCGACACTGCATTTTTTTAATTGATTACGTTTTGAATCCACTCAGAACCGGAATTCAGCTGCTACGGTGGCTTTCAGCGGCATCTGATCGCGCGGAAGCATATATACGTTGCTCCCCGTTTCACGTCCTTTCGCAGCAAGCCAGTTCAGCAGGTCCACATCACCGTTTGAAGGCTCATCTGTGAGGTGAACTTCGTGTTTCTCCTCATCATAATGTCCCCAGCGATCTTCCCCGCGGGTGATGAAAATAGTTTTCGAACGCCCCATCACCGTTGACTCTATAACGTCGGCTATGTTATTCGAAACCTTCTCATTGTTATGTTCTGAAAACTGTTCCAGAGAGCGGTACATATCCTTCAGGAAATGCTCCTGGATCACTTTCCAACCGGCACTTTTTAACTCGGCGTCTTTCATTTCATCAGGATTTGCATCTATGATATTATCAACTGTCCGGTTATAGTTATTGATTTTTTTGTAGAATGCGATATTATCTTCCAGTCCGACCATCACCAGCGGATCATTGGACTGCTTCAGCATATCCGTGATATTTTTTTCCAGTTCACGGAAGTATTGTTCAACCACAATCCTGCGGTCTTCATCTCCTGCTCCGTGTCCGAAAAACATCGCGTCGTTTCCTTCGGCACCGGTATGGAACTGAAGTTCCTGTTCAGGCGCTTCTTCCAGGTAGTCGTCAACGCTTGTATTTGCACCTTCCGGTGTGATATCACGCACTTCATTTCGGGTGCACTGAAGCAATCTTGCATTACTTCTGCTAACTGCCAGCACGTTAAAAACTCCGTCCATACTTACCATGGGCAGTATCGGTGTAATTAAAAAATGGGTATTTACGTATGCCCGCTCTTCCACATCATAGGGAAGCTTATAGTAGCTGAAATGATTTTTCGCAATATAAACCACCAGCCCATGATCCTGGTGGGTCCAGAATCGCGGTTGTTCCAGCAAATTGTGGGCTTTTTTGAGCAGTTTATCATATTCCGCCTGCTTCATTCCCATTTCATCGAGTCGTTCCTGTACTTTCGTGAGCAGGTTCTTAAAACGAATCGGATCCTGTTTCACCTCTTCCCCTTTTTTATGAGTGGGCATAGACAGGGTTATAAGCGGGTTTCCGTTTTGTTCAAGGATTTCATCAACCGTTTTTTCACTTACCATTCTTTACCTCTTGTGTGAGTTGGCGTTATGTGTAGATATTTGCTTTGTTAGTACAAAAAAAACTTTACTATAATGGTTCCAATTGAACTCAAAAGCATTTGTTTCAAAATAATGAGTAGTAATTTAAAAAAAAGCCTCGGTCCCGGATTATTAATGGCCGCTGCCGCGATTGGAGTTTCCCATCTTGTGCAATCCACCCGGGCAGGTGCAGAGTTTGGTTATGCTCTCATATGGGCCGTTTTGCTGGCCAACCTGTTTAAATATCCATTTCTGGAATTCGGTCCGCGTTACGCCATTGCCACCGGCCGGCACATGATCGACGGATATAAAAAACTCGGATCGTGGGCGATCTGGATTTTTATTCTCTTTACAACCGGAACCATGTTTGCCATCCAGGCGGCCGTTACCGTAGTTACCGCAAGTTTAGCGGCCGAGCTTACCGGCATAGCGCTCTCGCCCGGAGTCTGGAGCGCAATCATCCTGGCCATCTGCCTGCTCTTTCTTTTTAAAAACAGTTATGCCGTACTCGATGGCGTGATTAAACTCTTTATCGTCGTACTTGCGGTTTCCACACTTATTGCCGTTTGTGCCGCACTTTTCAAAGCGGAACCATCTACAACCACAGATTTTTTGGCTCCGGAAATCTGGACCGTCTCCGGCGTTGCCTTTCTTATTGCTTTGATGGGATGGATGCCGATCCCGATCGACGCCTCCGTCTGGCATTCCATCTGGACACTCGAGCGTTCAAAGCAGACCCATTACACTCCAACACTCCGCGAATCATTAACCGATTTCAATATCGGGTATCTTGGTGCGGCCCTTTTTGCCGTGGGATTCCTGGTACTCGGCGCCCAGGTGATGTACGGTACGGGCCAGGCTTTCGCCCCGAGCGCTGCGCTCTTTTCGCAACAGCTGATTAGCCTGTATACCCAAACTCTCGGTGAGTGGTCCTACCTGCTGATTACCATCTGTGCATTTTCAACGATGTTCAGCACAACCTTCACGGTAACCGACACCTACCCGCGCGTCTGCAGCCTGCTGATCCGCTCATTCAAATCACAAGAAAAAAACGACAGTCCCGGCAATCTGCAATACCGGGTTCTGCTGATCACCATCTCACTCGGATCACTCAGTTTTCTGCTTTTTATGGGAGATAGGTTTCGCCTGATGATCGACCTCGCGACAACGCTCTCCTTCCTGACCGCCCCGATCCTGGCTTTCATAAACTACCGGCTCATCTTCCACTCCGGCCTGGATGAGAAATACCGTCCTCCCGCATGGCTCAAACTTCTGGCGATCTGCGGACTCCTGTTCCTCACAGGATTTGCAATATTTTATGTATACTGGATGACAGGCTTTTAACCCCACTGTTCAGCTTTACAAATGAAGACATCTCTGCTTTTTTCTCTTCTTTTCCTGATGATCACTGCCGATCTGCAGGCTCAGTTTTACGGCACTCAATACCGCTCACCCGGGCAGAACTGGCAGCAGCTTCAGACAGAGCAATTCCGTGTAATTTTTCCTGAAAGATACCGCCAGGAAGCCGAACGGACGCTCTCGATCCTTGAACTTGAATATAGAGATATCCAGGGACTTGTTGGTGGTGAGCTGCGTGATTTCCCCGTCATTTTAAATCCCGAAAATGACCGATCCAACGGATTTGTTTCGCCATTCAACTTCCGGTCTGAGATTGAGATCGCGCCGTTCCTCGGTAAATCGCTGAGCCCCAGATCGGGCGACTGGCTGGAATCTGTTGTACCGCATGAGCTGGTACACGCCCTTCATTTCAGTGCCAATCCGCCGTCGATCGTCAGACCACTGGGGCTCTTTTCACCCGATGCCCGACGCTCTATTCACGCGGCAGCTCCGCTCGGTATTCTGGAAGGTGTTGCCGTTGAGCATGAAAGCCACAACACCATGCCTGCTTCCGGCCGAGGAAATTACCCCTATTTTAACAATCAGCTCTACGCCATGATGGGCGCAGGCAACCCGTGGTCGATGGGTCAGCTCGTTCACACCACCACCTACACCCCTCCGTTTAATCGTCACTACATCGGCGGATATGCGTTTATCAACTGGCTGCGTTCAAATTATGGTGAGGATGTAATCCGCCGGTCGATCAATCGCCACTATCAGATGCCGTTTTTTGGATTTGGCTTTGCTCTCCGAACCACAACCGGCGAGTGGCCCGGCAGCCTCTACTCCGATTTTATGGCCGATCAACGCCGGCAGGAAGCAGAGCGGCTTGATGATCTCGATGCGGATACTGATGCACTTTCAGAATCGATCCCCTTTCGGGCAACGTGCAGACGAGCCAACCGTCCGCTCACACTCAGCAATGATGACATCCTCTTTTTCGGACGATCCTGCAACCGCACCACCGGGTTTTACAAACACTCTTCCGGCAGCTCAAACAGCCGGCTTTTTTATGAAGTGACCATCACCGGCGACAACCACTACTCCCTCTCGCCGGATGGCAGCTCTTTGATCTATTCCCGCTATCATACCGATTCCATTTACGACAACCAGTTTCGCGCCGATCTCCACCAGCTCGATCTTTTCGACGGCACCTCACGGAGGATCACACGCAACCAGCGCCTCGCTTCGCCATCTTTCAGCGGCGGCAGTCTATACGCCACACAAACGGAGGGCATTACCCGACGTCTGGTAACAGTTGATCCTGAAACGGGAGAAATCACGCGCACCTACGAGATGGCGGATCACACCTCAGTTACAGCGGTGGCTCCCGGCGACAGCCGCAACGGCTCCATCGCAATTCTTGGCAAAAAACATGGCGTTCAGGCGATCTGGTTTAAAGATCCCGATTCCGAAACCGTGCTCTTTCGGGATGATCCCGATATTGTATTTGAGCGGGCCTCCATTTTTGATCCAGTTTGGTCGCCCGATGGTGAACGGCTGGTTTTTACGGCGGATGCCGGTGGTGTGATGAATATCTACGAATATCATGCTGAACAGGATGAAATCACCCAAATTACAGATTCAAGGTACAGCGCTTTCGAGGGTTCCTATGATCCGAATGAAGAAATTTTCACCTACATTATTCAGCGGGAAAATGAACAGCTCCCTGTTCGAATCGGAGTGTTACAGCTTTACGACCGGCAGCTCGACCGGTCGGAGTGGTCCGTAACCGCCGCAGTTGAACATGATCTTGACCGTCCGCTCCTAAACCGGCAGGAAGACGCGGACCGCTCTGACTGGCAGAGTTCAGATTATCGAACCGGGTTCGGATGGCTGCGGCCCAGGATCTGGCTTCCATCCATCGAGCAGATGAACGATCCTGCCGACCGGATTGGCATTTCGCTTGAAAGTGCCGATCGGATGAGTCGCCACGCCTACTCTCTTGAAGTAAGCCATTTTGCCAGGGCATTTTGGTTTGATGGCACCTACCGCTACACCGGACGCTACCCCGGCTTTGAAATTGAACTCTACAACCGCCCGTCACTCAGCACGTTTCAGATCTCTTCCGATGGAGAAACGTCCCTTCTTTCAACGATTGCTCAAAATCGCGGTGCAACGCTCTCTGTTCCTTTTCGCTACCGAATGGAACAAAATGTGCGATTTTCGTCCTTTCTCATTGAACCGAAGTTCACCGTCTCGCAAACACGGTTTACGTCGCCATCGGATGCCCGTCAGCCACTTTCCGATTTCGGAGATCCGCTCTATTCAGCCGGACTGAATACTACCCTAAATTACAATCTGCGTCAAAATACACGTGATCTGCAGCCGAATGCGGGTGTGCAGCTCTTCACACAGACAAGGTACGGTCTGAATTCGGTGCCGTTTACGCTTCAGCTTCCTGGCGGGACCGCATCCAGCACATTTTCCCAAAGAAAAGGATTTCGGGCCGGGGTGAATATTTTCGCGGCCCCGCTTCAGCGGTTCAATCAATCCCTGCGGTTGTCGGCACAGGTGTATACCCAAACACCGGCGCCCGTTTTTGATACGCAGTCCGTCATCTCAAACCTATTTGAAACCCTGCCTGCGCCGGGCGCTCCGAATCTTGGTATTGTAGGAACCCGGTATACGATCCCTTTGATTTACCCGGATGACGGTGGATTTTTACTGCCGGTATATCTCTCAAATATCTATCTCGTGCTCTTCAGCCAGACCGTAGCCGATCTGAACAATACCGCAGATTCAGCACGTACGGTACTTGGCAGCGGAATCCGAACGCGGTTTAAAATAGGTAATCTCCAGTTTGATTTGGGAATTGCCGTCGGCTGGGAGCCGGGAACCGGCCATGTGAATTATTTGGTGGGCGATTTTTGACAGAGATCTTGCAACAGGGCTTTGTTGCTGTAAAAAATATTTGTTTTATCACTCTCCAGGCTATTTAAAGTGATTTAAAAACTCCATAATTTCACTTTTAAGCTCACCTTTAACAAGATCCGGGTTAAAATTCCGGGGAGAATCAGATGCGTTTCAAATTCCTTCTATTGATATCAATCACGCTTATCCTCTCTGTTCAACAAATTTTTTCACAAAGCATCTATACAAAGCAAAAAGGAAGCAGTATTTCAGCAGGTTTTGGCCTATCAGCAAACAATTCTGATCTAAACGGCAGATCATTTGCACTGGGTATGTCACCGGCCCGCGGAACAGATTTTTCCTTCACAGTCTCTGATTTTGAGGGTACGTTTAGTGGTGGTTATCCATACTCCTTCAGAAACGTAGGCGGCAGCATTACATTTTCACCGCTGAAACAGTGGGAAGATAACCCATTTTCCTTTCAGGCGATTGTTGGAGGAACAAAAACGTACTCCAAAGAGGCGGACGTTCAGAGAGGACTTTCTGCGTTTATGGGGGCATATGTAGTGCGGGAGCTGCAGATGGAGAAAGCATCACTCTACCCCGGAATATCGTATATCTACTCTCCATTCGTTGCCGGCAAACCGGACCAGGCCTCATCACTTGCGGTTGACATGGGACTGAGCGTTGAACTAACCAGGCGTTTACTATTTATTGTATCACCTTCACTTACTTTTGATTTGACGCACAATACGAGAAGTGCCGGAATTATAAGCGGTTTTGTTTTTTAGAAAAAGAACTATCAGTTGCAATTCGACTGCCGATTGTTCCATAGGCAGGTCTCCTCTGGGAGAAGACGAAGGCACTTTAAATTATGTAGAATCTGATAAAATAACCTTCATTTGATTTTCGTCTTTTTAGTATCTAAAATATGATAACAGATAAAAAGGGATCATAATGCCTATATCTACACTATCACAATTGACGACATACGATGATTACCGGGGTCTGCCCGATGATGGAAATCAGCATCAAATCATTGGGGGAGAACTGTATATGACACCAGCACCAACCACTCAGCACCAGCGAATACTTTTAAATATATTTCGGCTTCTGGATCCATTTGTGAATGAGAATGAAATCGGTGAGATCCTTATTGCTCCCGTCGATGTCGTACTGTCGATGACTGATGTCGTTCAGCCTGATCTGATTTTCATAGCTCGTGAACGACTGAATATCATCACCAAAAAGAATATAGTTGATGCTCCCGATCTTGTAGTGGAGGTTTTGTCCGATAACACTGAAAACATCGACCGACAGAAGAAGTCGGTCCTCTATGAAAAATATGGTGTGAAAGAGTACTGGATCGTTGATTCACAAGCAAAAACAATCGAACAGCTTGTGTTAAAAAAGAACTCTTTTCAGCTACTTGCAACCGTCAGTGGAACCCAAAAACTTTCCTCTGTGGTACTTGAAAAACTTACTCTCACCGCTGACGATGTATTTGGATAACGTTTACAATACTCTCTTAGGTTTTAGTCACCCAACTACATCTTAATCAGTTCAAAAACCCTGGACGCCAGGTAACACCTGCATTCACACCCCAGTGCTGATCGTTGAACTTTCCAAAGGAGACGCCATCAAGCCCGTCAATGAGCAGGTAACGGTAACTGGTGCTGATGTTCATCCCAAGCCGATTGTTGAAACGGTAATCAAATCCCGCCTGTAAAGCTACGAAGGGAAATATCTGCTCGCTGATATCATCAAACTTCTTATCAAAAATAAACGCTCCGCCTCCCGCTGCCACAAATGGCGAGAGTGAATACCTCGGGGTGATGTATGCGTTCAGCAGCAGCTCCGCAGAATTGACCGGGTTTGAGTAGGCTGATGGAGCACTAACCCGGGTTCGCTGGCCGTTAGCCCGAAATGAAAATGTTGAATTGATAGCGCGCTCAATCTGCAGAGAAACGCCGGGGTTGATATCCGGATTGTTGTAATTCCCGATCACGCTGCCGATCGATGCGTTCGTTCCAAAACTCCATCCGCCGCGCAGTTCAGGGCGGTCAATCATCCCAAAATAATCTCGTTTCAGCTGCTCCTCTTTCTTCTTCTCGTAATTGAACTGCTCGCGGTAGGCCAGCACTTCATCATAATCTCTTGCGGTCCAGACCTGCTCTTCAATCCCTTCCAAAATCAGTTGTTTCAGCGCATCATCAATCGCTTCGGTAACCGCCATCACCGGAGGTTCGTTATAGGTGTAGCCGGTTTCCGCTTCGAGGAGCCGGTTGGTGTCAATAAACCGGAACAGGCCGCTGTCGAGCTGCTGTGATACGATCGATTTTGTGGTGTGAACCGTTTTCAATACGCGTCCGCTCTGGGTGGAAACCGCCCTTAGGTAGATGGTCACCTGGTCTTTTCGATACTGGCCCGATCCGCCGGTACCGAGGTAGCGCGCGCCGAGTCCGCCAGTAATTACGTTCGTGTCGTACCCGACAATACCGCCTTCAAGCATCACCCCGGCAAAAAGAAGCGGGGGGAGCGGCTGTGGTGCCTGTCCGCCCGAATGCTGCTGACGGATATTCTGAATAATCTGCCGCTCATTCAGCAGGTTTGAAATGCTTTCCCGCTCAATCGGCACAAACCAGCCGGACTCTTCCATCGCTTTCATCAGGATAGACGTTGCTCCCTGGGTTACGGCAGTCGACCAGCTTGCTACCCGGTCAGACGGTTTATACTGACCGGTTTGATCACGGAAACGGTAGACAGCCGCCACGATTTTCTCCTCCGGTTCGGGCAGTTGTTTCAGTGAGTGATAACTTTTGCTTACGGTTCCATGCGTTGCCGGCTCGGTATGCATCGGGCGCATAGTTCCGCTGCAGGCGGTCAGAACTGAAAGTATAAATGCGGAAGTAAGTAGCAGAATTGTTGCTCTCATAATCTAAAAATTTGGAACCGTTACTCTTGTTTCGTCACCGGTTAGGATATTGAATATCTGAATTTGAACGCCATCTGCGCCCGGGATCACTTCGATACTGAATTCACCGAATTCAAAGACCTGCTCCTGAAGTTCTTCCCCATCGCCAAATTCACGCCGCACGATATCGCGTGTAAGCTGTGAAAGGACCTGGCGCTGCAGAGAATCCTGGAAATCCTGCAGCGGATCGCGTTGAAAACCAGCCTGGCGGGTTGCTTCAAACAGGTTTTGTGTATTCGCGCTGTTCAGCAGCCATCCGTAATTCCCCGGGTTCCCCCCGAATGCCGGATTTAGCGGCTGATAGACAAATTGTTGAGCCGTTGCTTTTTCAATTCCGCCAAATAGTAAAAAGAGGACGGATACGACGCTTATCAGAAGTGTTTTTTTCATAGTCGTTCAGTTTAGTAGATTGCGTAGTTTTCATTATTGCGGTCAACCAGCTCGCTTGCTATTTCAATAGCTTGCTGCACGGCCTGCTCCACTTGTTCGGCTCCGGGCCGAAGCTGCACAGTGAACGCATCATTTTGGTTCACCTCAATTAAGATGAGTGAACCAGACCCCGGAAATACCCTTTCTTCAATACGGAGAGTTATCTGCCCGTCTTTTTTTGGAAGATCAAATTCGGAATAGAACCGTTCATAGAAGTCTCGGCCAGCTTTCGTGCGGGTTTCATCAAGCACTATACCGCTAAGTTCAAGAACCGGTTTAGATATCCCCTCAGCCTTTGTACGATTTTCTTCTTCCTGAAGAACTGCTTCAAAAATTTTCCGAAACGATTCAACCCGGGCCTCATCAGATTTTTCGCCAAAATCTGCCAGCGCTTTCAGCCACTCTTCCTCCTGTTCGCCATCGATCTCAGGTTCGTTTCTTTTGCGCAGTGCATCCAGAAACGAACGGCTGCTATCCGCAAGTCCCTGCCGTTCAACCTGAGGTATGAAGAGCGAACGCCTCATAAAATCAGTCGATAGCAGCCCGGGAGAATTCAACCCGCTGACCGCATGATCGCTAAAATGTGAAAGATCGGCAAGTATGGAATATTCTTCCGGAATGCTGATGATCTGCTCGATCTGTCCGTCATCTGAAGCCAAAGCAAACAGCTGGTCGATTTCCCCGCCTGATTGAGCAAATGCAGCTCTGCCAGGAAGGCAAAGCGCCGCCATCACCAAAAGAACTGCAATCCGTCTGTACATTCGCATTTCTGAACCAGATGTTGAAATTAATAATTACCCGTGGCTACAACTCCTTATCGGCAAAAATACGTATGAGTAAAGTGTTTGAGGTTTGGAGAATTGATGAAAACAATGGATAGATACAAGGTATGTCATGGTTCGCAAACCATCATCAAAACTCCATCTTCTGAATTCGAATTGCGTTCAGAATAGCCAGCAGTGCCACGCCGACATCGGCAAATACGGCCTCCCAGAGGGATGCGATCCCGAACGCCCCGAGTCCTAAAAAAAGGATTTTAATCCCCATCGCAAGACCGATATTCTGCCAGACGATATTTCGTGTCTCTTTTCCAATTTTGATGCCCGTGGCAATTCGTGACGGCTGATCAGACTGGATCACCACATCGGCCGTTTCAACCGCCACATCGCTGCCCATGGCACCCATCGCGATTCCCACATCGCTGAGTGCCAGAACCGGCGCGTCGTTAATGCCGTCGCCTGCATATGCGATCACCCCGGGAAATTCCCGTTTCAGCTGTTCCAGTTTCTCAGCTTTCTCTTCCGGCAGGAGTCCGCCGTACACCCGGTCAATACCCAGCGCTTTCCCCACACTTTGTGCCGTCTCTTCAGTATCGCCGCTGAGCATCACCGTTTGTCGAACACCAGCTTTTTTCAGTTCACGGATCGCATCAGCCGCATCCGCTTTCACCCGGTCAGCTATCACAATCGAGCCTTTATAAACACGATCTACCGCGACGTAGACTACGGTTGCAGAATCTTCTTGCAGCTGCCCGTTTGGCGTCACATCATAGCTCTCCAGCAGCTTCCTGTTTCCAATTAGAATCTCTTTGCCGGAAATACTGGCCTCAACTCCATGTCCTGGAATTTCCTTTTGATTCTCCACATCCAGCTGCATCGCAAACTTTCCGGAAAACGTATCTGTGATCGCTTTTGCAATGGGGTGCGTGGAATTTTTCTCAGCAGCGAGCACCATCGGCAGAACCTCATGAAGATCCTCATCAGATATATGTACATCCCGTACCGCAAAAACTCCTTCTGTAAGTGTTCCGGTTTTATCGAATACCACGGTTTTCACATCTTTCAATGCATCGAGGTAGTTGCCGCCTTTGACCAGGATTCCATTGCGGGACGCCGCGCCGATCCCTCCAAAATATCCAAGCGGTATGGAGATGACCAACGCACACGGGCAGGAGATCACCAGGAAAACGAGGCCGCGATACAGCCATTCATCAAAAATATAGGGGTCGACAAAAAAAGAGGGGAGAATCACCAGCAGCGTCGCGAGAAAGACCACGGCCGGCGTGTATACCCTTGCAAACGAGCGGATAAACAGTTCCGTTTTTGCCTTTCGGGAGGATGCCTCCTGGACCATCTTTAAAATTCGGGAGATGGAGCTGTTTTCATACGATTTTGTGACCTGCAGCTCAATCACATTATTCAGGTTGATCATACCGGCCAGAACAGAATCGCCCTCCTTAAAATGGCGCGGTTTGCTTTCGCCCGTCAGTGCGGATGTATCAAACGCACTTCTTTTTGAAAGCAGCGTTCCGTCCAGCGGAATCCGCTCGCCCGGTTTCACCCTGATTTTCTGTCCGGGCGACACCGAACCTGGGTGGACAGTTACGGCATCTCCATCACGCAGCAGCAGCGCCTCTTCGGGTCTCACATCCAGCAGCGCTTTGATATTTGCACGAGCCTTCGATGCCGCTCCGTGCTGAAACGCCTCGCCGATAGAGTAGAAAAGCATCACGGCAACACCTTCGGGATATTCGCCGATATAGAATGCACCCAGTGTTGCGATTCCCATTAGGAAAAACTCGGTAAAAATATCGCCTTTTTTAAGGTGAACCGCAGCCTGCCTCAACACGGGAATCCCCACCGGAAGATACGCTGCCAGATACCATGCCAGCCGTACCGGACCCGTAAACCAGCCCGGCTGCAGGAGATAATCCATCACCAGTCCGGCCGATAGCAGAATGAATCCTATAGCAGGTTTCCAGTGCTTCAGAACGGCGTTTTTGTTGATTGAGCCGCCGGCTGCTTCTTCAGATGTTGTGCAGCATCCGTTTTGATTGTGATCGTGATGATTGCTCATGTCCAAACTTCAAGAATCTGTTTTGATGTGAATTCTATTCGATTGGAAAAATAGGAAGCAGGGCGGTGCAACTCTATTGCAAAGAGGAAGCAGGGCAGGACGGGCACTGCCCGGAAATCACAAAATTTCCGTGAGATGGGGTGAAATTTTCAGGAAGATTGAATTGCGGGATTCCCATCTCCGGAAAACAGAAGGTGTTTTCACAGGATAAGCAGTAAAAATGCAGATGAAGGTCATCGGGGTACGAACAGGTGCAGTCTTCAGCACAGAGCGCATATTTTGCCGTTCCGCTCTCGTCATGAATCTGGTGAACCAGTCCGTGCTCCAGGAATGTTTTGAGTGTTCGGTAGAGTGTGGTTCGGTCAGACCGGTCAAACGACTCTTCAAGATCTGAAAGACTGACGGCAGATCTGTTCCTGATCAGGAAGTCAAGAACCAGAAGCCGCATGGCTGTGGGCTGAATATTCCTTGATTTCAGACGTTTTTCTGTGGTTTGTGTATCCATGGATCCGGATGGTGTGGAATGATGGTTGACTGAATTTGGTGAAATTCTAACTAATTCAACCCTGAAATATAATTATAAATTTTATGATTTTATCCACCGCCCGGGGTTGCGCCGCCTGCGACCAGGTATACCCCGAGAACCAGAAGTACCAGGGCCAGGACCACCTGCAGCCGGCTCGCTTTGATTTTCTGAGCTACGTACCAACCGGTTACGGTTCCGATCAGCAGCGGAACAGTGAGCAAAACTGCCAGCCCCCAATCAACCGCACCGTGGAGCATATACCCAAATGTGGCCATTCCGGAGATAAAGATCGACTGTACCTGTGCCAGTGCAACGGAGAGCAGCATTGGAACGCCGAGCACTACCATCAGCGGCACAGCAAGAACCGGCCCTCCAACACCTAACAATCCGCCTGGCAAACCAACCGCAATTCCCACTCCGGCCAGCCAGATCAATCCGCGGGTACTTTCAATATTCAATTTTTTATTTGCCTCAAGCTGGTTACGCTGACGGTACAGAATCAATCCACCCGTAAAAAACACAAACAGGCCAAGAAGAACTGCAAATGTAGATGCATCGAGCAGTGTGTTGATTTGTGCACCTGCGAACGCTCCGATCACTGATGCGATGCTCAGCACAAAAGCTGCTTTTCCTGCCACACGTCCTTTTAACTGGCCGGATCGAAAATACCCCAGGCTCCCCACAATTCCCGTGGCGATAAATGTAGCACTGGCTGTACCTGCAACTGTACTGGGGTCGAGGGGGAGGAGAGCAAACAGTGCGATCGTAACAAAAATCCCGCCGGGGCCTATGGTTGTGATGCAAACCCCGCCAATCAGGGCGATAATAATCAGTAGAATAAGTATTCCCGTGCTTATTGAACTACCACCGAGAAACATAAAGAGCGCCATAAGGCTCATAAAAATCCTTTTTAATTTACACTAACATTCCACCGAAAATCGCATTGAGAACACCCCGTGCGGAGTTGATTGCAATGTAGATTGAGAAAATAACCAAGATACTGTTGACCGCATTCAGCTTCCAGTCGTTTGCATGCACACCCATCAGTTTTTTGTCATTCACTGCCCAGAACAGGAGAGCTGCTGTAATCGGAAGTCCAAACACGCCGTTATACGCCGGGAAAAGTGTAATCATCTCAACCACACTCAAACCGGTGATGTGAGCAACAAGCGGAGAGAACATCCCGATTAAAATCCCACCAGAAAAAATGAGTTTAAACAAATTACTGGTGCCATCTTCGTGGTCAATATCCAGTGCTTCAAGAATCATAAAAGGCACCGTCCACATAATTGGCACAATGCTGTTAAACGCCGCCGCGATCACACCGATAAGAAACACAATCATGGCCCACTGGCCCAGCACCATCTCGAGTGCTTCACCCGGTGCTGTAAAAGTTGACAGCTCGGTATACCCCGCCGGCCTCAACACTGCAGCTGCCACAATGATAATAGACACAGTGATAATTCCTCCCACCGTGTACCCCATCTTCAGGTCGGTGCGCATCGCTTTCACGTGTTTTTTTGAATGCCACCCTTTTCGTTTTACAAGAATGGATTCGAGAAAGAAATTTGGCCAAAGTGCCGTTGTTCCCAGAATTGCAGCGCCCAGAAGCATCGCGTTTACGTCAGGGATAGAGGGAACAAACCCTGCCGCTACCTCCATCATGTCTGGGCCGCTGGCTCCGGCTACGACCAAATAGAGAACCAAGAGCAGAAACATCATGGCTGTCATCACTTTCTCTACGTAGTTATAATTCAAAATTCCAACCAGTATGGCGCAGATTCCGGTAACCACCGCCAGCGGCTGCCATGAGACAGCCCCGCCGGTCAGTACTTCAAAACTCATTCCCACCGCACCGGTCAGGGCGAGCGTCCATGCGATACAGCCAATAGAAAGAAACAGTGCTATGACCAGGGAGAGCTGTTTGCCAAGTTTTTTTCGGATGAATGTCATCAGCGTATCCCCGAATATTCCCAGCCGTGCACTCATATCCTGCGCCATAAACCCGAGAAGAACGGCTCCAATTACCGCCCAAATCAACAAATAGCCATATTCTACGCCAGCCTGACTCGCAATAAAAATGGAGCCCGAGCCAAAATAACTTGCAACCATAATGAAGGAGAGACCGTACTTGTCAAAGAAGTTGTTAAAGAGTTCTTTCATCTAATGTATTTCGCTAATTCTGTTTTTGATGTGATAGGATCGGTTGGTTTTGTGTCGCCATATTTTTGCTGTAAATACATTTCCATGATTTTACAGCAATACTTCATTCAGAATAGTTTGTGAATGGATTCACACATAAATAACTGTGATGATATTTTTCCGAAAACCAGTTTTATACGTTTCTATGGCGGCAGTAAAAGTAAATTCACTCCATGGAGATCAATTTATTGCCAAATTTCATGACTCAACTCATGGTTTCAATATTTTGAAAGACGGGATATGGTAACCATTTCAAATTGAAGGTTAAAATTTAATTCCGTTAATACATTTTAAATGGAGTGAGAAGGGGAATATTGGGCATCGGTTTACATCCATTTACAGTCAATCGCGTGAAATACGCAGTCCTTTCCCTGCATGAGTGGCTCATTATTTAAGTCAGATCCCAATCAAAAAGAACTCTTCATAAAGATGATTGCTGCCTTAAATCTATTTCCAGACACAAAATTGCAATCCAATCAGATATTCACGGACTTGACCCGGCCGTCGTGTCGGATTAAATACATTTGTACTCCGGTCTGTGATCGCTATAAAATCACTGCCGGCAGTTAGATCCACTGATAGTTTTTCATTCAGGATCAAGTTTAAGTAATACTGATTTTGCCATTTTTTTAAATAGCACTCAGGTTACAAAGGTATTTCAATCGAATCAGGAATGAACACATTTAGCTTATACTTCCACAAAAAGTTTCTCCTTTTCACGCCGCACTTTTTTCTCACCAGCGAGGAAATCGTTCTCTTCATCTCTGTAGCCAAGAACCAGCAGGGATACGCTTTGTAATCCCTGGGCGGGGAGACCCAGTATTTCATCTACTTTTTCCGGCACAAAACCTTCCATGGGTGTGGCATCAACTTTTTCAACAGCGGCTGCGGTCAGTCCGGTTCCCAGCGCGATATAAATCTGCCTTGCAGCCCATTCATGGTTCTGCTGTTCGCTGTTGCCGGCCACCATCTTTTTGATTGAATTTCGAAAATCAGCCAGTGATTCCAGCGAAACTCCCCGCACATCAGATATCCTCTCCATGTACTCATCAATGTATGTATCGTTAATCTCTTTCCAGGCTGCAAAAACAAGTATATGCGAGCCTTCAACCACCTGTGGCTGGTTGTATGCAGCGGCACGAATTTTCTTTTTCATCTCATCATCGGTAACGGTGAGAATCGAATAGGGCTGGAGTCCCATCGATGAGGCCGACAAACCGATCGCTTCTTTTATCCGTTCTACTTTCTCTTCCGGAACCCGCTGCCCGTTCATTCGTTTGGCAGCATATCGCCAGTTCAGGGCATCAATTAAATCCATTTCAGTTTCTGTAATCGTTTGTCTGTTCATAAAATTATATAGCTGTTCGTCATGTAAATTTTTATCCGATACTGTCTTGCTTAATGCTGCGACAAAAATTCCTTTATAAAGGTTTCAACCGATGCCGGTTTTCGTCCAAGCAGTTTTTTGAGATCGCTGGTTGTGATATCAAGGGCACCGCTGCTCACGGTTTCGGCAGATAGTTTAGCCATCCCCACAACTTCATCCGGCAGACCGGCCTTATTCAGCTGTTCCACATAGGAATCTACCGGCACGTCGGTATAGGTGATTTTTTTGCCCGAGATGTTGCTCAGCATCTCTGAAAGTTCGGTGAATGTATGTGCGCTGCCTGAAGTCAATTCATAGGTTTTCCCACGATGCGGATCAGGATCTGCAAGAATTCCTGCAAGTGCTTCACCCATTTCTGTGCGGAAGGCAACATTCATTTTCTCACCTGATGATGGGAAATGCCACTGCCCGGTATCAAGAGCGTTTCCAAGAAACATCGGGAATAGTTCGGAATAAAATGTGTGTCTGCTGATCGTGGTTTCGATATTTGAACGGTCTAAAATCTCTTCCGTTTCCGCGTGATCATAAGCGAGCGGGCTGATTTTTTCACTGGCCTTTACCATGCTTGTGTAGACCAGCTGTTTCACCCCGGACTTTTCAGCGGCACGAATAACGTTCTCATGCTGCTTTACCCGATCTTCAATCGTGCTGGATGAGATCAGCAGGAGCACATCAATATTTTTAAACGCTTTCTCCAGGGATGCCGGATCAAAATAATCACCAATTTTTACTTCTGCACCCGCTTCGCTGACTTTTTCTCCTTTTTCCCGGCTGCGAACCAATCCCGACACTTCAGTTTCGGGCGAAATTCTGCGAAGATTCCGTATCGTTTCCAAACCAAGATAACCATTAGCCCCTGTTACTAAAATCATATTGCTTCCCTTTATTGTTGTTCAAAAAAATCTGTTTCGGCAATGCGCCGAACTATTTGATTTAATATTAAACAATATACTGCTTATTTCGTTCCCGGTAAACCGACCGCAATACAAGATAACGTGAGTACTTTTTTAAATTTGAAGACCGTAAGAGAAAGACATAAACAGAACTCAGACAGGTAAAATATATCTGGAAGCCACTCTATTATTCTAATTCAGCTTTGCATCCACAATTTTCTTAATTTCTTCCGTTGCAATCGTCACAAAAACTGCCGACAGCCGTATTACAGGTTGAAATGATTTTTAAACGATACTTTTCTACATCCGGGTTATTGGTGGGCACATTTTTCTTCGCCCTCTCCATGACCCCAAGCCTTCTTCCACGTACAGACTTCTACCAGGGGCTGGTTTCAGGTCTCTCTATGGCTGCCGGATATGGTATTGGCGTGCTTTTTATCTGGCTGTATACCTATTTCCAGATGCCCCAGCCAAAACAGAAAACGCAGAAGAAACTTCAAATTACTGCTGCAGTAATCAGTATTCTAACTGCTGTAATTTTCTTGTGGCGGGCTAACGGCTGGCAAAATTCAATTCGGGAACTCATGCAGATGGAGGAGACCGCAAGCGGACAGCCCCTGATCATTGGTGCGATCGCGCTCATGGTTTTTTTAGCAGTAATTATGATTGCCCGCGCTATTCGCTGGACCTTTCGTTTTGTTACCCGTAAAATAGAGCTGATTCTGCCGCAGCGGGTTTCGATGGTAATCGGGCTGAT
This sequence comes from Rhodohalobacter sp. SW132, assembly GCF_003390325.1. Lineage (NCBI taxonomy): Bacteria > Pseudomonadati > Balneolota > Balneolia > Balneolales > Balneolaceae > Rhodohalobacter > Rhodohalobacter sp. SW132. Next base: position 29,551 of record NZ_QUOK01000001.1, on the reverse strand, counting down.
CATCTCTTTTTTCCTGTTTTGGTCTATTGTAGACGGGGTTTTGTTCTCTTCAATACTGCATACTGCTGATTCAACCTATGAACAGGTAGACTCGCTGATTGAACCGGAAGTTGAAAAACCGGACGATCCAATGAAAGTAGGGAGCCTGGCCTCATTGCTAAGCTGGGAAGACATGGGTCGAACGGGTAGAAGTTTCCTTTTCCGTACGCCATCAGCGGAAGAAATTCAGTCATTCACAAATCAACCGGTAATGGAACCAATTCGTGTGTATGTGGGAATGCACACAGCAGAATCGGTGGAGGAGAGGGCCGCTCTTGCCCTCCAGGAGATGATTCGGGTGAATGCATTTGAACGAGAGATCCTGGTGATCATCACTCCTACCGGAACAGGATGGGTTGATCCGGCCTCCATCAGCACACTTGAATTTTTGCATCGCGGGAATGTGGCCAGTATTGCGGCACAGTACTCTTATCTCCCGAGTCCGCTTTCGCTGATGTTTCGTGATGAGTATGGTGTAGAAATGGCACAGGGCCTATTCAATGAGGTCTACAACTACTGGAAATCGCTGCCGGCTGATACACGCCCAAGACTTTACTTACATGGCCTTAGCCTGGGCGCTCTCAATTCTGACCGCTCGTTTGATCTGTTTGATATCATTGATGATCCGTTTCACGGTGCACTTTGGGTGGGGCCGCCCTTCAGAAAAACCACCTGGCGAACGACCACCGATCGCCGAAATCCCGGTTCGCCCGCCTGGCTGCCTGAATTCCGGGATGGGTCGGTTGTTCGATTTGCCAATCAGAATGGCGGGCTGCATAATGCAGAGGCAGAGTGGGGTTCGTTCCGCATTGCATATTTACAATATGCCAGTGACCCGATTACGTTTTTTGAGCCGCGTTCCTTTAGCCGCGCCCCTGCCTGGATGAATGAGCCGCGTGGTCCGGATGTTTCCGAGCAGCTTCGGTGGTTCCCGGTTGTTACGATGGTGCAGCTCGCGGTTGATATGCTTCTTGGAACCGAACCCACAGGATATGGCCATGAATACGCTGCCGAACACTATTTCGATTCGTGGTATGCACTCACCGAACCGGAAGGGTGGAGTCGTGAAGAGCTCGAAGAACTTCGCCGTTATTTTGAAGAGAGTAATCGGTAATTCTAAGATTGATAATTACTGGTCTCTTCGGATAGATTTCAAATCCCGAAACTCTTCTCCATCCGCGCTGACATTTCAACGACGTTTTAATCTGGTTATCAACCACAATTTGCGTCATTTGTTACAAACCACCGCTCACTATTCAGAAATATATTCCCATTTTGCTCTGCCAGAACTACGCGGTTCACGGTGCCGTCGGTAAACATTGCCTCTATGGCAGGATACCCCGCGAACGATCGAATTCGCCACCTGCCCCGCATTGTCCCGCTACCTCCATGTGAGCCACCGTATGCCGACCCTACATCAACGGAAACTCCAGAACTGCTGCTCCCATGAACGGATCCGTCACTGCAGAGATGGAACTCATTGCGTTCGTGCCAGCCTCCTTGCTGCCCGTAACTACCCGATGAATTAGAGATGCGTTTACCGCTTAGCCGGCCTTTCCAGTATCGGGTTTTTTCCGTCTCTTCCGGCACAAAAAATCTTAGTGATCTTAAAATCTCCCCGACCAGATCGGCATACGATTCGTTGTAAAGTTGTGAAGCCACAACATTGCTTACAGAAATTCCACCGCCATGCGGCGAAAGCCGGTTCACCGAGTAACCTGAGATTTGCTGAAATCCTGAATATCCGCTGACCGTCACTTTGAGAGTTTTATTATCCTCAACATTCATATCTCGGGCATGAAGAACAAACTCCCCGCCACTCTGTTGCAGAGACGCCTGAATTTCGTTGCTGAGACTTTCCATTGAATCAGATACCACCGGCGATATTAATACCATTCCCGGAATGGTGTTATGTCCGAGAATAATTGCATTTGATGTGGACTGATGCACCCATTTTACTGGAATAGTAACGGAAAAACCGGCGCCGGAATCTGTTATACTGTTCTCTTCAATATCCGCATGACCTGACTTCACGTCTTGTGGCTTATCTTCGTAAAAGGTGATTAAAAACATGGGTTTTTCAGGTTATTGAATTCTGTATATCGATTCTCATTAAAAACTGGTTTTGCCAGCTGCCACGTATCATCATCCCACCGGGCGAGGTAGTTTATCTCCGTTTCACTGGATGCGGTAAACCAGCCGCCTGCAATCAGTTCTTCATCTTGCACGTAAAGATGATGGGCGGCTCCGTTCATACCGGCTCTGGCAGGAGTTTCGAAAAAAGCGTTGGGAAAAAACATACTGTCTTTACTTAATCAGTGTCAGTTTTCTTGAAATCACCTCTTCACCGGCTGTCATCCTGTATATATAGGTGCCGCTGGCGAGTCCGGAGGCGTTGAACTCCACCTGATGGAATCCTGCCTGCTTATTTTCATCTGCCAGTACGGCAACACGCTGACCAAGCATTGAATAGACTTCAAGTCGAACGTTGCTTCTTTCCGGCAGCGCGAAACGTATGGTTGTTGAGGGATTAAACGGGTTGGGATAGTTTTGATAGAGCCCGATTTCATTCGGCAGCTGGTCTGCTTCATCCCCCGCAATAGTTGTTGCGACTTCACCGATTTCGATATAGACCCGGTTTGAATCATAGATCATATGAAAATCGGGAAATCCTTCCGGGCCAAAAAATCCATCAAACTCCCCGCTGACAGAATCCGCCTCAAGGATAAGAAATCGCCCATCATTGAGTATTTCACTCTCTAAGGTTAGAGAAAGCACCAGGGCACCGGAGAGTTTTGCATCGCCATTCACTTTCAGTGCATCGTTTTTTAAATCACCGTTTTCGTTAGAGAGAGTGATGAATAACGTCCCATCTTCTTTCTGTATGTAATCGCCATCGATAGTAAAGGTTGTCAGCATTTGTTGTTCAGCAAGGAGACTATCCAACACCATTCCGGGATCGAGATGACCACTGTTTATAACACTCTCCTCTATCTTTCCAAAACCCGCAAGTGTTGCTCCCGGTTTTACTGAAACTGTATCATCAGGTTCAACTTTTCCACCACCGGATATATATAAAAACGGTGTTTTCACCACGCCATCTGTGCTGATTTCGGGGTATTCTGACTGGCCACTCAATGGTTCAAGCTTTAGTTCATCTGATTTCAGTTTTCCTTTATCGCCAATTAGAATTGATGAGGCTTCAAGTTTCGCTCCCGATTTAACTTCAACATCACCTTTACCCGGCAGGCCTCCTCCAACCGCTAATCCGGCAGTGTTTACGATCAGTGAATTGATATCTGCTTTTGCACTGTTCGATAGTTCAAGCTTACCGGTACCGTCTATGCCAACTACCGTCATCAGGCTATTCATCCTGGCTGAACTCTCAGAAATTTTTAACTCACCTTTACTGCCCGTAAACACGCCAATCACAGCTTCCACTGCATGAAGAGTTCCGTTTTTAAAAGAGAGCTTTCCATCATCACCCTCACTCTCTCCAACAGTAAGTCCGGGCCCATGTAGATTTCCGGGAATTTCAATTTCGTTTTCGTTCAGATTCAATGTCACATCGTCATCGCGAACGATCAGGCGAGCCGGCGTTTGTCTACTGTTTACCATCTTGGCAACACAATAAGGGGGACAGTCCCCAAAGCCGTTTGAGTCATCATCATCATTATCTGATCCAGAAGCTGCAAATTCTACGGAATAGGGTTCGTCAGAGTCCGTATCGAAAACTGCTGCATTGGCCGGACCGGGGACCTGCACCTGAAGCCAGTTTAACATATTTGCAAATTGATCATCATCGGGATGATCTTCCCAATAGATCTCAGGTACCGCAAGCTTGAGCAGAAATCTTGAAGCGGGGCCGCGACTCGCATTCCCGACAATCCAGCCATTTTGTGAAATACCTGATGCACGGGTCAGTACCTGGTTGTCTCCGAGAAAATCTGCGGCCAATTCGGTCAATTCATAATATTTACCATCCTGAAGTAATATAGCACGCCGTTGTGGGCCGGACCCGCCATGAAAATACTCTCCCACAATCTGCCCTGCATTATTAAGGTCGTGGTAGCTATCCCACTGTAATTCGTTGGAATTGATTTGTGTGATTTCTCCATCCTCAAAAAGATAAGACCTGTCAATATCGTCACTCGGGCTGCGTGCTGCCTCAAAATAGAGAACCTGATCGCGGTTATTAAATCCGGTGATATTCAGGCCGCCTTCAATAGACGTGCCAAGATTCCCATAATTTGTAATACTGCCGTCACGAATAATATGGAGCAATCCGTTTCCGGATTGAGTAAAAGAGTGCACCACGATATGTCCCCTGTTGTTGATACCATTCACACGTGGTTGGTATAAACCGTTAGTGCCCGCAACGTTTCCGCCGGGATCTGTAAACAATCCATTATGTCCATCCGGCGAAAGGTTAATTCCGGCAACAACATCATGGTCGTTGATATGTGTTTGATAAGCGTATTCCCTGAAGGGCTCAACGTTCGGGCTACTATTCCATCTGAAAGCGCCAAAATCATCGCGATGAATATGTTCAGAATTTACCAAAGGCGGGAAATCTCCGATATATCCACTTGCGATACCGAAATTATTGATCGACCAAACGATTGTATTATGTTGTGTATCTATAGTGTAGCCGAACTGATCGTAGTACCATGCGGTATTATTATTGGTACCGATTACACTGCCGTTATTGTTCACAATAGTTCGTCTTCCGTCGCCAAATCTGAAAATTTCAGGTACAAACACCCATTGAAATGCGGTGACGATTGGTTCGATCACATCGGAACTGCCATTATCTGTTGACATCACATTCAAACCGGATATCATACTCTGATCAAACCGAAAATTATCCATAGCAGATAGTTGTCCTAATTCCGCTGATGGTATAAAAACTCTGTTTGAAAGTCTGCTTTGATCCTGAGGATGCGAAAGCTGTGCCTCAACCATCAGCGGAAAGTTTAGTATCACAAATACAAAAATCAGTAAGCGTAAATATCGATTTATCATTATTGGATTGATTTAATTTACGAGTCTCACTCTCTTTGAAGAGCCGTTATTAGTATTAGATCAACTTTAAACTGACTTTTGGAGAAATTTTTTTACATTATTTACATGGCTGGTTAAATCTGTATCTGCAGTTCACGGATCCGGCCGGTATCGGAAGCAACAGAGAGAGTGTTTCACGCAGTCGTTTCATTTAATTTCACATCCTATGCAGAACAGCTACTCAATTTTATATGGATTGATACTCCTCTGGCTTCCGGCCATTTTTGCCGTACTTCCGGCAACCGCGCAGAACCCGACCACTCCGGCTGAAATCTTTCTTGAACAGGCGGAAGAACACCTTGAGGTCAACCGAATCGACAGCGCTTTGGCCTATTTTGATATAGCTGCCTACTCGTTTAAAGATTCCGGAGAGTATGATCAATATGCAGCCACACTCCAGAGAATTGCTGATCTCTATATTCAGACCGAAGAGTATACGTCTGCAAAAAAGAATCTCCTGAATATTCAGAGTGCTGTTGAACGGTTTGATGTGGACCGGGAGAAACTCTTCCCGGTCTATAACAATCTTTTCAGGGTTCACTTTATGATGGGTGAGTACATGCATGCCATCCAGGTATCGTTCAGCATGCTCGATCTTGCCCGTGATATGCACGGCGAAGAGCACTACAGAGTTGCCAGGGCGTACGGAAATATCTGCGGCGGATATCACGGAATGGGACTTCCCACGGTAGCTGTGGAATACTGTGAGAAGTCGGTTGTTCTCCGCGAAAAACTGGGAGGAAATCCCGGGTGGATAGCAACCGGCCACAACAACCTGGCGATTTTGTACCAATCACTGGGCAGATATCAAAAAAGCGTGCAGTCGTATGAACAGGCGCTAACGTTATTCGGCCCTGAACCGCAGGCCAGCCAGCAAACGATTGGTATAATCGGCAACCTTGCCAGCACACTGCTGAGCGGCGGGAATACACGGCGCGCGATGGAATATCTCTACCAAAGCCGCGACTTGTTAGACCAGCTCGATTCCCCGTCACCTTCACTTACCTCACATCTTTATTTTACGATGGGGCAGCTCTTTCTGCAGACCGGCGATCATGAAAAATCCCTCGACTACTACACTCGGGCGCTCGATATCCGCATGGGTTACCTGGGCGAAGTCCATCCGCATACAGCCACAACCTATGAAGCGATCGGCGCGGTTTACGAAGGTCTGGGTGATGCCGCATCAGCCCGGAAATATTATTCGCAATCGCTTGAAATCCGGAGAAATTTTTTTGATTCAACCCACCCCGATTTATTCGACAGTATCCGGCGCCTGGGTGATATTGCCATTCAAACCGGGGATTTTGAAGAGGCTGAACTTCTGTTCAGTGAAGGTCTTGTGATGTCGGACGAAATTTGGGGCGAAAAAAGCAATCGGCATGTGCTGCTTTTGAACTCACTGGCCGACCTGCACCTCAACCAAGATGACCAACAGTCAGCGCTTCAACACCTTGAAGCCGCCGCAGAGCTCCAGGCCGATCTTTTCGGTGAACGGAATGGAGATCTTGCCGCAATTTACCGCAAACATGGTGAGATTTACGCTGCGCTTTCACTTCCTGATGAAGCGGATCATTTTTTCAGAAAATCGCTCACGGCTAACAGCTACGATTTTGAATCGGGAGGTCCGAGTGACCTTCCCGAACTGGATGATATGATCTCACTGACTGAGTTGCAGCATACGCTGCGTGCCCGTCTCGACTTGCTTCGGAACCGGAATGCGAATAATGAGCTGCTGCTGAAACACTACACACTTTTTGCGGATGCCACTTCTGAACTTCGCCGAGAGTACCGTAGTGATGAGTCTAAAATAAGACTCACAGAAACGGTCTACTCCGTGTTTGAAAATGCACTTTACGACCTCCATCAGGCCTACACGGAGAGCGGAGATCCCTCATATTTAGAAACCGCATTCAAATTATCTGAACAAAACCGGTCTGCGCTTCTCCGCGAGTCGATTTATGATGTTCAGGCGATCTCCTATAGTGGCTTGCCGGACAGTCTTCTTTTGCGTGAAAAGGACCTGAGTGAGCAGATCCGGTTTTACAACCTCGAACAGTTCAAACAGGAAGCTCACGATCAACAGGATGCAGATTTTAGATCGCTGCTTTTTGACGCACGAGAGGAGTACAGTCAACTTGTCCGCCACCTGGAACAAAAATACCCCAACTACTACGATCTTCGTCACAATAAAACCTCTATTTCACCTGCAGAGATCGGCGATAAATTGCATGATGATGAACTGTTTGTCAGCTATTTTTTCGGAAGTGATCACCTGTTTTCCTTTGCGATAGACCCCGAAAACAACCACTTTGGAAAAATAGACCTAGCCGGCACCGAGGCAGATATTTTAAAGCTACGAAGATCGCTTTCGATGGCTGATCCTGCCGCCTTTATTAAACCGGCCTCGGATCTCTACCGTACACTTACCTCTTCTTTTGAAAACCTTTTAGAGGGAAAAAATGCACTCACTATCATTCCCGACGGTCCACTCTATACCATTCCATTTGAAGCGTTGCTCACTTCAGATCCGCCTGCCGATCGGGCCACAGATTTTTCGGCCTTTTCCTACCTGGTCAAAGATGTCTCGATTTCATATCAATATTCCGCAGACCTGTTTTTGAATCGTGAGCCGGATTCAGATTTAAATCCTTTCACCGTTGCCGACACCAGCGAGATTCGAATCGCCGGATTTGCGCCGGTATTTGATAGTACTTCCTCAGATGAAGCATCAGCGATGACATTTGATGAACCGGGGTTGTCGGTAGAAAATGGAAGTTTACGCGAGCTTTTCCTGGGATTAAATCCCCGCGATGCAAATCCGCTTCCGTTTAGCAGGGATGAGATATCTACAATTTCAGACCGGGTTGAAAGCCGTGGCTTCACGTTCGATCGTTTCCTGGATGAAGAAGCTTCCAAAACGAACTTTTTGTCCACCGCAGAGAACTATTCAATCCTGCACATAGCCACACATGGATTTATTGATGACAGGCATCCCAGTCTCTCCGGTCTTCTTTTTCACGATTCTCCCGATGCTCCGGGTGATCCAATTCTCTATTCAGGTGAGCTTCTTGGCATGCAGTTAAATGCAGGGCTGGTTATTCTGAGCGCATGCGAAACCGGAATCGGCCGCGTTCACCGGGGTGAAGGACTTATGGCCATGACTCGAAGCTGGCTCTATGCCGGAGCCGATGAACTGCTCGTTTCCCTCTGGAAAGTGTACGATGAGCAGACCAAAAACTTGATGGTTGCCTTTTACGAAGAGCTGCTTGAGGGCCACCCCACCCGCGACGCCCTCCGCCTCGCAAAACTTAGAATGATCGAACACGAAACCACCTCATTCCCCGGCTTCTGGAGCGGATTTATCCATATTGGAAAATAACCAACAGTTCAACAGTTCAACAGTTCAACAGTTCAACAGTTCAACAGTTCAACAGTTCAACAGTTCAACAGTTCAACAAAATGTGTCCCAATCCCACCATAAACCAAAAATCTTACCACCTGTCACCTTTCTCCTATCACCTGATTACCTCTCACCTGATCGCCTAACCGTAAACCTCCCCACGTACATCAGCTCATCCCCCGTTTCAAGGCGCCAATAGTAGAGTCCGGGTACCAAGTCTTGTTCCAGCCGGAAACTATCATGGAGTGAATCGGCACGAATGATTTCATCTCCGCGGTTTGATAGTATAATCAGGCTAAAATTCTCATCCTGCTCAGCGGCCCATCTGAAATTCATCCCATTCTGTTTTTCAGCATCCAGTTCAGGTTCCAGGATTTCCAGTTCATCTGAACGGGTTGTCTGACCGGTTAGCGATTCAAAGAAGACATTGGGCTCAAAGTTTTCAGAATAATCTTCCCTAACCGGATCAGAATCATTAGGGTCAACCTGGCCGCTGAAATAGGCGATCAGTGTTCCAAGCATTACGGTCATCAAAATCACAGCCACTGCTTTGAGCGTTGGGAATGTAGATACCCGCGCCTGATGCCCTGCATCAAAAAAAGGGTGTGAATCTGATTTCAGCTCTTGTTTATCCAGAAGGGTTGCAAGAGCAGCAATCTCTCTCCTTGTTTCCGGGTCCTCTTCAGCAGCTTTTCTCAACCTTTCAGGAAGCTGACCCATCTTGCCGAGAACAACAGCTTCCGCACACAGCGCAATGCCATTATCGTTCAGCTTTCCATCTTTGTTGAAATATGAATCTGTTTGGATGCTCATTTTTTGATTCTCAATACATGTTTTCTCTTTTTAATTAGATACATCGCATCAGCGGGTTTGGAGTTTTGTGAAGTACTGTTCAGCCAGTAATTTAACCGACTCTTTATCAAAGGCTGCCCCGGAGGGGGGAGCATTCAGTGCTGCAGCCAGCTCTTCCAGTTTTGATGCGATCCATTTGCGAAGTGCATCCGGCGAATTCTCCTTTTGATCCAGCCGATTAATGCCGGGGGAAATACCTGCAAACAAGTTTTGATCTGTCAGTCCCGGTTCGGCAATTAACTGGTGATATTCATCCATCAGCGATTCAGCCAGATCCTGTTCTGCATGCGGATACGGGTTGAGCACATCTTCACGGGTAATTTTCAGGCGCAGCACCATTTTCAATAGCAGAACCAGGCGTCCCGATTTCTCCCCATAAAGAGTGATCAGGTAGTTCAACCGCTCTGTCTCCTGAATCAGTACGGATTCTTTATGCGGATCGTCCCCGGAAATTCTCTGATGCAGTTCATCGGCCCGGAATTGGTTTACCTGGTTATATTTCCTGTTCTTTTTGCCATACCGAACACAGAGATTGTACACAATTCGGGTCAGGTAGGTTGAAACCAAACTCTGGCCGTTGAATTGACTTCGCATGGCTGAGATTTTGCCATCTAAAAGCGATTCATGGATATGCGACATCAGCTGGCTGCGATCCTGACGGGGGATAAATCCATTGTTAACAAATCGATTGACAACTTTATCAATAACAGGAGCGGCTGCCAGTAAAAACCCGGCCTCGTCTTTATAGAGTAGTTCTTTTAATTCCCTGTCGGTTCGCATGAAGGCGGCATCTGCATGAGGTTAGCATAGTAGGAATTAACTCTCTTTGCAGATCAAATTCAACAGATTGTTTAGTGCCGCTTACAATTCTGGTTTTTGCCTCTCCGATGCAGAATCCGGAGCGGAATCTGCAGGTTCGCTTGCCGTTATCTCTTCTGTTCTTTCGGTAGTTTTTTCCTGATGTAAATCGATGCCCCCAGTCTCCCCGCTTTGAATTTCATCATCCTTTGGTTCGTTATCCACGGGCATAATCCGTTTGTGAAACACAAGCATGGTAATAATTGCTGTGGTAATGGCAATATCGGCCACATTGAAGATATACGGGAATACGGGTGTTTCGCCAATGGTGAGGTTAAAATGAATAAAATCCACAACATGACCATCCAGCACGCCGCCATATCCGCCTGCAATTCCCATAAAGATACGGTCTGAAATATTGCCGAGCGCTCCCCCCAGTATCAACCCCATACAGAGCAGGTATGCAAAGTTTGCATCCTTCATGGTGGAGAGGATGTACGCAAAAATTGCAATTGTCGCTACAATCGCTACGATACTAATCACGGGAGTTGACAAAAAGTCCATTCCCATTGCCATTCCCGGATTTTTGGTAAAATTCAGCGCGAGCCATCCGTCAATTACATTCACACGGTGAAGGCCCGGGTTTGTCCGGACGAGCTGTTTCGTAACCTGATCCAGTATAAAAACGATCAGAACAGGTGTGAATAGTATCAGCAGTTTCTTCTTTCGTAGCGACAAAAGCTTTCCTTTTAGCGGCGTTTTAATTTAGCATCGATGCTGAGCTGTGTATGAGGTACTGCCTCCAGGCGTCCTTTGGCAATTTTTTTGCCGGTCACCTTACATACTCCATACGTTTTGTTTTCAATACGCACCAATGCATCATCCAGGTAACGGATAAACTTCTTGGTTCTGTTGAATAGCATGTAGGTTTTTTCGCGTTCCTGGGCGTCTGTACCTGCATCTGCCATATGAAATGAATACGCCGATTCATCGGAAGCATTCTCCATACTTTCGCGCAGAGAGCTCTGAAGGGTGTTCAACTCATTTTCAGCTTCATCGCGTTTTTTTATGATGATCTCTTTAAAATACTCGAGCTCTTCATCCGTATATGGAGAAACGCGTCCGCTATTTTTGGTATCTTTTGAAGATGCCATAAGCCTATCCTTTAATTATTAATCTTTCGTTGAATAGAAATCTCGCAGGGTTCACCCTCTATATCCCATGTTTTGATGAAGTCAGGGGATTCGAGCAGTTCACTTTTTAAATGTTCTGCAAGAGTTTCCGTTTTTATGGTTTCCAGTCGTTCAGTTATAGCCGCTTCGAGCAGGTTTGATCCTTCGTAGCCAACCACAATACGATCGGTTACGTCATAATCAGCCTCTTTTCGCATATTTTGTATCCGGTTCATGAATTCCCGAGTCATGCCTTCCTTCAGCAACGCTTCGGAGATTTCGGTATCCAGTGCAACGGTGATGCCGTCCTGAGTTTCCACAGACCAGCCTTCGAGGCCGGTGCGCTGAATCTCCAGTTCATCACTGCTGATCAACACTTCAGATTCGTCATCCAGAGATAATGTAATTGAACCAGCTTTTTCAAATATTCCGATCTGCTCGTTCGTCAGGCTGCCGATTTTAGCAGCAACGCTTTTCATTCGTTTACCAAGACGTTTACCCAGTTTTGGGAAGTTTGGTTTCGCAGTTTTATCCACTATTCCTGAATCATCGTCGACAAACCGGATGTCCTTAACGTTTACTTCGTCTAAAATTATATCTTTTACCGCTTCAACCATTGCGCGGTTCTCCTCATCCATCGGCAAAATGATTTTTGAGAGCGGCTGACGCACGTTGATATCGATCTGATTCCTTAACCGTAATACTACAGATGTAACTGTCCGTGCAACCTCCATACGGCGCTCCAACTGCTTATCAATCGCTGTTTCTTCTACCGTTGGGTAGAAGGAAAGGTGTACCGATTTTTCATCTTTGCCGGTTACATCATTCAGCTTCTGAAACAACCATTCGCCCGTAAACGGTGCAATCGGACTCATTATTTTGGCCAGGCTTGTCAGACATTCATAAAGCGTCTGGTAGGCGGCCGTTTTGTTGATGCTTTTGCCTTCTTTCCAAAAACGGCGGCGGCTGCGTCGTACATACCAATTGCTCAGCTCTTCCACAAACTGCTCGATTTCCCGGGCAGCACGTGTTGGTTCATATTCATCCAGATGTTCATCCACCTGTTTGATGGTCGTGTTGAGCCGGGAAGTGATCCAGCGATCCATCTCGGTGCGCTCCGATTTAGGCAGCGGTGAGCCGGAATAGGTAAACCCATCGATATTGGCATACATTGCAAAAAAGGAATATGTATTCACAATGGTATTGAAAAACTTACGCTGCGTTTCCTGCAGGCCGGTTTCTCCAAATTTAAGATTTTCCCAGGGTGATGAGTTACTCATCATATACCAGCGAACCGTGTCAGCCCCATAGTTCTGCAGCATTTCAAAAGGGTCAACCGTATTGCCTTTCGATTTACTCATTTTTTCGCCATTCTCATCGAGCACAAGCCCGTTTGAGACTACATTATTGTACGCCGGCTTATCAAACAACATGGTGCCCAGGGCGTGCAGGGTGTAGAACCACCCGCGTGTCTGATCCACACCTTCGGCGATAAAATCTGCCGGGAAGTTATCTTTAAACTTATCTTTATTCTCAAACGGATAGTGCCATTGCGCCCACGGCATTGCCCCGGAATCAAACCAAACATCCATCAGATCCGGCACACGTACCATTGTGCCGCCATCGGGGGCATCCCAGGTCAGCTCGTCGATATACGGACGATGGAGATCAATCTCTTCACTATCAGAAAGTCCAGCTTTTTTCTTAAGCTCTTCCACGCTGCCCACACACTCAATGTATTCGGGATCTTTACTGCTCATCCAGATCGGGAGCGGCGTTCCCCAATAGCGCTGGCGTGATACGGCCCAGTCTACGTTATTCTCAAGCCAGGTGCCGAATCGTCCGGTACCGGTACTTTCCGGCTTCCAGTTAATTTTCTTGTTGTAATCCACCATCTTTTGCTTCACATCGGTGGTTTTGATAAACCAAGACTCCACCGGGTACGACATCAGCGGTGTGCCTTTGCGCCAGTCGAACGGGTAGTTGTGAAGATAGGTCTCATGCTTGTACATCAGCCCTTTTTCTTTGATTGCGCGGCTAATTTCTTTATCAGCATCTTTAAACCACTGACCGGCAAACTCTTCAATCACATCTTCAAAACGACCTTCTGCGTTTACCGGGTTGAACATCGGGATATCGGTCTTCTGAGCTGTTGCAAAGTCATCAGCACCAAATGCGGGAGCAGTATGCACAACCCCTGTACCATCATCAATGGTTACATAATCCGCCTCAACAACCCGCCAGGCATCCTCTTTCTTAAACTCTTTCAGGGCGTAATCGAAGACCGGTTTATAAATCCAGCCGGTAAGGTCACTGCCTTTATAGCGATCTACAATTTCATAATCACCATCGATCGCATCCTCAAGACAACCCTCGGCAAGAATCAAAAATTCCTCTTTTCCATCCTGCTCAACCCTTATTTTAACGTAGTCGAGTTTAGGATTTACAGCCAGAGCCATATTGGAAATGATAGTCCACGGTGTAGTGGTCCAGGCAAGGAAGTAAACATTGGGATCGGCATCCAGCGGGAATTTCACATAGATCGAGGGATCCTGCGTCTCCTTATATCCAAGGCTTACTTCGTGTGAAGAAAGAACGGTTCCGCTGCCTGGAGAGTACCATTGAATTTTATATCCTTTGTAGACAAGATCTTTTTCGTACAGTTGCTTAAATGCCCACCAAACCGATTCGATATAATCGTTTTCAAAGGTAACATACGGGTTGTCAAGATCCACCCAGTACCCCATTCGGTTGGTCAGATCATCCCATAGATGTTTGTATTTAAGCACACTCTCACGGCATTTGGCATTGTATTCTGCCACACCATAATCCTGAACCTGTGCACGGCCGTCTAACCCGAGCTCTTTTTCCACTTCGATCTCTACCGGCAGGCCGTGGGTATCCCACCCTGCTTTGCGATCAACCCTGAAACCTTTCAGCGTTTTATATCTGCAGAACAGATCTTTTACAGTCCGGGCCATTACATGATGAATGCCCGGTTTCCCATTCGCTGTAGGTGGTCCTTCAAAAAAGGTGAATGGAATGCCGTCAGCCCGTGATTTAAGGCTTTTTGCAAAAATCTTGTTCTCCTTCCACCAGTTCAAAATTTCAACTTCAGCCTTTGGATAAGCCAGTTGCTTTACTTCGTCAAATTTTTTGCTCATATAGAACGAATACGTTCTTGAAAAATGAAAGAATAAATAAGTCCCTAATATACGAAATCGAATGCAATCTATATAACTGTCCGGATATAGATTTTTTCTGCCACGATTCAATTCAGCGAGCCAATATAGAGTTGAAAAGGGAGAATATCAGATAAAATATTGCATCCTATTCAGTCTAAACCCAATTAAACTGTTGATTCAAATACTCTTACCTGCGATATATATTCACAACATTATATAGAATATGCCACAGTTGTTATACCGGATTGGCAACAGATAAGTGAATTTCAAAAAAACGAGTGCCGGTAGTTTATATATGATTCATTGATTACTCAAGTGCTGTATACCTGCCGGAAATTTACTTTTGGCATGAGTTCGATTCTAAAATTTGACGGATATCACAAAAACAGTCTAATCAATGGCGTCATCTCGCATCCCTAAGCCTCGGGAAGTGGGCAGGAGATGCCACGCCGGGGCGTGGCATGACATAATTATTGCCGAACCAACTTAATTATCGCCCTTAATGGACTGTTTCCGCCATTGCCATTCACAATCTCAAATATTCATTTTAATTGCAATAAATTTCGTTATACCATTCGTAGTATTTTTAATTATAAATAGCTATAAACTATTTAATTTCAATGACTTAAACATGTTTATATTAGAAATCGGAACATCATCTCAAAACTTCTATAGAAGGGATTGAACCTAAAACTAAAAGATTCATCTATATGTTTTTAAAGTATAAAATTGGAACAATATTAAGTTTTATTTTAATAATTGGACTAGCTGCTTGCTCCGATAGCAGCACTGGTGTATCTGAAGACCAGGAAGCGACGATCCACGGATCCATAGAAACCAACCAATCCCAGGCGAAAGCTCAAACCTCCAACTCTAACGTGGAGGGCACTACCGTAACTGCCGCACGAATTACGACTGACGGGTCGTTTGAAACGATTGCGGGAACGGAAACAGAAGCAAATGCATCCGGTGAATTCTCCCTGCAAGTGGATGTAAATGCTGCAAATCAGATTGTAGTGATCGCAGAACATAGCGAAGGCGAGTTGAGGGGATTCATCTCGGCTGAGATCGAAAACAATCAATCGTATCGCCTGAAGCCTTTGAACGGTGAATCAACTGCTGAAACGGCTGTATTTGCTGAAATTGTTTCAGTTGGGAATGCAGACATTGTCTGGAAAACGGATATTGAAACCGTGATCCGTCCGGAAACGGCTGCTGAAATAAACGCAGAAAGTTCGGCATCGGCTGATATCGCCACCGCAATTACAAATTATGCAGAAGCGAGAGCCGAGTTTTTTTTTGCAGAAGCTGCTGATGGTGACGGCGAAGCAATTCTTGAACAATCTGCCGATTTGATTGCTGAAGCCCAGTTTGAATATGAAACAAATGCTGAAGCAGCCGCTGATTCCGAGGATCTTCGCGCAGCGTTTAAATCACTGATTGACGCCAAGATTGATGCCTATACCGAAGCGGGAGCTCAAGCCGGTGAAGTTGCTACTATGATTCACATGCAGAAAAATGCGCTCCATAACAGCATTTCCAATCAATCTGAAGAGATTCAAAACTCCGTTCGAGCGTCTGCGTCTCTCTATGCTGCTACAGCGGTTGACTTTGCTGCCCAGACGAATGCAGAAGCATCCGGCATGTCAGAAACTACAGTATCAGCAATCGCAGATGCGGGTGCAGATCTGAAAACTGAAATTGAAGCAAGCAGCGGAGCTTCATCAGAGATTGAAGCTGCATTTGAAGCGTATCACGAAGAAGTGCGAACAGCGATGGAGAATGACTCCAACGTGGAAGCTCAGGTGATTGTTGATATTGATGCGGAAATCAATTCAAACGGCGGAGCTAAGTTTGTATTTGAAAATGCAATTTCCGGCGTAATTGATGCAAATCTGCTGGGTGATATCTACACTACATTTACCAGCAGTGTGGAGTCAGAAGTTGAAAGCCGGAGCGAAGATCTGGTTGAGCTTGACCTGGAAGCAATGGCTGAAATTTTTATTCTGATTAATCTTTACTCGTAACCAAAGCACAATATAGACGGCCGGTAAACCGGACACTATATTGTGGATTATTCAGGCCGAAGGAGTTAAATCTCCTTCGGCTTTTTTTATTTTTTAAAATCAGGACTGATTCACTCAAACCGAATGATCAGCGGAAATCCCTCTTTTTCTGATGGTTTTTCTCTCAGAAATTGCAGTTCGTAAAGGCCACCTGCCTGCCAGATTTCTACAAACTCATCGTAGGTTTTAGAACCCGGATTGCCGCTTTGTCCGCCGGGATAGACGCCGTAACCCCGCACCCCAGCCGGATCAAGCACCATAACCATTCTCCAGGAAGGACCATGACTGCCGCGGATGGCGTTGATTGATTCAGCACCTCCGCCGGTAAATACGTTTTCGATCCCCATCCCTGGAATCTGGCCGATATGGTTTAAGGGAGTCCGGTTTACATATCCCCAATGCCAGGGCTCTCCGGGTTCGCCATATCGTGAAGAGAGATGGTCGATCGCTTCTGTAAATGAAGAGAGAGCTAAATCAGCCAGAGTTTCCCGTTCATTTGAATCTACATTATTAAACCAGTCAGAGTCCGGATCTTGTGTAATAAGATCCACGGTTTTATCCCGATCCGGTCTTCGCATCGGGAATTCAGTATCATACTTATTGTCCCAGATGGCACGGTTTAACTCCAGCCACCATTGCCTGAAAACAGATGGCTCTATTTGATCCGCCGTGTTTTGATAGTTCCAGTTACGGAGCAGGTTAAGCAGCCCTGATTGACTGTCATCCAGGGCTGATTCGTTTATGTGTTCGAGCAAAACGGGCAGAAGCGTGTAAGCGTGGTAGCTAAATTCATCCATCAGCATCTCATCAAAATCCTGAACGGTAATGGAGTTCATATCCCGAAGCAGGTCATTGATTCGTCGTCCCCGTTCATAAGGTGCAAACGCCTCACCCAGGTAATGCGGGTAGTTTTCTGCTGTTGGAAATTGATTCGCAGCACTCAAAAATCCGCGCTCGGGATTGATCGAATATGGATTTTGTTCAAACGGAATGTACTCGCCCCAGTCGTAGCGAGAGTCCGATCCGTCACTAACAGTCCTTCCCTGGTATTCCCACTTCAGCGGAAAGCGCCCGCCGGTCTGCATTGCGATGTTGCCATCCACACCGGCATAATTCATGTTTTGTGCCGGTGCCTGATAGTTTCGGAATGCTTCGCGGAAATCATCAACATCCCCGGCTCGATTGAGCATATAAAAGGTGATCAGTTCATTGGACGGGTCGTGAGCAATCCATCGCAGTGCATGATCGTGCTGGATCGTCTGGCTGACCGGTGTCTCCTGTTCTGTTTCATAAACCGGCCCGTGATGGGTGAAACGAATCGTATCGGTTACGGCTTCTCTACCTTTTACAGCGATTGTTTCTGTGCGGAGGCTGACCTGTTTCCACTCCCCGTCATGCAGATATTCGTTTTTACTTTCATCCCGGAATGTGATTTCATACCAGTCCATTACATCAGCGCCGGTGTTGGTGGAACCCCAGGCAATCTGTTCATTAAACCCGACAATCACCGTGGGTGTGCCCTGCAGACTAACCCCATACACGTTGGAATCGGGAGTTCGAAGCTGTACCTCGTACCATATGGAGGGCAGGCTCATGTTCAGGTGCATATCGTTGGATAGGATTGGGTACCCGCCTTCCGTTTTTGAGCCGTCCACCACCCAGTTGTTGCTGCCGTTTAGCGGATCGGGCTGCCAGGGTTCAATCTGCTCTGTGAACCCGGCTTGATAGAGTGTGCCAAGCCGTTCCGGCAACTCGGCGGAAAACTCCCATTCGGTTTCCGGCGGAATGATTGGATCCATGAGCGATGGGCGGGTACTTAGAAATTCATCAACAAACTCCTCGCCGAAATAAGCCATTGTGTTGCTGGTCCTGAAATCATCGGAACGGCCAGCCAGCATCTGGGTCATATATTTGAGCAGAAGAGCGGTATTTATCGGCTCCCACCCGGCCGGTTTCACATTCAGAATTTTATACTCCAGCGGGTAGGATTCGTAGGTCAGAGTATTGATATACGCGTTTACTCCGGCAGCATACGCTTCGATTACAGTACGGACGGTATCATTTTCACCAATCTTTTCCATCGCCTGTTCCGCTCCGTAAAGCATGCCCAGCCTTCGCTGATGGCGATCGTGCTCAATCAGATCCGGCCCGAGCCATTCCGCCAGTTTACCACCGGCAGCACGAATCTGCAGCTCCATCTGGAATAGACGGTCCCGCGCCGTTACATATCCCTGGGCGAAATAGAGATCCTCATCATTCTCTGCAAAAATGTGTGGGACGCCGCGTTCATCAAAAAAGACATCTACTGGCTCATTCAAGCCTGCTTCATTTAGATTCAGTTCACCCGTTACCGATCGCGTTTCTGCGTTGGCCCAAAACCCTTGTGTAGGCTGGAAAAAGGCCCCGGCGGGTGGCAGCGGCCCAAGGGGAATAGATAGCAGAAAGACAGTTAATGCTGTTATAAGCAAGACAACCAGGAATGAAAATATATTTCTCATAAAGAATTATTGCAGATTTTGGATCAGCAACATCAGGATTGGAAAACGATTGTGCTCGTGATCCCAAACCTGATTTGTGATTTCCAGCGTAGTTTACAGCCCGCATTGTATGATTATTCCTTTCGTACGGGCTTTATGGAACCTACCCCAAGGTTAAACAAAAGTGATGAATATTGAAGGTGAAAGTTTTTATTAGTGATGTTAATTATTGGAGTCGGGGGATGAGTTATGAAGAGATTCATCGGAAAAAATCGTTATTCCTTTTATATAGAACTCTGCGAGGACCTGACGGACTCTTGCAGGTTCTGCTTTTTAAAACGCTAAAAGATTATTATTTCACGATTTTCACCTTTCACATTACCCTTCAATTAAATATTCTGTAAGCGGAACTCTCCAATTGTAAATCAACCATAAAAAGCATGCCACGACCCTTACTCCGTTTATCGCTCTTCTTATCAATATTTGCCCTGATCCCCGTTCTTCTTTTTGGTCAGGTAAAAAGTTTCCAGGATGTTGTGGGCCATGACTTTGGCGACCGCATCACAAAAACCCACCAGATTGCAGATTACCTTAAATACCTGGATGAAGCCTCCGACCGGGTAACAATTTTTGAAATCGGAACCACCTACAACCACAAACTACAGATGGGTGCTGTATTGACCCACCCAGATAACCACGCACGGATTGATGAGATCAAAGAGAACGGGCAAAAGCTGGATGATCCTCGAACAGTCTCTTCATCGGAAGCGGAACAGATTATCGAAAACCAGCCGGCGATTCTTTACCTGGCAGGATCGATTCACGGGTTTGAACTCTCAGGCACAGAGGGAGTGTTAAAGCTTTTGGAGCATTTTACCACATCGGATGATCCCGAGACTCTCGAGCAGCTTCGCAATACGGTGATGGTGCTCGATCCCAACATCAACTCCGATGGCCGCGATGCGTTTGCCCAAACCAATCATCAAATGCTGGGACGGACCGTTCACGCCGATAATGACGACTGGTCGAACGACTTCAACGGCTGGGAGGCTCGAAAATATCGGACCAGCCACTACTATTTTGATCTAAACCGCGACTGGTTTGCACATACACATAACGAGACCCGGAATCGTGCGGCTATTCTCCGCGAGTGGAGGCCGCAAGCCGGGGTTGACGCACACGAGATGGGAGCAAACACTGAGTTTTACGTGGATCCTCCGACTGATCCCGTCTCGCCCCTTTTCCCCGACTACGCCAGCAGATGGTTTGAACACTACGGCAATGCTCACGCCGATATTTTTGATGAGAACCACGTGGAGTATACGAAAGGTGAGATCTTCAACTTTTTCTACCCGGCCTATTTTACCTCCTACATGACTCACCAGGGAGCGGTTGGAATGCTGTATGAGCAGGGATCAAGCCGTGGTTTTGGCCTGCAATTGTCAGATGGTTCGGTTCGTACGCTGGCGGACGCGGCTCATCAGCAGTACCTGGCGTTCCGTGCGATGGTGAAGCTTTCAAGCGATCGTCGTCATGAACTCATTACGGATTACTACCAACAGAACGTCAGCGCGATTGATGCCGGAACCAGCGGCACGGTCCGGTACCTGATCAAACCGGAAGGAGATCCCAACCTGGTGGCTGAAGCCGTGAATCTGCTCATGAGAAGTGGTGTAGAGGTATACAGGCTGACGGGAGAGTCATCCATCCGAAACACGACAGACCGAAACGGCGAGTCGTTGGGAAGTCACACGTTTGCAGAAGGCACCTACATGATTGAAGCCTCACAGCCGCGACACAGCTTCATCAGAAATATACTGGACCCCGAAGTACCGATGCCCGAAGAGTTTCTTGAAGAGGCGCGTAAGCGGGTGGATCGAGGCGAGAATCCGCGTTTTTATGACATCACATCGTGGTCGCTGCCGCTGCTCTACAACCTGCAGGGATTCAGCACAACGAGCAGCAGTTCCGTCTCCGCCGAACGGGTGACAGAGCCGGTTCAAACCGGAAGCGACACGCCTCTGCAGCGCGCCCGGTACGCTTATCTTATTGACGGAAACCAGTCGAAGGCGCTATCCGCTATTCCCTACCTTCGGGAGCAGGATATCCGAATCCATGTACTTTTCAAACCCACGCAGGTGAACCAAAAGCCGTACGCATCTGGAACCGTGATCGTTCGGACCGATGGCAATATTGATGATGTACATCGTGCAGTGTCGGAGCTGAGAGATCGGTTTGGTCTGGATGTGGATCCGGTTGACAGTGGCCAGGCGGATGAGGGATATCCGCCATTGGGATCTGTTGAGGGAACCCGGATATCAGAACCGAAGATTGCGCTGATTGGGGATCACCCGATTGACGCTTACTCCTTTGGATGGGCCTGGCACACACTCGATCGTACCTATGAAATTCCCCATATCGTGATGAAAACCCGCTCACTTGGCAGTACGAAACTGGAACGATTCAACGTGATTGTACTTCCCGAGATTTCAAGTGCGGGTCAGTTTGCTGAAATGCTGGGTGAGGATGGAATTAGCCGCCTGCAGAGATGGGTTCGTGACGGCGGAACACTGGTGGCCATTGGATCGGCTACGGATTTCGTGCGAAATCAACTTGAACTTACCGAATTAACCACTTGGTACGACAAAGAAGAAAATGAAGATGCTCAGCGAGTCACGGTTCCCGGGGCATTTTTTCAGACGGATCTGGATGAGGAAAACTGGCTCACATCCGGATATTCGTATGGATTTCCTGCGCTGATCAATTCCAGCCGGATCTATACAAAACCCGAAGGCGCTCCAACACCCCGCCGAAATACGCCGATTCTGGTTTCAGAAGGCGAATCGAAACTTTCAGGCCACGCCTGGGATGAGAATCTTGAACGAACCCCCGGCAGTGTCTTTGCATATGAGGAGCGGGTCGGCTCCGGACGCGTCATTGCCTTTGCTGAAGATATCAACTTCCGCGGTTACTGGCGGGGTGCGGATCGCCTGTTCCTGAATGCGGTGATTTTAGGGCCGAGTGCGCCGTGAGGAGGTTTGAGGTGATAGATTTCAGATAATAAATTGTATTATGCCACGGTGCGGTATCTTTGATATTGTGAAAAGCGGAGCTTTACGTGCGAGCGTTTCGGTGCAGAGCACCGGAACGAGGAACGCTGTGAGGAGAGACATGGAATAACTCTTCCTTTGTTACCTTTGCAAAAATCCTTTGCCCCCATCGTGGTTATACCCGATGTTAATGAAAAGACCCGACCACACAATCAAATGAAAGAAACCTGGTTCACATATATTATTCGATGTACGAATGGCAGCCTTTATACCGGCAGTACAAATCATGTCATCCGACGATGGCACCAACACAGGCAGGGTACGGGGGCTAAATACCTAAAAGCACACAAACCGAAGGCAATGGTGTACATGGAGGAGCTTCCTGATCGTTCTGCCGCGTGCGTACGGGAATACGAGATTAAACAGTACTCAAAAGAAAAAAAGGAGTCTCTGATTGAGAGTTCAGGTGTTTAGCTCATATTTGGATTGGAAACCAAGCGATCTGGCAGAGATCGCGGCTCGGGGTACGCGATGTGACTAATCAGGGTTTGTGTCTCACAAAGAGTGATGCCGCCCATAACGAGGAGAGAAAGCAGAGCTTTATGGGTAAGCGTTTCGGTGCAGAGCACCGAAACGAGGGGAGGAAGTGATGAAATTTAATCATTGATAATAGGCCTCGCCGAGCAAAACAGGAGATCGCCGGTCGGGGCCTGTGATGTCGTTGATAGGGTTTGGGTCTAAAAAGAGATTATCAAACCGTTGCGTAGTGTATACGTGAGGTTTGGAATATCAATGACGGGCTCAGTATCGTAGGTAAGTGTAAATCGAACGCGATAGGTGAGATGGCGTGATATTCTCATGTTAAGCTGATTCTCTGACGTAACACGGGGTTTCAGAAACTGATCGGGCCTGGCCTGGTAGTATCCGATCATTAAAAGCTGGGTGGTTTCGCTCAGCTGTCCCCGGATAGCGACGTTTGATGTGCTCTTGATGTATTCATTCACAATATTAGGCTGTTCCTGGGTGCCCCACTTTTCGTGTTCATACATCAGTCCTGTTACCACGCTCCCGCGAATATCATCCCGGTTCAGAAACCTGTACCGAACTGAACCACCCGCCAGAAAGCGTTCTTTCAGGCCAAGATTTTCATTGTATTGAAACTGTGTGAAAATTTCTGGTGAAAACCGGCGCTGCTCAACAAATGTGCCGCGCAGGTGAAAATAACCGTTGCTGATTACGCTCGAACCATCCACATTGATCAGTTCCACACTGGTTAAAAAGAGATAGCGGTGCTTTCCAGTGAAATAGGCGGCATTGGTCTCGTTGCCCAGCTTAAAAACCTGCTCGTTGAATTTGCTCAGACTCACATCAAATACGGTTTCTCCGTTCCAGGCGGCTGTGGTATCAGCGTCGGCCTGGGTGCGGAAACTCTCAACATTCAATACCTGTGCCTGAAGTACAGAAACTGAAACAAGAAAAAATACAGACGAAAAAAAGAAAGCGATAAAACGGGTTGATATACTCATATCGGTTTAGAAAAGAAATTTATTAAATGGGGTTATTTTTTTTAATCAAGCCGTGAAAGGTACGAAAGAAGAGGTTGACCTTTAAACTTTGGTCTTTAAAAATGATTCTTAACCTGTATAAAATTCTTGAAACTTATTTTATTTGAATAACTTATACTACTGTTAACCTTTAAATAAAATCAGGAAAAATGAAAATACTTGGGTATATACTTTCAATTGGTGGTTTAGTGGGTGTAATCTTTTTCACATACGAATATATGCAGGAATCAGAATCTTTTGAAGTATTGGGTGCTGATGTTGCAGTGAGTACCGGCGACTGGATACCGATAGTCATTTCTGCGCTGGTTATGGTAGTTGGTATATTAATGAGTCGTGGCAAGTAACCATTGAAGTTTGATTGAGAAGATCCGGAAATCAATCCCGTACTTGCTGCCGCTGGTAGCGCTGGTGCTGGTACTGGCCCTGGTTTTATCACGCATTATAGATCCGGGGTCAGCACCGCCAGAGCCGGGAATAACTATCTCTGCTTTAGAGGCCGGGGAACACATCGGCACACCTGCTGAAGTATGCGGAACTGTGGTCTCGGCTGACTATATAACGCAGTCTGATGGCACCCCGACGTTTCTCAACCTGGACAAACCCTATCCTGAACCGGCGTTTACAGGGGTAATCTTCGGGTCAGACAGACATAAATTCCGTTCTCCTCCGGAAGAGTTTTTTTTAAACCGTTCCGTTTGCATTAGCGGAACGATACGCCTGCATAACAACCTGCCACAAATTATAATATCTGATCCGGAACAAATTTCTCTCAGCAACCACCGTTGACTTTTGCACTGTTTGAGTAAGGCACAATTTCAATACCACTCATTTCTGTCTTATCTTTCAAAAAGATTTCAGTAACAGCTATAAAAAATTTAAACGTCTACAATGAAACGAGTTGTCGTAACAGGTCTCGGTGCTCTTACACCGGTAGGTAATAATGTAAACGATTTTTGGAATTCGGTAAAAGAGGGGCAAAGCGGCGCAGCCGGAATTACGAAGTTTGATGCTTCGAGATTTCGCACTCACTTTGCCTCTGAACTGAAAGAGTTCAACCCAAAAGAAAAACTTGATCGAAATGAGATAAAGCGAACCGATCCCTTCACCCAATATGCACTGGTTTCTACTATAGAAGCGGTGGAAGATTCAGGGCTTGATTTCGATTCTATGGACCCTTTTGATACGGGTGTAATCTGGGGGACCGGTCAGGGCGGAATGTTAACATTCGAGGAAGAAGTCCGGAACTACGCAGCCAATGATTTTGAACCGAGATTCAGCCCATTTTTTGTACCCCGCCTCATTATGAATATGGCCGCCGGCATGATTTCCATGAAATATGGATTGATGGGCATCAACTACTCAACTGTATCTGCATGCGCCACATCCAACACCGCAATTATGGATGCGTTTAATTACATCCGGTGGGGTAAAGCGAAAGTGATTATTACCGGAGGTTCCGAGGCGCCGATCACGGAGGCTTCATTTGGAGGTTTTTCAGCGATGAAAGCGATGAGTACAAGAAATGATGACCCCGCAACCGCATCCCGGCCGTTTGACACCGATCGCGACGGATTTGTGATGGGCGAAGGTGCCAGTACTCTGATCCTTGAAGAATACGAACACGCCAAAGCCCGCGGTGCAACGATCTATGCAGAAGTATCTGGTGCAGCTATGACCGCCGATGCCTATCATATTACAGCAACGCACCCCGAAGGACTTGGAGCGGCAGAAGGGATGAGACGCGCACTGAAGGATGGGGAATTGAATCCCGAAGATGTGGATCACCTGAATATGCACGCAACTTCTACTCCGGTAGGCGATATCAGCGAGATCAAAGCCATTCAAAAAGTATTTGGTGACACCCCTGATCATCTCAGTATTACGGCAACCAAGTCGATTACCGGTCACCTGATGGGAGCAGCCGGAGCGGCAGAGGCTATCGCATCAATCAAGGCGATTACGGATGGAGTGATTCCCGGTGTGATAAATACAGTAAACCGCGATCCGGAGGTACCGGAAAGTATGAATATTGTATTTGGCGACTCAATCGAAAAAGATGTGAATGTTGCGATGAGCAATACATTCGGATTCGGCGGCCACAACGGTATCGTAGTGTTTAAAAAGTTCAAATAACATACTTGTTATTGCCGGTTACTGCCCGGGGAACACATAAAATCATCCGGGCAGAATCAGGCCGAAAAGTATTCCATCGCCGGTTCCATAAAACCGGTCAGGATCGTCGGGAACGTTGCTGATACTGCTCAGCGAATTGATTCTCTCGCCTGTATCACCCCGAACCAGCACGTATCGTGAGGATAGTGTGTAGGTCCCAGATTTTTCGGTTTTCAGATGAAATAGCTCACCCTGACTGAAAACCAAAACATCTCCATGATCTGTAATATGGAGATAATCAATCAAACTGCGGACACTTACAGCTTCCCCCATAACGGGCTGAAATGGCGAAAGAGGCGGGTTCTCAATTGCGGCGAAAGGCTCTTCATCAAATAGAATGGTGTGACTGTGTTCAAACTCATGGAAGATAAAGATATATGGAAGCGCCGGATATGCAGCAACAATGGAATTTTCACGATTGATTGAAAAAGTGAGGTTGTTAAATCCGCCGGGTTGCTTGCCGGAAGGAATAATACGCGGCATCAGTTCTTCTGCCGTTGTGTGCGCCTGATCATTCCGAACAACTGTAAGCAGCTTTTTGTCCGTTTCTGAAACGCGAAATCCGGTTGCTTCATCAGGCTGATACAGGATGTATGAGCGGTTCATTCCAACGGATCCGGGCATAAAATACGGGTTCCGGAAAGATACTGACTCCTGATATTCGAGCTGTGAATCAAAACGTGCCAGTGTTTTCTCATCATCATCATAGACATACAGATTGGTCCCGTCGCTCATAATCGCTGTGGGTCTGCTAAGTTGATCCCCGCTATTCAAAATGCGGATGGATTCTCCCTCTCGATTCAGCACATAAAGCTCTGGGTTGGTATACTCCAACACAACAAGCTGTTCGCCATGTACAACAACCTGGTCCGGGCCTCTGAATCTGCGGGTTTCTCCTCCAATTGGAAAACGGTCTACAACTTGTCCGCCCGGCAACATAAGTGTATCAGCACCCGATTCATGCAGATTAATACGGCTAAAAGGAGCACCGTTTAAAAGCTGGTTGAGCGTTTCAGAATCGGTATCAGGTGGCGGTGGTACCTCTTCCCTTCCGCAGCTAAGGAAAAGAACAGATAGAAGAACTGTTAAAAAGCCTGAAAATAGCTTCTTCATCCAAAAATCATCCGTTATGTTATGAGATGGAGAACTCAATAATCTAAAACCTATAATGCAATGGGCCCCAATATTGTGAGCCAATATACGGAACCACTTTTAATTTACAATCGGCAAAACTATTGCCATCGAAAGGGTGAGCTATTCAAAATAGATAATCGGTTGATTTAACCTTGTATCATATCCTGATCCAGTAAAACTCGATATTAATTACACATTCGATGTCCATGCAACATTTTGTCGATGACACGATAAGAACGTGGTTCCTGAAGGTTTTGCATAATTATAATGTTTTAACCGGATCTCCGGATCGATTCAATCCGCCGTAATACCGGAGGATGGGAGTAGTTCAGGAATACGTAAAATGGATGTGGAGTTAAATTACTCAGATTATCTTTTGAGAGTTTTTTCAACACGTTCACCATCTGTTCCGGCTGGCCTGTGGTGGATGCCGCATAATGATCCGCTTCGAACTCATGTTTACGGCTCATCATCTGCATAAAAATACCGAGCAGTGTCTCAACCGGTGAGTAGAGCAGGCCAAAGAACAAAAGACCGGCGTATACACTCATCTCCTCCATAAAAAAGGCATCAAACAGCGCGGGCACCTGCAGAAAAATGGAGAGCAATGCGAACATGATCCCTGTATGGAGTGTGCTGATCACCATATTTTTTACGATATGTTTCTTTTTATAATGACCGATTTCGTGAGCCAAAACAGCCACCAGTTCTTCCGTAGTGTGATTTTCAATCAGTGTATCAAAAAGTGCGATTCTCTTATTTTTTCCAAAGCCGGTAAAAAATGCGTTTGATTTCGATGATCGTTTGGATCCGTCCATCACATAAATGCCCTGCAGCGGAAAATCTACTTTTTCGGCATAGGCTTCGATTGCCTGCCGAAGCTCTCCATCTTCAAGCGGTTCAAATTTATTGAAGAGCGGCATGATCCAGGTGGGGGCTATGTACTGCATCACCAGGGAAAAAGCCGTAACTGCGAGCCAGGCATAAACCCAGGCCCAGGTACCTCCATATTCAAAAAAGGCGATAATTCCGGCCAAAAGCGGTGCACCGATTAGCAGAGAGAGCATCATTCCTTTCAGGCGGTCCATCACAAATGTTTTGCCGTCTGTTTTATTGAAACCAAATCGCTCCTCAATCACAAAGGTAGAATAGACGCTGAACGGCAGGGAGATGACTATTTTAGCAACAACCAGCGCACCGATAAAAATCAGGCCGGTGCCGATCACACCAAATTCAAATCCTCGCGCCCACTGGTCGAGCCAGTTAAAGCCGCCTGCAAACCAAAATGCAAGCAAAAGCAGCAAGTCGACGGTGCCGGTAAGAAAGCCAAACCGGGTGTTTACGCGTGTATACTCCTGGGATTTTGCATATGTCTGCTCATCATAAACATCCTCAAATTCATCCGGGAGTTCGCGGCTCAGCGCCTTCAGATTCAGGCGGTTTGAGATGATTCCCAGCGTAAAATCGATCAAAATTGCGGCCAGGATAATGATGGTAAAGATGTTCATATATTCTGAAAAATGAGGTGATAGTACGCTTATTCCAATACTTCAAACCGGGTGGTACGGTTCATCGTCTGCGAGTTATGTACATCGGTGATTTGAACACGCAGCTGGTAGAGGCCGGGATTAAGATCTGCCGTTTCAATTTCAAGATCTTCAGTGAGGCGATTTTCTTCGCTTGTAAAGTTTAGCGTAAGAATAAACTCGGTTTGATCGGTGAGAACCTTCCCGCTCTCATCAATCGGAAGAATACGGTAGGTGAGCTCAAACCGCGAGAAACCGTTGGGTTGTACAGCGAGATTATACACTTCAAAATGGAGTACAAGTGTTTCCTGCCATGGAATGGTTTGATTATTGGCAACAGTGAAGGGTAAGAAGTGGTCTGATGGTTCTTCACGCAGATCATATCCCAGCACGAGATCCGCAAGCTGAAGTGAATCGGGGTTTGCCAAAAGCGGCTCAGGTTCACGGTAATGAATACTTCCGAGTCCGCGGGTGCTTTTCGGATAGGGTGTATCGAGAGCGGCAGATTGTGAATTCGGGTCGATATTTTTTAATTCCGCAGAAACCGAACGCTGACCACGTTTGTTGTGCGGTGATGTGAAAACGGTAAGTGCACCGGGCAGAAATTCATTTCTAAGAATCCTGAACGGAGCTTCATCCGACTTTATATTTTCAATCAGCCAGCTGGAATCATACGATTGCAGACTATGCTCCAGGACATACTGTGGAACGAGTACATTCACGGAATCTGAACGAAGTAAGCTTGCTAAGGGGATATCATCGGGTCTGTTTCTGGAGAAATCGATCATAAACGCCTCACGGGGTTCGCTTTCGATAAACGTGACCAGGTATGGAGTTTGATCTTCATCCAGAAATCGATACTGATAAACTTGTAACGGAATTTGGGGAATTTTTGCCTCATTGGTGGAAATTTGACGAGGTGCCTGAAGTGCGCGCTGACGAATGAGTTCGGCACTTTCTGCCTTAAAACTGAGATCGAGCCCGGAATACACCTCCTGGCGCTGATCCAGAATGCGCTCGCGAAGATTGTTCAGGCGATTTTCAAAAA